>NZ_JAKIKS010000001.1 GCF_023284005.1 Shewanella surugensis
CGGTGCGCCAAGTCAGCGAAATAAGCTAAAAAAGGCGAGTTGGGACGATGATTACAGGGCAAAAGTTTTCTTTGGTTAATTATCCGACAAAGTATGCTCCCGCCCTGGATGGCAGGGATGCCATCGTCGAACTTACACGGACGTACTCGCAGTGTGTCATAGAGGTATCTACACAAAGCCTGCCGCAGGCAATAAGTACCCATGAAAACTCGACTAACAACACACTTAATCAATACCGAATAAGCCAACTCACCACAAAAGAAAATGTGATCAACTTTCATTTGAAAGCTTACGCCCCTCAGGCGTTATGGCGGTCATTAGGAGGGCGAAGGCCACAAAGTGGCTTCTATAAGCGAGAAGCACTGATGCTGAACTGGCTTTTAAACATGGAAGTTGTAGGACCAGCAATCCTCCTAACCCCACTTTTTATTACGAGAAGGAGTGGGACTATTTTAAAAAGCACCACCTTTCATTAAGCGCAGCTTAATAAATTAAAAAATGTCACCCACCTTCATTTGAAGGTAATCGATGACCATACTCTATTAGAATTAACACTTGTTATTAAACAAAATAGTTATTCCAATATGAAGCGATACACTGATATAACTATTTCAACACTACTATTTCAGGATTTAACAATAAGTGACTTGGTTACTGTTCTTTTTGAGATCATGAAATAGCGGGTTAGTTCAACGTTGTCTACAAAGTATGATCCCGCTCAGGGTGCTAACGAGTGATCGTAAGTCGGTAGCGATGAGTAAATTCGCTAAGAATGTTCTGCACTAAGGACTCGATGACTGTGTCTGATCTTTTTTCTTTGAGGTTTTGAGCTAGCGTCACCTTAATGTCAGCCAAGGTTCCATATTCATCATCAGCCCCCACGGTAACTTCTACTCTATCCCCGGACAAAGCTGGCGCGAGTACATCTTGATAGACCTCTTCAATTTGCATCCATACTAATTTAGGTTTAAACGTTTTACCCACTGCCGTTACAGGTAATTGTGGCAGAATGCGTATCACCTTAGGGATTGCCGCACGTTCAGACACTGTATTTTTAGTATATTCGAGGATATCAGCCTCGGTTATTTCTGCGCCATTATTGAGCACCACATATGCGGCAGGCACTTCACCTGAATAGCAGTCTGGACGCCCAACGGCTGCAGAAAATGCGATGGCAGGATGACTCTGTAACGCCTCTTCGATAATGAGTGGATCGATATTGTGACCACCGCGAATAATAACGTCTTTCAATCGACCTGTTAACCAGAAAAAACCGTCCTCATCTTCTCTCGCCAAATCACCAGTATTTAGCCAGCGAATATCATCAGTATCAGTGACAAATAGACTCTTATTTTTTCCCGCTTGTGTATAACCGGGAGTCACATGTGGCCCTCTCACGAGCAGTATCCCAATCTCATCGATATCACAAAAGCGTAGTAACTTGCCCTCGTTGTCCAATTTCACACAACGCATATCACTATAAGGAAAACGCAAGCCAATGGAACCAATTTTGGAAGTTCCTGCAATAGGGTTTAAGCTTGTGGCAACGGTTGTTTCTGTTAACCCATATCCTTCAATCAATTTTATCTGAGTGAGTTCCTGGAATTTTTTAAACAAATCAACAGGCATAGGCGCCGCACCACAAATTGCAAATTTCAAACTATCTAACTTGTTAACAGGTTTTCCCATCTGGACTAATGCGGCATAAATAGTTGGCACAGCATTAAAACTTGCTACATTAAAGTGTTCAATTATTCGATATAAATTGGCCACTATACCTGGTGTTCGATAACCGTCTATGCCCGCAATCACAATGGTGTTTCCCATACTCAAAGGCATAAGACCTGAGAGAATAGCGGCATTACAATGAAAAATAGGTAATCCCACTAAAATCGTATCGTCAGGCTCCAGATCTGAGATAATATCAATCACCATACAAATATAAAGTTGATTAATATGGGTTTGCTGAACCAACTTAGGTTTGCCCGTTGTGCCACCAGTATGAAATAGAGTTGTTATATCGCTTCCCTTAACAGTACGATGACTATCCAAAGATAGCGCATTATATTCATGGATAATGCTTTCATAGTGGTAATGTTTTTGGTGGCGAAACTCAACACTAGTTCTTACGCTTGAATTAAAGAGATGATCGCCACCAATAGAAATAATGGTTTCCAAACTCGGTATGTGTTCACTAATCGCGGTTACTTTATCCCAGATATCCGTGCCAGGTATATTCCCTAGTGCAACCAACACCTTACTATTGGCACCGCACATAATATCGCGGATCATTTCAGGCCCTAACAGTGGATTTATGGGGTTAATTTGACAACTAACCGCGCCTCCCCAAAGAAAAAAGTGTGCTTCCGGCAGATTAGGCAACAATAGTGTCACCACATCATCTCGCCCATAACCGAGTGCATTTAACATATTCGCGGTACGATTCATAAATTGAACCAGTTCTGCGTATGAATAACGCACAGTGACATCCGTTGGCCGCTCGCCATCAGACACCAGAATGATGGCGTCTCGATCTGGACATTTAAGGCTAGATCGTACAATCGAATCATAAGTATTTTCAGGTAACCCAAGAGTTTCATATGGGGTCTGTTCGATAGCTTTAATGTCTGCTAATGTGTGAACTGGATGCTTAGTAATCATACGTCGACCTTATATATTCATCGATTATTTTGACTCGAATATGAGGAAATTAACTTCGTCAGGGGCGGCAGGCAATAAATACCGTTAAAATAATGTATAAATAAATGAACCTCATTTGGGACCGTAAAGGATTTTTTCCAAAAATCAGCAAGAGGGGGGGGGTTGTAGATCCCCTCTTGCTCCAGTGTGAGTGGAAACTCACATTCTTTCATTAAGCGCAGCTTAATGACCAAGCCCCCCTTCCCTTCTTCTTAAATTTCATAAAAACATGGATCCTGTTGTGCATTTAGTAACACAGATTTGCCATCTTCTAGTTGGTAAATATGGAACTGTTGCAAAGGTGGCGAGTAAATGTGAAGTGTAACTAGCGGTTGATCGTCAGCCTGTAAGTTAGAAATTTGATGGATATCATTATCCTCACTGACGGTGGTGTTCTCTTTATCAAATTGTACCGATTGCGTTGCGTATATATCCCCATTAGCCGCCGTTTCAAACCGTGTTTCCGTCGCTTGCCCGAGCAACACTTTTACTCCACAGACTGTATCCAAATGATCATGAATTTTGCTGCGTTGACCATTGAGCCAGCTGAGGATCAAAATCTCGCAATGATCGTTACGAAATAGACACTTACGGCAGTAATGATCAGATTCAAATGATGCTAACGATTTAATTTCAAGCTCACTCAACATGACGTTCTCAAGCACAAAGCAGATGGTTGCCAATGAAAGTGGCTTACTGAAAAGCTGAACTTGTTGAATTAGACCAGAAAAACTGATGTGATCGCCAGCATCTAACAAAGCACTGAGTACCGGTGTATGTTCAGGGGGAAAACTTGAATTATCCAAACCGCCTCCTTAGTTCATTTTTATAATAAGTTATAACTGTTTATTACATAATACAAGTCGTCTGTTAATTGAGTGTAGATCCAATATAGTAATGTCACATCCCCCCCAATTTAGAGATGTCACATTTTGATATGCTTGGTCATAAATTGTCCTGCATAAAATAATGTTGCCATGTTAATTACGATGAGTGAAAACGAACTGCACCGCATCGGTGTGATCACAAAGGTTTGTGATAAAAGGTTAACCCAGTCAGCTGCGGCTGGGTATATTAGGGATCAGTCGCCGGTAGATCCAAAGGCTGGTTAATCAACTGCGTCAGCAAGGTGACGTTGGCCTAGTCTCTAAACGCCGTGGATTACCCAGTAATCGCCGTTTTTCACTTGAATTTAAGGATAAAGTCCTAACGCTCGTTAAGCAAAAATATGCGGATTTTAAACCGACGTTTGCCTGTGAAAAATTGGCTGAATTACATGATATTCACCTGTCGAGTGAAACCTTAAGGCAATGGCTTATCACAGAAGGCTTATGGCAAGTGCATAAGAACAAAGTGAGTAAAGTTTATCAACCTCGTTATCGGCGTGAATGCTATGGTGAATTGATACAAATTGATGGTTCTCATCACGACTGGTTTGAAGGCCGTTCGGCTAAGTGCTGTTTGTTGGTATTCATCGATGATGCGACCAGTAAGCTGATGTCACTGCTATTTTGTGAGTCTGAAACGACATATGATTACATGAACTTAACGCGAGAATATGTTGATAACCATGGTAAACCCGTTGCTTTTTACAGTGATAAGTATTCTGTTTTCAAAGTCAATTCACCCAGCAAAAAAAGTAATCAGCAAATGACCGAGTATGGCCGTGCGCTCTATGAGCTTAATATTGAGTTGATTTGTGCTCATAGTTCACAGGCTAAAGGTCGAGTTGAGCGGGCAAATAGGACACTGCAAGACCGTCTAATTAAAGAGATGCGTCTTGCAGAGATAAACACGATGGAAGAGGCGAACGTATGGCTCCCTGAGTTTATGGTTGATTTTAATCGCCGTTTTGCCTGTGCTGCTCACTCTTCACAAGATGTCCATCGTTTAGTGACAGAATCAGCGTCAGAACTGCATGATATTTTTTCAAGGCAAACAAGCCGTAAACTAACCAGAGCCTTAACTTTACAATATGATAAAGTCATTTATCTCATTGACCCTACAGAGAAATCGAAATGATTAATCGGCAAGTCAGTGGTGGTTTATGACTATCCAGACGGCACGATCTCAATTAAATACTGTGGTGAAGAACTGACATTCAGCATATTCGATAAACTCAGAAGTGTTCAACAAGGTGAAGTGGTCGATAATAAGCGCTTAGGTGCTGCACTGGCCTTTGCAAAAAAGAGTCAGGCAGAAAGAGCAAACACGCCTGAACGTACACGTAATGCGAGGAAAGGCAGTCGTAAAGCTCAAGTACGGGCCATTAACCCATTAGTTGCGCAAGAGGTCGAATTTAAGGCCAGTTTAACCCGTAGTTGATATCTGTTTATAAAACAGCCCAGAAATTCACGAGCTGTAATCCTGAGGAATGTGACCTTTCTACTTTGCTCAGCATGTGACATTACTAACTTGCCATAACATGAGGCTATTTAAACAATCAAGCTGAATGACTAATCTTGGTATTGATGTCCACTCTAAAGCTCAGGGCTGTTTCATTTTGGTCAATGAAGGCGGTGTTTTTATCGCCATCAGCGAGGATCAACCGTTTACCCAACCAAGGATAAAATGGAAAATAGCGATGCTATTCTCTAAACGGCGACTTATTGAGGATAAAAACTTAGCGTTATGTTCACGCTAGCACATTCATACTAACGAAGAAATGCTCTGTAAGGGTAATTTAGGCACCGAAGACGCTAGGTTGGTTCCCGCTATTTCAGATGTTATGTCTACCAGTTTAGGCGTTGCTGTCGGTTTTGGATACCTATCTGAAATAAGTTGATTTAAATTGATTATTCTCGATCCTAAAGTGTTTAATTGCTTAGCGGCGTTCGTTAGTTCATCTTGGGTGATCCGCTGCATGAAATAACTTACCCCTTTGCTCGAATCTCCCCATTCCCTAAATGGATAACCTTGGACATCAGTATCTAAAATCTGATTCATTTCTTGTTGAAGATCAGGATTATCTTTGCCTAAATCTAAGCCTCTCATACTTTGATTAAAATATTTAGCCGAGGTGATCGGTGAGCGTAGAGCCCCACTTCCTGAGGCTAATTGAGTAAAGTCGTTCTTTAAACTCTCCGCCGTTAAGCTTAATAAACCTCCCGCTTTAGCAAGCCCCTTTTGCATATCATGAATTAAATTGAGATCCGTTTTGACGCTGATCTCTTTATCAACTACGGTGATATTAAACTGAGTCGAAATATTGGGGTCTCTCTCCCCAGAGATAAGGTGTTCTGAACCTTCAGCGATTAATGACTTAAGCGTTGCAATGGCAGCCTCTTTTCGCACTGTCATGACTAAAGGATCTAATAGGGTATTAAAAGCATCAATCGCTTTTGCTTTGTTCCCTTGGGAGAACCAATTATCTATCAAGGTTTCAAGCCAATTAAGCTCTTTTAGTTGTGTCCCTTCTGCTGCACTTTTTTCAACATTATCCAGATTAATATGTCGATCAAAAAAGGGGTTACCTGCTATTGCTAGTTCAGTCATCATCCAACGCCATTTCGTCTAAAAAACACAACATAGACTTTAGTCTTGATATGATAAAAGGGATATCAAATTTATCCAAAATTATCCAAAATTATCCAAAATTATCCAAAATTATCCAAAATTATCCAAAATTATCCAAAATTATCCAAAAATCACTTATATTTATACCCATTCCAATCTACAAGTGATCAATTCCTAGCCTCTCTGGCGTTTTAATTCAAGGCGCATCGATGAATAAATAGTTGTTCCCTTTTAAGTCAATGCAACACAGAAGAATGCCTGAAAGGCACACTAAATGCGGGTTCAAAAACACTTTATGCTACGTTAGATGCTTTCTATAGAGGATCACATTACCATTAAAGCCTGCTTTAATAACTCTTATCTGACAACTTTCTATTGGTTTTTTCACTGACATCTGTGCTTAAATCATCATTTAGACTATCGGGTAAATTATTTTGAATAATGTCCGGAATGCGCGAGGCTTGGTTGAAGGTTTCATCTTGCATTTTATCATACAAAAATAAAAAGACACTCAAAACCACGATGATCCCAGAGGCGACTAAGCCTGAAATGACATTTTCAAAAATAGTTTTCGCTTTGCTTTTATAGAGCTTTTCTTCGATGGAGAGAATTATTTGATCGTCGCGTAATTGCTTCTTATATTCATCCAATTCTTCAAGTAAAGACAGTTGAGTAAATTTGTTGACAATATTTTCAGCCTGCTGGCGGTAACGGGCGAGCGAATCAGGGGTGGAGGCGACATCATGAAAATAACGATCGATTTCATCTTTAACAGGGTAAGAACCCGTTTTTTCATACTGGACATTGATCCATTTAATCTTTTCTTGCTTGTAAATGGCATAAGCAATCATGCCGACAAAATCATCATCACCTTCAATAATTTCGTCAAAAATCCGATGATTCCACACAGCACACAACTCCTTATGTGTTGATTACGATTACATCCTAAGAAATGGCTTCTGGACAGACATGGAACAAGAATACTGATGGTAAAATTGAGATCTTAACGCGTTGTTCTTAGCCTTTATGACTGAGAAAGGCAAAACTGAATTGACATCAATAAGACGTAAAAAAACCGTTAGAGCTGAATTTTCGTTTTAGCATACAAATGATTAATTTCATCGCCAGACATTTTCCGAGCTAATATTTGTGCTTTAATTTGATTTGAAAGTGCATATGAATCAGTACTTTTCTTATTTTTTAAGGCAGTTGCCGCACGCTTAATTGCTTCTAACGTCATAATACTCATCAATCCTTTACAGATATGTTTAAAAATAATACGTTACCCTTACTAATATAGCAAGTAAGGTAGCAAAATCCCCCCTAAAAAAGTCAATATTACCTTATCAAACCCTATTAGGTAACCGACTAATTATAAAGAATAAAAATAGAGGCTAATACTAAAAAAGCCGTTTATGTTCAAAATAATAAAGGGTATTTTCCAACCAAAAAAGCGGGTTAAAGGTCAGTAGAGTCGCTAAAAACCACACATAGATATTAGCGCGTAAAATAATAAAAGACAGGCCAAATAAAACACTGCCTATTAGGGTTTGGGTGACAATACCGAATAAGGCTTGCTCTTCAAGTTTAATCTCAATAAACCCGAAACATAGCATGATCAATGATTGCGCTCTCAAAGCATAAGTAAACCAATGAAACCATACATATGAGCATCGAGTGTTGAGAGAGTCATTGCTATTTTGAGGTATTATTTTATGATGCCATTGATGTCGGGCATAAATATAAGTGAGTAACATTGAAAGAATAATGAGAAACAAATACATAAAAATTCCCTTTAAAACATGATATTCAAGCAACTCACTGATGAAGCTAAGCTTAACCATTAAGGTTAAATCTTATCTCAAAAAGAAAAATAAATAAGTTAATTTACAATCTCTTACTTTCTATCACTAAGGGCAATAGAAATCAGCCTCACGCTGGAATATATACCCGTTATATTTAAAGATGCAGGATTCAGCTGGAATTAAAAATTCCTTGTAGGCAAGGCTTTGAGTGAGTCTCAAAGCCTTACTAACTCATTAATCCCTTATAATGACATCAAGAAGTCAATCACTTGATCTCTTTCTACGCCGCTTAATGCCATAAAGGCTTGCTGACTGCTTGATGCTTCACCGCCATGCCATAACACCGCTTCTTCCAATGTTGCCGCTCTGCCATCATGCAAAAATCCTGCTTGTGGGTTAACAGTTTGCGTTAACCCAATCCCCCACAACGGGCGAGTACGCCACTCATTACCATCGGCAAGAAAATCGGGACGGCCATCGGCGAGCCCCTCTCCCATGTCATGGAGTAACATGTCACTGAAAGGATAAATTGTTTGCCCCTTGAGTGCACTACTCATGGCTTTCCCGCCTAATTCACCCGAAGCTTGCGTCACAAAACTAGGCGTATGGCATCCAGTACAGTTAAGCTCATCGAATAATCTTGCCCCTTCACGCACGTCAATGTCATCAACATTGCGTCTTGCTGGTACGGCTAAGGTTTCAGCATAAAAAACCACGGCATCACTAAAGGTTTCATTGGCCTCCGGCTCACCATTTTCATCACTACCGATATCGACAAAGCCTGTACGGGTTAAATAAGAGTCATGTAACGCTGTACCCGCCACACTTTCATCAGGAAACAGCGGATTAGTCACGCCCATGTCACCACGAAGCGCACCTAACGATTGCACCCTGACACTCGGGGTATTGGCTTTCCAACCAAAGCGGCCTAAAGACACCGGATTGTCATTTCCCGCTTGGGCTTTAACCGCATCAAACACATAGTTAGCTCGGCCCGAAATACCATCACTGTTACTATCATCCACATCGACATGAGCCAAAATATGGCTTTCAGGAATGGCCTCTAATAGACCCAAACCAAACACTGGCATACTGTTTCTCCAGCCCATTAACACGTCTTCTTGTAATAACTCCGAGGTGACATTACTGCTATCTAAACTTTCACCGGGCGAATCATAAGGATTTTCTACCGCAAATAAAGGACGTTTCAGCTCAACACTCATTCCATCGCTGTAGGTTATCGTTTGATATTCATAAGACAAATACACATCTGCCTGTCCTATGAATTGATTATCTTGCCAATCAGGTCTCGCTTCTAACACGCCTCGATGGAACAATTGTGTACCGAAATCGTGAACTGGGATCGGCGCACAATACTCGTTTTCAGCCGTGCCAAGTTCACAATCAATGTCTCTTGCAGTGCTGATCCGCAGAAATATTCCCGCCTCGGTACCTAATAAGACACGATCACTTCCCTCTGGGACAATCGGCGTTGAATTTCGGCCATCTCTTTGATGACATGAGTTACAATCAGCGTTATTAAACACCGGCCCTAATCCATCAAGCTCAGGGTTATTCTCATTCGGCGCTGTGGTAAATTTCATTTCAAAATTAGCGTCGCCCTCTAAATGTAAATCGAAATCTTCTTGGGTTAAATTAGCTGCGGGGGTTGAAAAGCCATGACCCGATTCATTGGTATCCGTTGCCGATGTCTCACCGCCACTTAAGATAACATTTGTAAAACTGGGATAAACGACTACCACGTCTTGGTCGGTTGAGTCGCTATTGTCGACATCATTATTTGTCGACTCATCCTCACCAGAGCCACCACAAGCGGCTAAGCTCAGACCCAAAAATAATACTGTACTTAGATGTAACAGATGGTTTTTATGCTTCATTATTGCCTCACAAAAAAAGCAGTAAAAGTAACACCTCACACTGCCTTTGATTTGTTAATCCCCAATGATGAGAAAAAGAGACATTCAAATCACCGGGAAATGTATACCCGTGATACTTCAAGATGCAGGGGTATAACAAAAGTTATTATATTTTTTATAGTCAAAACTGTTACCAAACCCCGTTGAAATACTGACCTTCAGCGGGGTTAGGTATCGATAAAGAAAGTCATCTATTGCGGCTGAATTTATCGATTTCATGTCCCAGTAACCTTAGATATCCCACTGACTTAATAATGGAATAACGTCATTTTCTAAGCTGGTTTGTAACGTACTTAACGCATCGATCGCCGCTTGAATACGAACCCGTCCATCGACATCCGATATCGCTTGGCGAAACGGCGTATCATTTGAGCCTGCTATCGCTTCAATTAGCAAAATGGCTTCATTGATTTCAGCACTAATCCTGGCGGCAAGCTTTGCATCGGCAGCTGTAACAAAATCGACAATACCGGATTTATCCGAGCTGCCTAAAAACTCACCTTCATAGACATTACGCACGCCTTTAATGTTATCGCTAAAGTCTGTTAATGAGTTCCAAGAATATTGTGATTCTACTTTTGAGGTATCGGCTTGGGCTAAGGATTCACCGAAAGGATCAGCAATTTTTCCATTACCCACTTCATCGACAATACCTATCATACCGTTAACTAACTCTTGGATAACACTCAAGTTTGAACTATAGAAAGTATTATTATTCTCCCCAGGCGTTTTCAATGAATCCGCATAAGCAGCACCGTTTCCAGCGTCATAGCTCACCGTCCAAGCATCCGCTAAAGAAGCAGTGTAATCACGAAACACTTCTGCAAGCGCCGCCAAATATTCACGCTGGCTAAGACTTAACTCATCGATGCTCTTTTCATTGGTGTTAATACCATTACCAAACAATAAGTATTCCATGGTATGAAAACCTTGCACATCATCATTCCATGTTTTAATCGTCGCGGCATCAAATCCTGAGTTATTGGCCAGAACCTTGGTGAGATCTGAGGTATTCAATGGCCAGCTGTCTAAATGAGGATCAATCCCTAACGCATCAACAGGGCCAAAAATGTGCGACTCACCTTGCTCCCATGGCGCACGCGCAGCCTTCCACGCGGCTTGCGCGGCTAATAAATTTTCGGTTGTCGCATTATTGAGTAACGTTTGTGTCGCAAGTAATAAAGCATCGCCTTGCAAGGCGAGGTTTTCATAACCTGCCACAATCACATCATCGGTTAAATTGGTGATGGTTTCTGTGGCAGTAAAGCTAAAGCTGCTACTGGTATTTTCAGTCGAACTATCATCAGAACCTGAACCACCGCATGCTGTTAATGTGGTAATTAATGCCATCGCAAGGGCTGTACGGGTAAAATATTTCATAAAAAACTCCATGTGAATAAGCTAAAAGTGAATAAACTGAAATTTAAATAAGTTGATAAATTAAAGAGAAAATTGGTAACCGACGCCTAAAGCAAAAAAGTTGGTGTCGGGAATCGAAGCCACTGCGACTTGCTGCCTTCCCGCTTCCGCTTTAATCACAACTTTAGGAATAGGGAAGTAGTTCACGCCAACACTTGTCCAAGTATTTTCAAAGCGTTTACTCGCAACCCCACTTTCCACTTCTTTTAACGGATTGGAGTAATCAATACTGGCAAAAACAGTGACGGGAATATCGGTGTAATGATTTAAGTCAAATCCAGCTTCTATGAAAAAGGCTTCTGATTCTGACCCCACCTGTGCGAAATTACCCGGTTGTAATCCAGGGGTCGTTTTATTGGCTGCTGCGATGGCATCGGCATCGCTGAGTGTGCCATAAATATATTGCCCACGAATAGTCCAAGGGCCTTCGACGTAAGCCCCTGCAACAGTGATAATAGTGACGGTACCATCTTCACTGATTTTATTGGTTTTATGTCTATTACCACTGGTGTTACTGTAATAATAAGACACACCAACGGCTGAACCTTTTTTGAAATTACCGTAATCTAAGCGAGCCACATAGGCTAAGTCATCGCCATTGACTTGCTCGAAACGTTTTTGATGTCCTGATGCAACCCAATTATAGGTACGGAAATATTCGGAATTTAACCCATTCACCACTTGCGCTTGGTAAAAAACATTAGACACTTCGCCAAAAATACCGACACCATTTTCATTCCATACAGTTGGCAGCATCGCTTGCTCACCTTTATGGCGGAGAACAGTCAGATATTGGTTGGGTTTATGTAATATACTGCCTAAACCAACAGGCAGATGAATGTTACCAAATTTAACCCCAAAGGCATCGCTTGGACGATAACGGATCTGGGCTTTTTCAATGAGTACTTCCCCTCCGGCTTCTGTTTCTGACTCAAATTCACCAAACTCATCAAAACCGTCATATTCTAATGCTGTGCCCGTACCGCCATGTTCATATTCAATTTCAACTTCTATGTCCCATTTATCATTAAAGCGATAGCCAAACTCCGTCACTATACGTTCTAAATCAAAGCGCCCACGACGTTCAGGGGTCGTATCTTGTACATTGTCGAAATATTCTTGATTGGTATAGTTGACCGTACCATAAGACTTGAAAATGAATTTATCGAGCCGAGCGGTTGCGCTATCTTGTTGAAGAGAAACGATCGCTTGTTCTTGTTGTTGTCTCTCGATTTCACTCTCTTGTTTTTGCTGCTTCTGCTGTTCAGCTAACTTAGCCAATTGCTGCTTAAGCAAGGTCAATTCAGCTTCTTGCTTAGCGATTGCGCTCGCCAAAGAAGCAGGATCATTTGCCGCCATACTACTCGCACTGAAACAACATCCTAAGATCAACGCCAGCGAATTTAACTTAAACCTCATACCAACACCTTATTTATTAACAAACCCCCAAAAATCGCGAGGATAGTATAACAAATAAGAATTATTTTCATTATAATTACCACCCAATAGAAACACAATTGAGTAGTGCGTCACGTAATAACAATAAATCAAACCTTTTAACAACATGAGGTTAAAATAGATGGGTCTTTGTTTGTAAAGATTGAGGTTCTCATGGGCTGTAACAAAAAGACACGAATAGGAAGCGAGAATAACCTTCAAGGTGTTTTACTTTTTTGATCAATAATCAACCTAACTCTCAGTTAATTAAGCCGTTAAAGTGGGATATACCAATGGAAGAAAAAAACTAAAGCAAAGAATACTGAAAAAAAGATTGAGGAACAAAAAAAGTAAACAACAATAGAAACCCCGCCCTTTACTATATACCCGCAAGGTTTCATTCATTCACTAAGATAGGTTCGAGTTCAGGTTAATGATTATTTCAGCTTAGATATTAAGCTTGATACCAATTCAGCGTGTCTGAAAGTTGCACCACTTCACCAATAATCATCAACGCTGGCATCACCAACTCAGGATCGACCGCTAAACGGTCTAATTCCTTTAAAGTTCCAACAAACTGACGTTGCTCTGAAGTGGTGGCTTTCGACACGATCGCCACGGGAGTATCGGCACTTCTACCTGCCGCTATTAAGCCTTGCTTAATTAGATTCGCATTTAAAATACCCATATAAATCACTAAGGTATTATTAGGATTCGCGTAAGTATTCCAATCAATAGGCCGGCTTTTTAATTGGCAATGACCGGTCATAAAGGTTACTCCTTGAGCATAATCTCTATGGGTTAATGGAATGCCAGCATAAGCCGATGTTCCACTGGCCGCTGTGATGCCTGGAATGACCTCAAATGCCAAACCAGCTGCAACAATGGCTTGTAATTCTTCACCGCCTCTGCCAAAAACAAAAGGGTCCCCACCTTTCAAACGAACCACATTTTTACCGGTTTTTCCTTTCGAAACCAATAACTGATTAATTTCATCTTGAGGAACACTGTGCTTGCCCGCTCGCTTACCTACCGCAATTTTTTCAGCGGTATTGGGCAATAAAGACATAATCTCTTGGCTGATTAACGCGTCATATAAAACCACTTCAGCCATTTGTAGAATGCGATAAGCTTTCAGCGTTAACAGTTCAACATCACCGGGACCTGCACCCACTAACCATATTTTACCCTTGGGCTGATTATCCACTGCGCTTACCACTGCCATAACTCACTCTATCCTAATACTCTTTCATTAAGACAAATATACGCTGTCTCTTATAACTTAATAAAGATATAATAGTTAAAAGTTATACCATTATGATATAAACTTAGTCAGAGCAAAAATGCCCCTTCATCATAGAAAGCAAAAAACAGATTTTGGCCTATTTAGCCCTATTTTGACTTATATCTTACTAATCTATTCATTTTTTTGTGCTAATCTGACGTTATTCATGACTACTGCGAAATATAATCCAATTACATATTCCATCTCTTGCTTAAGTAGGGTATAAGACCCCAATGAAAATTCCAAAACGAATACAGCCACTCGTCGATGAAGGCCTAGTGGATGAAGTACTAAGACCACTGATGAGCGGTAAAGAAGCTGACGTCTATGTTGTCCGCTGCGCCGGGGAGATCCGCTGCGCTAAAATTTATAAAGAAGCTGACAAGCGTAGCTTTAAAAAAGCCGTAGAGTACCGTGAAGGACGTAAAGGGCGTAATAGCCGACGCTCGCGCGCCATGGAGAAAGGCTCTAAATTTGGCAGACAAGAACAAGAGCAAGCCTGGCAAAATGCTGAGGTCGATGCACTTTACCGTCTAGCCTATGCCGGTGTTCGCGTACCCCAACCTTATGGCTGTTTTGACGGCGTATTATTAATGGAGCTTATCACTGATGATAAAGGCTTCGTAGCGCCCAGACTGAATGATGTGACATTAACGGCAGAACAAGCCCAAATCGATCATAAAAAAGTCATGAAAGATGTTCAACTGATGTTGTGTGCAGGTCTTATCCACGGCGATTTATCCGAGTTTAATGTGCTACTGGATCATACTGGCCCCGTCATTATCGATCTGCCACAAGCCGTTGATGCAGCAGCTAATAACAATGCTAAGCGCATGTTAGAACGCGACGTTAATAACATGACCCAATTTTATGGTCAATATGCGCCTGAGATCTTATCCACTCGTTATGGAAAAGAAATGTGGGCCTTATTTGAATCAGGAAAACTGACACCCGATACTGAATTAACGGGTCAATTTGCTGAAAGTGACAAAGCCGCCAATGTGGATTCGGTGCTCGCTGAAATTCAAGCTGCTTTTGATGAAGAGCAAGATCGAAAAGAACGTATTTTGCAAGCGAACGAAGAAGATTAACCGCCCGCTCAATAATACACTCTCACAGGACATACTTTCTTCATTTTTAATAATGAAAGTATGTCTCGTTTCTTCATATATTCCCCTTTAACTTTACTTTCAAGCTAAACACCATCCTATTTCAATTTAATCGAATTTGAATAAAATGACGCACTCAACATACCATCACCCAATTACCGCACTGGTGTATGTTTAATCGCATTCCCTTCCATTCCGACTTACTGCATCACAACACCAACGATAAAAACGATAAAAAACAATACACAAACATGATGTATCCAAGATTAAATTAACGTAATATAAGTGATAAGTATATTAATTAAATGGATGTATTTAGTTGACACATTTATTCAAACTCGGATTAGGGATACTCTTTCTCTGCATCCCCCTTTCAGCTCAAGCTTATAAAATTCAATCTCATGTCTGGATAGGGCAACAAATCATTAATGATCTTGAAAATGATGGCAAGCTCTCCATTGAACTGAATGGAAAAATTATAACTTTATCCGTCCCATCAGATGTAAAACAAGCCATTTTGAGCTATCAACATGCCTTTTTGATGGGTCATATTGGCCCCGATGCCGCGCCAGATATTTTAGTCGGTCAATCCATGATCCATCCGGGGGAAAATGGTTGGAATACAGCAGAATGGCTCAATTACTTACTCAATGAAATTAACAACCCCAACACCAGTAATAAAACCTTAATGACCGCCTATAGTTACGGATTCTTAGGTCATGCCTCATCAGATGTATTTGCTCACACATACGTTAATAAATATGCGGGTGATATTTTTTCATTAACTGACGAGACATTAGTCGAAACGAGGCATATTGCACTCGAAGGCTATATTGCCGAAAAAAACGCCAGTCATTCGCAACAATGCTGGTCAAACTTGGCCATCGGCTTACCACAGAGTCAACATCGAAAATGATTACGCCAATAATGTACGAGATGCACTCATTTATAATGATACTACTCAAGCTTTATATCAGCAGAATACTTACGCTAAACACTTAGCGGCTTACTGGCAATATCGACAAGTCATCGATGATTTAGCCGAAGCAGGTATTTGGCATGAAATCGATAAATGGGTTACCCAAATAGCAGCCCAGTATTGGCTAAACATTGATTTATCTGACACCGAAGCAGGTGCTATTGTCGATGCAGTTCAGCCTGTCCTCGATATTTTAAATGGCCCTGTTACCGATGAGTTACAAGAAGCTAGCAACAAAATGTATGCCATCAGTAATAAATTCGAGACTTTGCAAGTTGATGGTATTGAAAAGGTCAATAATGAAGCTAAAGCAATGCAGCGTGACTTACTTACAACCAAACAAGATCTTGAAGAAGCACTTTTAGAAATGGATGATCACTTTAAAGGCAAGTCTTGCGAACTATTAGATGATGCAACAAGATGGGATCCAACAGGATTGACTGAATGGATATCGAACCACTCTATTGGAGTATCAATCCTGCGTGGATTATTCGGTAGAAAAAAAGACCGACCCACCACAGAAACCCATAGGATCAATGGAACCCATGGCAATTTTAAAGCTGCTAAAACAGAATTAGTAAAAAACATTGCATACAATACAAAGAAGCTTCCCCAATTTGCTTGTAGAGATAATGATCAAACTTGCTTTAACAATCGAGAGCGAGTTAGACATGATCTTTTCATTGATAAAAACATGCTGAAATTAGTCGAGCTAGAGTTATTGTTATGGCCAAATATCGATACGGTTGAAAAAGAAGTGTGTTGGATGGAAGATACAACCCCCCCAACTCAAAAATGTACGATAGAGAGAGTCCCCTACACAAGTAGTGTGGTGTATAGCACTGGGCAAGGTAGCTACCCCAATGTAAATGACGCAGCAGGAAGTACTGCAATAGGTAAACTTTGTTACAACGTCAACGATACTATTAATGATCAATTAATCGATGTTGTCACCTTAAAATCTAAACTAGAAACAGAATTATTAGTCAATCAGCTCGCCTATACAGATAAAGTCATCGAACTGAAAAAAGAAATGATCGCCGCAAGTAATTCGGTTAATAATGTCGCCAATGCCTTTGTCGATCTCAATCAAGTCATCTCGCTTGATGTCTCTCCCATACAAGGACTATTACGAGGTTGGCGTGGGGATTTAGACAGCGCCATGTCTGCCTACGTCAAAGCCAATGGACAAGTCATGTTGAACAGCACTTATGCTGGTGCTGATACCATCGAGCCATTAGAAACTTGGTTTAAATGCTATCACGCACAACTTATTGGCATTCCTAGCTCTGTAGGAAATGCATGTGAGGGTGGGCTGTTATCTTCAATTCAAGATCTTATCGATGCCATGAAGAACATTGTTGAAATCATTAATACATTAGCCACGCCACCTGGAATTTCATCAAGCGTTAAAGCGAAAGTTCAAGAACTCTCTGATAGTGTGATCCAAGAATTAACCGATGAACTTAAACAACAAGTTGGCGATAAGTTGCGTGATTTAGTGCCCGATAAAGTGCAGTTACTCCTAGATGTATCGTCCGAAAAAATAGATGACTCAAGATTAAACCACTACTTTACTGTGCCCGAAACGCAATCATCAAAAGGTATTCTGATGCTCCCTGATATGGCAAAGCGCATAAAAGCAGATATGCAATTAAGCACGACCGGTAAATTCGATCCAAACCACTTTGCAGTCATCTTTAATTCACTGCAATTAGCCAAATTATCTTTACTCGATGCCAATGGTTTAGCGCTTTTAGCGACTCATGCGGGGTTACCAGCTAACACTTTCAATGGTACTAATAATATTATGGCCAGTGCTTTTTCGAATATTGATGGTAATCATCAATGGATGCCCATTGCACCACCTTTACCTAATAGTAACAATATCTATGTAAAGCTATACGACAGTTATTCAACCCCCTTAGGATTTCTTCCTTGGAAAGAAAATAATCGTGATAAATTATTCAATAGCTTATTTAAAGGGCCACTCACCCCCAACTTAGATGTTATGTATTCAGGTAAACATATTGCTGGCAATAACTACCCCTATCAAGTCTGTATGGCTAACCCTTTTCCCGCTAATTTACAAGATAGAAAATGCTTAGCCATAATGTTGCTCCCCATTATCATGGGAATGCTACATTAACCTAAAATGCTAACACTGGTTCTTATTACTCTCTATCAAGGACAGTTTGTAAGAGCCCATCACTTTCACAAAATTAACATCCATTATTTCAAACTGATGACTAAAAAACGTCCAAAGGAAGTACTTGTTGTTTCAATATCTTTTACACCAGAAAATCCGTTACACTTTAGCTTGAATATTAGCTAACAATAAACGGACTCTAAGGCTAGGGACAATCTAGTCGACATGAGCATTGAATAATAAAGGAAAGCATTGACATATCAAGAGTGGGATTTTATTGCCGACAGTTATATTCCAGCACTAGGGTTAGTGTTCATCATTTTTGCTTTCAAAAAAGTAAGCATTTATGGATGGCACTCACAAGCATATGAAGTATTAGGGGTATTGATATCGGTGATGCTCATTTATGGGATCATGTTTATCGATAATGTTTTTAATATTTGGCCTCGCTTAGGGCTCGATTACAGTACACACACCGCATTATCACTAGTATTTGTCACCCATTTTTCATTACAGTCCAAAAATCAACGATTAATTGCCAGCCTCTCTATGATCCTCTATATCATCCTGATGATTTATCAAAAATATCACACTCTTTTAGATATATTCACCACAAGTATTATCGTTTTACCTTTTATCACTTTATTGCAATTTAAAGCCAATGAAATAAGCACGAAATTAAATAAATCAAAGCGATAACTTTTTATTTTGTTAGCAAAAATATCGATTTAAGCATTAAAGTTCAATGTCATATGAGCCCAACTAGATTGACTATATCAAACCACACTAGCCAAACTAACCCGCACCAAATGATCACTAGCTTATAAGACTCTGACATCACTTTCCCCTTTCAACACTACCGCTCCAACCCGATACGGAGCACAATAAATATAACGCTAATTGTTAATATTTTAAGCACAAAGGCTTTTTATGATGAATTAGATACTTATTGAAAAATTGCCCCTTACATTGTCTTATTAACTTGTCTAAAAAGATTAAAAATCTACTACTCTTATTCTTTATTTAAGCGTTAATATTAGCCTATACGAAATAACATGAAAGCCTTGAACTAGATATCTCAACAAAAACCACGAACTTTTACTATTGATAAGCATAAAAACAATGAAAACGAACAAGTAAAGAACCTAAACAGATCAATAACAATTCAAACAAATAACATAAAGTTCGTAATCTTTTGTTCTGAAATCAAAAATCATTTTATTACGCATATATAGTTCTATAATAAATATAATTAACATATACTAAAAAGCTTATTTAACAGTGAAATATGGAAAAATGGAACGGAAAAATAAAAAAAAATAAACTCTTATGCATGTATCGAAACAAAAGCTACCTTTTATTTTAAGCATGAAATAAATTTAATCTATATTAATAATTTAACAAACTTTATAACAAAACATGCCGTAAATTCCTTTAACATTAATTGTATATTATAAGCTAAAAAAATATTATTCATTTGTTCATCACTGACACCAAAATGCTGAAATATAGACCGCCTTTTATATTAACTAGTTCAATATAATTAATTACATAGTGGATAACATTGAATGTGTATCAATTGTTAACAGTTTAGATCGCCTATTATTTACACTAGACTCATAAAAAAATCATCGACACTATGTGCCACCCACTTTTACTTTCAGCGGATATATAAATCATTATGATAGGTTTTTTTAAACCAGCTAGGCATATTCAACAACGCCCGAAGAAAGACATCGATCCCGCTTATAAAAAATTAAGAGGACAGGTCTTTTTAGGCATTTTTTTTGGTTACGCTGGTTATTACCTCATTCGTAAAAACTTTAGCCTTGCTATGCCTTATTTACAACAAGAAGGCTATACCACAGCCCAGCTTGGCATCGTGCTGTCAATGATCTCCCTTGCTTATGGGTTAAGTAAGTTTTTCATGGGCAATGTTTCCGATAGATCTAACGCGCGGTACTTCCTAGCTGCTGGTTTATTCCTCTCTGCCATCATTAATTTCATCATAGGCTTAAGTGGTTGGGCGCTGAATAGCTTAGTAATGATGGGAATTTTAATGTTTCTCAATGGCTGGGTGCAAGGCATGGGCTGGCCACCTTGTGGACGCACCTTAGTACATTGGTTCTCTCCTCAAGAACGTGGCACTTATGTCTCCATTTGGAATGTTGCTCACAATGTTGGTGGCGGCCTTATCGGGCCACTGGCCTTACTCGGCATCATTATATTTGGCGAATGGCAAAGTTTGTTCTACTTTCCTGCCATCGCGGCGCTAGTGTTAGTCGGCTTTATCTTGATGACAGTGAGGGATACCCCTCAATCTCAAGGCTTACCTCCCATTGAAGAATATAAGCATGATCAGGGCATTGTCGGTAATAGCGAGTTTGAACAAGAATTATCAGCTAAAGAAATTTTTTTCCAATATGTATTAAATAATAAATACTTATGGTTTATCGCTCTGGCCAATGCTTTTATTTACTTCTTGCGTTACGGTATTGCTGATTGGGCGCCCACTTACCTTGTGAGTGGTAAAGGCTTTTCCAATAGTGAAGCGGCTTGGTCTATATTTTGGTTTGAATACGCAGGTATTCCCGGCACGATTTTATGTGGCTGGCTCTCCGATAAGTTATTTAAGGGGAGACGAGCCCCTATCGGTATTATTTACCTGTTACTGATGTTAGTTGCCATACTCGTTTATTGGCTCAACCCTATTCATAATATCTGGATTTATATGGCGTCACTGACGGCGTTAGGCTTCTTAATTTATGGCCCAGTCATGCTTGTTGGATTATACGCCTTAGATTTAGTCCCTAAAAAAGCCGCTGGCACCGCAGCGGGCTTTACTGGACTGTTTGGTTATTTTGTCGGGACGGTTCCCGCCAATGCCATCATGGGCTCAGTCATTGAATACTCTGGCTGGGACAGCAGCTTTTATTTACTCATCGCCTCGGTTTTCTTTGCTTGCTTCTTCCTGGCACTCGCGTGGAACCCCAAGCTGCATCATCATAGAGTCAGCCAGTAAAATAGCTATTGATAACTATCCTCTAAGTCACTAAGCTTCATTGGTGGCTTTCATTCTTCAAATAATAAAGAGTGGCTTAACTACATTCCCAGCGCTTGATAGGTGTGGGGGCCACTCGATTGTCTTGCTCAACATAGAGCCGAAAATTTTCGCTCTGACTTCAGCTTCGTCTCTAGCTATCGCGGTCTGCTAGCCTTGTTTATAAAAACCCTTTAAAGAAAAAATCTAGCACCTCTCGTAGGATATCATTCAGCCCTATATACTTATAGGCTCAACATTAACATCTGCAGGCGTCAATTCACGTGTCCATGACGCAAGTTCCAACAGTATCCCCGCTTCAGAGTCATCATGATAGACGTCCGTGCATTCCAGTCCTGCTTGCTTCAACCGCTGTTTATACTCATCCATTTTCTCAAGTGGTACATCAAAAGCCACATGATTCATGAAGCCGTGTGCCGAGGTAATATCGCCCTGAGTCACCAAATTTGCAGTATGGGTAATACCAGCTTGGGATTCTGGTGCCTTTAGAAAGCAGAAAAACGCCAACTGATCACCCCCCACCACAATCAAAGAAAAAATGCTGACCGTGCCCATTAGGCAAAGTGACCGTCTTGGTCAAAGGCATCCCCAAAACATCATTGTAAAATGCCACGGTTTTTTTAATATATCGATATTTTTCATGCTTTTAGCTGAAAACAACCCCTCTCAATGGATAGACTTTAACACGACAAAAAATATCAAACCTATTGCCAACTACTTAATTATTAATCGGTTAGATCATTTTTAATTGAGCCAAAAAACGAAGATGAGATAGACAAGCCAAACCTTCTTCGGCAAACCAAAGAAAGTTGATCACTCAGCTGCCTTAAAAAGAGCTGATATTGATAATCGCTATTCTTCAAACAATACATAGTGGCTTGGCTGCATTCCCATTGATTCATAGGTGAGCTGGGCCGCTTGATTGTCTTGCTCAACATAGAGCCGAAAACTCGCTGCACCACCCGCTGCTTCGGCTGTATCTTTCACCGCTTGATAAAGCTTTTTATAAATGCCTTTTCGTCTATGATCAGGATGAATATACACACTTTGGATCCAAGAATAATCTTTCGCTTGCCAGTCACTCCACTCAAAAGTCACCATTAAAGAGCCCGCCATCACACCATCAATATCGGCCACTAAGTAAAAACCTTTTTCAGGGGAATCCAATAGCCGGTTGACGCCTTGCGTGAGGAGCTCGATATCAAGTTCTCGACCTTCTGTTTCTTTGGCCATCGCAAGGTTAAATGCAACCAGCTGTTGTAAATCACTTTTTTCACCTTTACGTATATGCATACACTTTTATCTGCCTTAACTCTTTATTTTACTTTGCATGCGGCTCTCAACATAGGAGGTTAGATAATAACACTTAATCATGACTCGATACGGGTGTCTCACCGATATTCTCACTCTCCATTTTCTTAAGCACAAATAGAGTCTTATTATTCTCATCTTTCAACAGTAATTTTGATTTTGTTAAACGGGCTTGAGAAACATTTAGCATTAATACCATGACTTGTTCCTCTTGGGCTTCTAATGCATCCACACATGCTTTCATTGTGCCAGCCTCCGGCGCTAAACCTAACGAAGAGCCTACAAAGGTATAGTTTCCCGTAAAAGTATTACAGCTATTATTACCACTTAACACACCATTAGTACCAAAACTTAACTGCGCTGGACTGTAATTAACAACAGCTTGACCGTTAATTTTTTCAATATGCCATGTGCCTTCAAGTTCAAGCTGATCATCAACTGTTACTCCAGTCGATTGGCAAGCAGTGAGTAATACCACTAGACTCACTATTATCAATCTTACAATCATCATGTTTGATCTCAAAGCCATTAATTTAATTATGATTTAATTATTATAACGAAAAAATCGATAAGATAAAGTGGATCGCATAAAAGAAGTCATCCCTGTTCTGGCAATAAATACGTTATGATCGTCTAAAAGAAGCATCACAGGGAACAAAATGAAGATCAGAGCCGCCAACTCAAGAGACATTAGTCAATTAACGCTACTTGAAAAAGAATACAACCAAGATGAGCTATCAACATCAGCAATGGCTAACAATATGCAGGGTCAAAGTTTTAGTCGAGATGATCTCGCGTTACTGATCGATAAAGAATATTTATGGGTAGCAGAAGAACAGAATGCCATTGTCGCTTACGTTATTGCCGGAAGCTGGTCTTTCTTTGAACGCTGGCCTATTTATCAAGTCCTTTTAAAACAAGTCAAACAACTTGATTTAAATTCAGTCACCCTAACAAAAAATAATAGTTGTCAATATGGGCCGATTTGGATCCATCCCGATCATCGTGGCCAGGGTCTCTTTGAGGGCTTAGTTCAGCAACTGAAGGATCAAATAGCGAATCAATACCCCTACATGTTAACCTTTATTTCGGAAGATAATGAACGATCTTTTGCTGCTCATACCCAAAAGTCATCCATGAAAGTCATTGATTTTTTTAGCTTTGAAGATCGTGATTATTACTTACTGCTTAGCCACACAAAAGATTGACATCATTCGCAGTCTTAAATGTTCAGCTCACTAAAACCTCAATTGTCAAAATATTGCATCATAAGCAGGGATTTGCCTTGCTTTTGGTATTTAAGCAATAGCTGCTCGATATCATTAGGCCCTTGGTTTAACACACGAAAGCCATGATGCTGATAAAAGCGCTCTAAGTCAGCTTCAACAAACAAATAAATCGATTTTTTAGCTAAGCAGGGACAGCTATTTTTGATCAGTATCGCGCCCAGTTTCTGTCCTCGCCATGTGGGGTTCACTAACAATCCCGTTAGTAATACTAACTCTCCCACGGGTCTAAAGCGCACACTCGCAATAATCTCTTCATTGGTTGATTTTAATACCGCAATGGCTTCTTTACGGTTTAATCTCGCATAAGGCATAAATTGACGATAAAAAGCGGCTACGTCTCTTCTATCATCTACTGCTAACCAATCAAACTTCAGCTCATTTTTATCCATACATAACATCTTCATTAACCCGTTTTTAGTACGCAATTATCATTCAAGAAGCAGGACCTTAAAAACAAAAAACCGCCCAAAGGCGGTTTCTTTCATAACATCAATGTAGGCATTTACAATGCCCAAATTTAAAAAAACTAAAGTCCAGCATCGCTGCGTAATTCATCGGCTTTATCTGTCTTTTCCCAAGGGAATTCATTGCGTCCGAAATGTCCATAGGCCGCCGTCGCTTGATAAATTGGACGCGCCAGATCCAACATTTCAGTCAAACCATAAGGCCGTAAATCGAAATGCTGTCGCACTAATTCAATTAACATGTCGTGCGACACTTTCTCTGTACCGAAGGTTTCAATACTGATAGAAGTTGGCTCAGCCACACCAATGGCATAAGACACTTGTAATTCACAACGCTCAGCAAGACCCGCAGCAACAATGTTTTTCGCTACATAACGTGCAGCATAAGCGGCACTGCGATCCACTTTAGAAGGATCTTTACCCGAAAATGCACCACCGCCGTGTCTTGCCATACCGCCATAAGTATCAACAATAATTTTACGACCCGTTAAGCCACAATCCCCAACTGGCCCACCAATAACAAAACGGCCCGTTGGATTAATGAAATATTTTGTGTCACGGCTTAACCATTGCGCTGGTAAAACAGGCTTAATGATGGTTTCCATCACACCTTCAATTAAATCGGCTTGTGTCACGGTCTCACAATGTTGAGTCGATAACACAATAGCATCGATACCCGCAATTTTACCTTCACTATCATAAGCAAAAGTCACTTGGCTTTTTGCATCTGGGCGTAACCAAGGTAAGGTACCATCTTTACGAACTTCTGACTGACGCTTAACCAATTTGTGCGCATAAGTCACAGGCGCAGGCATTAATACATCAGTTTCATTACTGGCATAACCAAACATAAGACCCTGATCGCCCGCACCTTGTGCTTTAGGATCTTCACGATCAACACCTTGATTAATATCAGGAGATTGCTTACCTATCACATTTAAGATTGCACAAGAATCAGCATCAAATCCCATATCAGAATGAACATAACCGATATCACGAACCGTTTTACGGGTGATTTCTTCTATATCAACCCACGCAGACGTCGTGACTTCACCGCCAACCATTACCATGCCGGTTTTGACGTAGGTTTCACAAGCAACACGCGCTTTTGGATCTTGCTCCAAAATAGCATCAAGGACCGCATCAGAGATCTGATCGGCGATTTTATCAGGATGACCTTCTGAGACCGACTCAGAGGTAAACAAGTGTTTTGCCATTATGGAAAATCCCGTCTTATTACAATTTGAATGTGTAGAAGTATCTACATCTAGACGTCTATCTTAGTAGAAATCCTCAACAGTTAACAGCCTTAAGCATTAAAAATTCTTAAAACGAGTTCAATTTTATTGAGAATGAAACAACAAAATAAAAAAATAAATCATAAACAATCATAACGTTAGAATTAACTTACTTTCCAACCATAGCATTATGGAGACAAGCTAATATCATGAATGACTTCACTTAAAAATAATCTATGACGTTCACTTATGAAAGTAAAAATGAACCAAAATCAATAAAATATGACCTATTTTGTGAGTTACAAGTATATTTTTCTATACTTAAATTAACTTTTATTTAGTCTTTAATAGGCCATAATCAACTTGAGAATGTTATCCCGCTCTCCCTTTAACTTACTCGCCTATGGGTTGTCTTTAATCAGTTACATGACCTTAGTGCTATCGATCCCATTGATCAGTACGATTGCAGAGGCATTAGACGTGAGTATCAATCAAATACATTTAGGCATAAGCTTATTGTTTTTCTTATTTTCACTTTCCGCCATCATTTTTAGTCTGTTATCTGATATTTTTGGCGCTTACTTTACACTGAAATTTGCCCAAATCACGTCTCTATCTGGCCTGTTACTGCTTGCTAACGCCAATAGTCTCAGCTTATTTTATACTGGCTGTATTCTAATCGGCGCGGGAACGGGTTGCTATTCACCTATCGGTCGAGCACTGCTGTTACGGCATACCATCGCGCCTAATGCCATTAAAATCTTTACTTCAAAAATATCTATCTGCATTATTCTTGCGCCAATATTGTCTTCTATTTTAGCCCGAGGCATGATTTTTATCGATTGGCATTATGCTTATTATTGTATGTTCATTTTAGAAATTGGCTTACTCATTGTTTCACAAAAAATCTTAAAGAAAGATCAGCAACAACTGATTTTAATCCACAATATCAAATCTTCACTGTTGCATTGTTTGTCTAAAAAAAGTTTTGTACTAAACACCCTATCAACAGGTATTGGCTATGCTGTTTTCATGCAAACAATCATGGGCAACACGCAAAATATACTAAATGAAATCAAACAATTATATTCAATCAACTGAATGGGATCGTACTGGGATTAAGCCTGATGTATATTATCGGTATATTTACCTTTAAAAAAGGTATCCATTTAAATGCATTACCGACAATACGACTCTTTATCGTGGTGATTTTTCTACTCGGCAGCATCCTTTTATCCTTATCGGGATCAAATTTGATACTGTCTATCCTTGCCCTCTATATTATCAGTTTTACGATTGGTTTCTTAAATCCCATGTCCAGTAGTTTTGCGATGGCAAACATCACCCAAGGCCAAGGTATGGCCGCAGCCTTACTCACTTTCTCATTTGCATTAATCTCGAGTCTTTATAGCTTTTCTCAAGCGGATCTCATGCTGTCTAATACTCAATTTACCCTCGTTTCCCTGTTCACCTCCTTTGTGTTTTTATTATTCATCGCCGTATCCCTTATTCGTTATAAATTTGACTAAATTTTCACTACTTCTACTCACTTTGAAGCAAATGCAGCTCTCTTAGCATTTACGTAAAGTTTGTTATCATTTAATCAGATTCGACATTAAAAGTTAACATATTGAATTTATTTAAATAAATCACCATTTATCACTTTTTTAATAAAAAAAGTCGAATAAAGCGCGATAAGATAACTAATTTCATTTGCGTCCTACAGCCTAGTAAGAGAAAATATGCCTCCATAATTGCAGACTACACCTCAATATAAGCAGGAGAGATCATGTCATCTCGTAAAGAACTCGCAAACGCTATCCGCGCACTTAGCATGGACGCTGTTCAAAAAGCAAACTCTGGTCATCCAGGTGCTCCGATGGGCATGGCTGATATTGCTGAAGTTTTATGGCGTGATCACCTAAGCCATAACCCTGCTAACCCTGAATGGGCTAACCGTGACCGTTTTATTCTATCTAACGGCCATGGCTCTATGTTGCATTACTCGCTATTACATCTTGCGGGTTATGATTTACACATCGAAGATTTAAAGCAGTTCCGTCAACTACATTCTCGTACACCCGGCCACCCAGAATACGGCTATGCTCCAGGTATCGAAACAACCACGGGTCCTCTAGGTCAAGGGATCACTAACGCCATCGGCATGGCCATTGCTGAGCGTTCATTAGCAGCCCAATTTAACCGTGAAGGCCACAGTGTAGTCGACCATTTCACTTACTCTTTCATGGGTGATGGCTGTTTAATGGAAGGTATTTCTCATGAAGCCTGCTCATTAGCCGGTACCTTAGGTCTCGGTAAACTCATTGCCTTTTGGGATGACAACGGCATTTCTATCGATGGTGACGTTGAAGGCTGGTTTACTGATGATACAGTAAAACGCTTTGAAGCCTACGGCTGGCATGTTGTTGCCGGTGTTGATGGTCACGACAGTGAATCCATTAATGCAGCAATTGAAGCAGCTAAACTCGATCCTCGTCCAAGTTTGTTATGCTGTAAAACCATTATCGGTTACGGCTCGCCCAATAAAGGTGGCAGCCATGACTGTCACGGCGCACCATTAGGGGATGCTGAAATTCAAGCGGCTCGTGAATTTTTAGGTTGGAAGCACGCTCCTTTTGAAATCCCAGCGGATATTTATGCTCAGTGGGACGCGAAAGAAGCTGGCCTTGCAGCAGAGCAAGCTTGGGATAAAGAGTTTGCCGCGTATAGCGTCGCTTACCCAGAACTTGCCGCTGAACTTAAGCGTCGTACTTTAGGTGAGCTGCCAGCAAACTTTGCTGCAGAGTCAAAAGCCTATATTGAAGAACTACAAGCTAACCCAGCCAATATTGCATCACGCAAAGCGTCACAAAATGCATTAGAAACCTATGGTAAAATGCTACCCGAATTCATCGGCGGCAGTGCAGATTTAGCCCCGTCTAACTTAACCATATACTCAGGTTCTAAGCCTATAACGGCTGAAGATGCATCGGGTAACTACTTACACTATGGTGTACGTGAATTCGGAATGTCTGCCATTATGAACGGTATTGCACTACATGGCGGTTTTGTTCCTTATGGTGCAACCTTCTTAATGTTCATGGAGTATGCTCGTAATGCCCTGCGTATGGCGGCGATTATGAAGCAACGTTCTATTTTCGTTTATACCCATGATTCTATCGGTCTAGGTGAAGATGGTCCAACCCATCAACCTGTTGAGCAAATTGCATCCTTACGTTTAACACCTAACATGAGTACTTGGCGCCCTTGTGATCAAGTTGAATCAGCTGTTGCTTGGAAATATGCGATTGAGCGTAACGATGGTCCAACAGCATTGATTTTCTCTCGTCAAAGCCTGACGCAACAAGCCCGTAGCAGTGAGCAATTAGCTAACGTTGCTAAAGGTGGTTATACCTTAATCGATTGTGAAGGCACACCTGATGTGATCTTGATTTCCACCGGTTCTGAAGTTGACCTAGCTGTTAAGGCACAAAAAGAACTCAGCGCCGCAGGTCATAAAGCCCGCGTTGTCTCTATCCCTGCAACGGATGTATTCGACAAGCAAGACGCAGCTTATAAAGAATCAGTATTACCGAGTCAAGTGGCTAACCGCGTCGCGATTGAAGCGGGTATTGCCGATTACTGGTATAAGTATGTGGGCCTCAATGGTCGCATCATCGGCATGACGACCTTTGGTGAGTCTGCGCCAGCCAATCAGCTTTTTGAAATGTTTGGTTTTACTGTCGATAACGTCGTTGCCGCCGCTAAAGAGTTACTTTAACTCAATGGCGCAACTTGATTTAAGCATGCTACGACAAAGATGTCTGTTAACATCTTAAATCTATACCCAAGCTACCTGAAAGTGGACGTTTTTACTGGCTCCCTATGGGCTGACTCTTACCATTAAAGAGGGAAGCCTTTTATGCAGCGTTACTGAACATCCGCTTAGAATAACTAGGCACTCTGTTCAGCTGACCATTATGGATGATGGGAATGTCAGTTAATGCTGCAGGGAGCAATTAACGACCTTGCCTATGAAGGCTTTTAATTCCAGCTGGATCCTGCATCTTCAGGTGGCTTGGGTATCAAACGGCTTACCTTAGAGTAGGCCGTTATTTTATCTCTCGTAAAAAATAGATATACTCAAGCAGCATTAAGAATTGAACGTTGAGAATAAAGGTAATAAAGCATCATGATCCGAGTCGCAATTAATGGGTATGGCCGTATAGGACGCTCTATTCTTCGTGCTGTTTATGAGTCTGATAAACGCGATAAAATACAAATAGTGGCTATTAATGAGCTGGCTAAACCCGAAGCCATGGTGCATTTAACCCAATATGACACCACCCACGGACGTTTTCATACTCAAGTAAAACTGCAAGACAATCAAATGCAGATTGGTGATGATAGCATCAGTTTACTGCATCAAGTCGACGCCTCTAAGCTTCCTTGGGAAGCCATGGATATTGATATTGTTTATGAAGCCACAGGCGTGTTAAACAGCAAACAAGCTTGTCATGCCCATATTATCGCTGGGGCTAAGCAAGTACTGATCAGCAACCCCTCTAGTGCAGATGTCGATGCCACTATCATTTACGGGGTTAATGAACAAGAATTAACGGCCCAACATACTATCGTTTCTAATGCCTCTTGCACCACTAATTGCGTCATTCCCGTTATCGATGTATTGGATAAGCATTTCAAGGTCAAAAGTGGCGCCATCACCACCATACATTCGGCCATGAACGATCAACAAGTCATCGACGCTTATCATGACGATCTTCGTCGTAGTCGTGCAGCAGGCCAATCTATCATTCCTGTCGACACTAAACTGGCTCGTGGTATTGAACGTATTTTACCGCACATGAAAGATAAGTTTGAAGCCATCTCCGTTCGCGTACCGACCATCAATGTGACGGCTATCGACTTATCTTTAACACTCGAAAAGTGCGTTGATATTGACACTATCAATAGCGTATTACTCGAAGCCACCTTGGGGCAATTTAACGGCATTGTCGGCTACACCAATGAGCCATTAGTGTCTTGTGATTTTAATCATGATCCCCGCTCCAGCGTGGTCGATGCAACGCAAACCCGTGTGAGTGCTGGCCATTTAATTAAACTTTTACTTTGGTGTGATAACGAATGGGGGTTTGCTAATCGCATGCTCGACACCAGTTTAGCCATGATCCATGCCAAACGCAGGGATCTCACCCATACGAACCCATAGAATTCAACGATTTCTTAAACCTTAAAGGAAGCTTACGTCATGGCTATTATTAATATGAGTGATTTAGATCTTCAATCTAAACGTGTACTCATTCGTGAAGATCTCAATGTCCCTATCAGTGACGGAAAAGTCACCAGCGATGCTCGCCTGCGTGCAGCCTTACCCACGATTAAGCTCGCCCTTGAAAAAGGCGCAGCCGTGATGGTGATGTCTCACCTTGGCCGTCCAACAGAAGGCGAGTTTGACGCTAAATTCTCTCTGAAACCGGTTGCCGATTACCTCAATAATGCCTTAGATTGCCCCGTCCGTTTAGCGAGTAATTACCTTGACGGTGTCAAGAGCAATGTCGGTGAAGTCGTGGTCTTTGAAAATGTTCGTTTTAATATTGGTGAAAAAATCAACGATGATACATTAGCGCAAAAAATGGCGGCCCTCTGTGATGTCTATGTGATGGACGCATTTGGTACGGCACATCGTGCCCAAGCCTCTACTCATGGTGTTGGCTTACATGCCCCGATTGCTTGCGCGGGTCCACTATTATCCGGTGAGCTCAATGCCCTTGGTCAAGCGCTTAATAACCCAGCCCGTCCGATGGTTGCCATTGTCGGTGGCTCTAAAGTCTCAAGTAAACTCACTGTATTAGAAAGCTTATCAGGCATAGTGGATCAACTTGTTGTCGGCGGCGGCATCGCCAATACCTTTATTGCCGCAGCGGGTCACGGCGTCGGTAAATCGTTATATGAAGCCGATTTAGTCGATGAAGCTAAGCGCTTAGTCAGTCATGCACAAAGCCGAGGCGGCAGTATTCCCGTCCCGACCGATGTCGTCGTTGCCAATAAATTTAGTCCAACGGCAACAGCAACATTAAAAAAAGTTGCTGATGTCACCAGCGATGAAATGATTTTTGATATTGGCCCAGACAGCAGTGAAGTACTGGCTAACATTATCAGTAAGGCTGGCACTGTGGTTTGGAACGGCCCCGTCGGCGTGTTTGAATTTGATCAATTTGGTGCGGGCACCGAACGTATTGCAAAAGCGATAGCAGAGTCAAAAGCATTTTCCATCGCTGGTGGGGGTGATACACTTGCAGCCGTCGATAAATACGGTATCGCCGATCAAGTCTCTTATATCTCCACCGGTGGCGGTGCCTTCCTTGAATTTCTCGAAGGCAAAGAATTACCCGCTGTGGCCATGTTAGAAAGCCGCGGCAGCGAGTCACTCAATAGCAAACACAAACAAGTTAACTAGCAAAACAATATTATAAAAAATCGTGCTCAGTGATAAGTGGGACCACTCACTACCTGAGCACAACAATCTATCCAAACGACTTGAGTATCACGATAATGGACATCGCTAATAACCTTTGTCACCCTACTACTTGGAGCACAAAATGGCTTTAATTTCTTTGCGTCAAATGTTAGATCATGCAGCTGAACACGGATATGGCGTACCTGCCTTTAACGTCAATAATTTAGAACAAATGCGCGCCATTATGCAAGCTGCCGAAGCCTGTGACAGCCCAGTCATCGTTCAAGCTTCTGCGGGGGCACGTAAATATGCCAGACCCCAGTTTTTAAAATACCTGATGGCGGCCGCATTAGAGCAATATCCTGATATTCCAGTTTGTATCCATCAAGATCACGGCACTCATCCCGATGTGTGTCAACGCTCCATTCAGCTAGGCATGTCATCAGTGATGATGGATGGCTCTTTGATGTCTGACGGAAAAACCCCCGCCTCTTATGAATACAACGTCGATGTCACCCGTAAAACGGTGGCTTTCGCTCACGCTTGCGGCGTATCGGTTGAAGGCGAAATAGGTTGTTTAGGCAGCTTAGAGACCGGGCAAGCCGGTGAAGAAGACGGCATTGGCGCTGAAGGGATCTTAAGCGAAGATCAAATGTTGACGACTCCTGAAGAAGCGGCACGTTTTGTGGCCGATACCCATGTGGATGCTTTAGCGATTGCTATCGGCACCAGTCATGGGGCCTACAAATTTAGCCGCAAACCGACCGGTGATGTACTTAGAATCGATCGTATCAAAGAAATTCATGCGCGTATTCCTAACACGCATTTAGTGATGCACGGTTCATCCTCTGTACCCCAAGAGTGGTTAGAGATCATTAACCAATACGGCGGTGCTATCCCCGAGACCTACGGCGTGCCTTTAGAAGAAATCGTTGAAGGGATTAAACATGGGGTACGTAAGGTCAATATTGATACGGATCTGCGTTTAGCCTCAACGGGCGCTGTGCGTAAATTTTTGGCTGAAAACCCAAGTGAATTTGACCCACGTAAATTCTTAAAAGCCTCAATGGATGCCATGGCCGCCATTTGTACTGAACGCTATCAAGCCTTTGGCAGTGCCGGCATGGGCTCTAAAATTAAACCTCTGTCACTGCAAGCCATGTACAAAGCTTATCAAGCAGGTAATTTAGACCCACAAATTAACTAAGATCTTTGGTTATTATGACTAGCGCCCTTAAGAGCATCGTACTCAGATGCTCTTTTAACAACCAGATTGAAAACTGCGTGTCACTCCAAGCAAACAAGGTTAATAATTCAGGTTGTTTTAGCTCCAAGCGGGTATGAAAGTCACTTTAAACCGTTAATGGTGCAACGCTATGGACAGGACACACCAACTGACAATCATCACCAATACTAAAGTATGACACTTATTTAAATTCTATTCATTAGATCAGATCAATATCATACTCAAAGCCCATTTAAGCGGCCTCATCTTCTGCTATTATTTTCTCTCATATGGCGGTAACCCTTGGATTTGTGAGTGAGTCACTTAACTAATATCCCTGCTTTATTCAGTTTACTCATTTTAAAATAAGTATTTTAGAATCAGGGCCTTTGTGCAAGACATCGTCATTAAATGGAATTACTTAAACTGTTGAATGTAAAGGTATTATCATGATTAATTATTATACCAAGTCTCAATCACCACGCTTGTTTGCCTTGATTGCTGTGCTGGCCCTGTCATTGACGGGCTGTGGAAGCGACAATGATAGCCAGACAGATAGACCTGATGTTATTGATAACCCTGTTTCTGATGACACTGTTTCTGATGACACTGTTTCTGATGACACTGTTTCTGATGACACTGTTTCTGATGACACTGGTAGCAAAGGCAGTGATGATATTAGGCTTACCGCCTTGCCTTATATTGTTACGGCAAAGCAAGGTGACATTTTATATCTTGATTTAACACAAATTTTGATGGATAACAATATCAATGATTGGCAATTGATTGAGCTAGAAGATAAGGCGATGTTAGGCGTATTGTCTAAGCAAACGGATATGACGTTTGATTACCATACTAATGCTGCAGGCGTAGGCACGATTAACTATACCGTGAGTGCTAATGGCGTCACAGTGAGCTCATATATAGCGATTGCGGTGAGTGGCACAGCTCCCAACAATAATCCACCGGTTGCGGCGCATATTAATCTTGAAGCCTGGGGGGATGATGTGATTAGCACTGACTTACGTGATTATATCAGCGACAGTGATGATGACACATTGACTATCCTTGGCTTAATGGCTGATTCTGAAGGTTTTGCTTTATTGGGTAATGGTGAGCAGGTGACTTTTACTGCTGAAGGGTTTATTGGCAGAGAGCAAGCGATATACAGTATCGAGGATGGCCGCGGAGGTTATGCTTTGGGGTATATCACAGTGATCTCGAGCGATATGAGTCCATTGGAGCCTAATATCGTCCCGACAGCCCAAGATTATGCGCATGTCATATCAGGTGGAAAAGAGGCAAGCTGGGAGATTGATTTATCTGCCCTTAAGCTGATTAATGATGCCGACGGCGATGAATTGAGTCTGAGTCATCTTTATACGGCAAATGAGCGCGCGACCATAGTCGGAGACACACTCATTCATTATAGCCCTGATGATATTCAAGGCATAGATTATTTTATTTACGTGATCAGTGACGGTAAGGGCGGAGAAGCACAGGGTAAAGTCACCATAGAAGTGAGCCCTGTGCTGGCTGAAATTACCGATATCACGATTGAGACCTTGGCCGATGGTTCACTCGCGGCTAAGGTGACGTGCCCGAGCTGTCTTACTGAAGACTATGCCTATACCTGGATTGTTAATGACTTGACTGTGAGCACTGAGGCCGTTTATATGCCCCATGCGAGTGATGCGGCGCATTATATTCGCTTAGAGGTCGCAGTCGTCGGGGATCAGGCTCAAGTGGTGCCCAGTCAGCATGTGGTTTACGGGCCAACTGAGGTGGTTATTTATGCAAATTACGGTGCTTACGCGGCCTTAAAAGCCGATGCCACGGTCGTGACATGGGGGGAGATGGATACTGGTGGTGATAGTAGCAGTGTCGCTAGTGAGCTGACTGATGTTACGGCAATTGAGTCAACTACATATGCTTTGGCGGCATTAAGAGAGGATGGCACTGTCGTGACATGGGGGGATATGGATACTGGTGGTGACAGCAGTGCGGTGGCTGATAAACTGGTGAATGTCAAAGCACTCTATGCCAATAACGCCGCTTTTGTCGCGCTGAAGGACGATGCTAGTGCAGTGGCATGGGGCAGAAGTGAATCTGGTGGTGACACGAGTGCCATCACGGACAAACTTGTTAATATTAAACACATTTACTCTACTGGCGAGGCTTTTGCTGCCCTAAAAGCCGATGGCACGGTGGTGACATGGGGAGCTGTTGATTCTGGTGGTGATAGTCTCAACGTGGCGCCTGACTTGACAGATGTTCAAGTAATCTATGCGACTAATAATGCGTTTATCGCCGTCAAGGGCGATGGCAGCGTGGTGGCTTGGCCTGAAAGTAATATTAGCAGCAGTATTGAAAGCCAATTGATGGGGGTCAAAGCTGTTTATTCAACGAATGATGCCTTTGCGGCACTAAAACAGGATGGCGCCGTCATTACATGGGGAAATGATGATAATGGAGGAGACAGCAGCAGTGTGGCCAGTAAACTCAATGATGGTGTCATAGCCATTTATTCTAATAAGGCCGCCTTTGCCGCACTGAAGCAGGATGGTACTGCGGTGAGCTGGGGAGCAAGGGTGTCTGGTGGTAATAGCAGTGCTGTGATGGGGCTGTTGAATAATATTAAAGGTATCTATTCATATGACAATCACTTTGTCGCGTTAAAAGAGGATAACAGTGTGATGCTGTGGGGGAATCCAGATGAGCTAGGCAATAACGTTGCACAGGTAGCGGTTAACGTAAAAGCGGTTTATTCAAATAGGTTAGCTTTTGTTGCCGTAAAGTATGATGGCAGCGTGGTGACGTGGGGGGACCCTAATTACGGTGGTGACATCAGTGACGTTGCTGGCACGTTGTTTAATGTGAAGAAGGTCTATTCGACTAACTACTCCTTTGCCGCTGTCAGAGAAGATGGCCAGGTGATCGTATGGGGTCAGAGTAATGCTGGTGGAGATGCGAGTGCTGTAGCTGACGCGTTATTACCGACGCCTTTTAAGAGTTTAATTGAAACCTCGATTACACCTTAGATATTACATCACGAATATTTCACTCACCCATGATGCTGTCATTGAGTGAGTGGTTTTGTCATAATCAGCTCCGACAACAAGCAAACAATAACTTACTACGCATCTCTTGGTAAGCCTTTTTCGATACTGCGGATCACCCTTTGGGTTTTACGACTGCTGCTGACTATCTGGCTCGTTGCTTTTATTTGTTGTTGCGCGATGGCCCAGTCAATGTGCTCAACCACGATTTCATCAACCTCAGCAGATATTTTTCTCTCAAGTAACGCCGATACGATATTATCACTAGCAGGGGCATTACCTAATGCAATAGCAATATTGCGTAACCAACGCTTATGGCCAATACGTCGAATGGCGCTGCCTTCGGTTAATGTTAAAAATGTCTTTTCATCCCAAGCAAATAAACTCAGTAAATCAGGTTGCTTGAGCTGCGAGCGTGTATGAAAATCAGTTTCAGTTGTTAAAGGGGCTGCGGCATTAATAGGGCAGACTAATTGGCAATCATCACAGCCATAAATACGATTGCCTATCAAGGATCTGAACTCTTCTGGAATGGCACCTTTGAGTTCAATGGTTAAATAAGAAATACAGCGGCGGCCATCGACCACATAAGGTGCAACGATCGCATTGGTCGGGCAAGATTTAATACAGGCCACACACGTATTACAGCCCTCAACGACTGGAATATCCACAGGCAAAGGTAAATTAATAAAGAGCTCCCCTAAAAAGAACCAGCTGCCCGCTTCTTTATTCAAAATAAGGGAATGTTTTCCTGTCCAACCCAAGCCTGCTTTTTCTGCGAGTGGACGTTCTAATACAGGTGCTGAATCCACAAAGGGGCGAAAATTAGGTTTATGCAACCCTAATCTGATCAGTTCGGCTTCAATTTTGTGACCAAGTTTTTTCAACCGATTACGAATGAGCTTATGATAATCTCGCCCTCCTGCATAACGAGAGATATAGCCTAGATTAGGATCGCATAAATTATAGGCAAACCCCGCTTCAGGCGGTAGATAATCCATACGCGCAGAAATCACTCTAATAGTACCTTCATGCAATTCACTGGGTCTGGCGCGCATCATGCCATGTTCAGCCATGTAGCCCATTTCACCGTGGTAACCTTTATCCAGCCAAGCTTGTAATGTAGGCTCTTCACTTTTCAGTTCGGTATCACAAATGCCAATTTGCGCAAACCCTAGTTCTTTCCCCCACTCCTTTATTTGCAGAGCAAGTTGACTTAATAAAAGTGGATCCACTTGAGGATATAAATTAACGGATGAAATAGAAGGCGTACTGTCTGACATGTTCTGCTTAGCAAGAAATATAATGACTCAATAATAACAGTTATTGCGATATAGCCAAACTTATCCAAGCAATGGCGTTCAACAAAAATAACGCACGATTCTCCTCCTTGAGAAACGCTTCCTTAACACAATGGAATGCTAATTTATTATGATTATTTAAATTTATACTAATTTATCAACGTATTTACCTCCAAAAGCAAAACGACTTTTCGCCTCATTTTGCAATTGATCCACTTGTTCAGTTCTCGGACTCATAGGTTGACTCTCATCACGAGCATCAGCAGTCAAGCCTATCAATTTGGCATCGATGGGCAGATAATCCCAGCTGCCCTGCTCATTTTTAATTTTAACAAAGTTATCAGGCTTGACATCCCAGAGGTTATAACCTGCTTTAATGAGCTCATCTAGGGCTGATTGAGGCACTTTCTCATAAGTTTCTGGTACATTAGACACTCCAAGACCATTCTCAGATTTTTTAAATTGCAACGGAATAGCATCTTTAATGAGCTGAAAACTGGTCGCCACTTTTTGTCTACCGTCTTCAGTTACTAATTGTAAACTCCCCACATTGGCATATTTGCCACCATAAAATTTAGGGTTACTATAAATATCATTTAACCTTTGACTACGACGCTCCATTTCAGCATCTTTCACAGAATCAACACCCTTACCGATTTTAAAGCCTTTTCCTGTCGGGCTAATATAAGTGTCTCGATTAGCCCCCGTTAAATGTTTCACATTATAACTGTCTGTCAAGTGCTTAACTTTAGTTGGATTTTTAAGTTGAATGAGATCAGAAAGCTGATTTTTAACCGTCTGAAAATAATTAGTTCCAGGCGTCGCACAGCGAGAAAAAATGCTGCTAGCACAGAGACTTCCTAAACTACAGAGTGAGATAGACGAGAACACATATTGCCTACTATGGTACCGCTCCCTTTGGTTACATCGATATCGTCATTTATCACTCTTACATGATAATTAGTGTTATTTAATTTAATTTAATGATCCCTGAATCGACGATATCTTGATAACTAAACGTATTAATATTAGCGACAGATTTTAACGCAATATTTTCAGGGACGGTCGATAAGTGAATAGGCATGATGTCTTCATGTGTATTGAGTATTGAGTATTGAGTATTGAGTATTGAGTATTGAGTATTGAGTATTTTAAAATATAATATAGAGCCATAACTCTAACAGCTTCCAAAAAAATTTTATTGTCATTTTCAATGGTTTTATTATAAATAATAAGTTAACCATTTAAGCCTATCCATTACTCTCCGTCCATTGAGGATAAATAAGCTTATATTAATTTACTTCTCTTTCAATTTTTACGTTTGTCATATCTGTCATAATAATGTTAGTATCGTCTCGCATTATGTTAGCCTTGTTCTTCGCTTATGTATCACTCTCGTTTTTATTAATAATAATGATACCTGTATCATCACAACATACATTTTAAGCGGTAAGCACTCATAATAATCTGATATTTCAATTCTTAATCGTTATTCAAAAGGAATTTGATATTTTGTACCACACAAAAACTTCACATCGCCAAGCGACATCGAAGTTAACACTGTCTTTAGTGTTGTTGATATTTGTGTGCCAAATTTTTGCCAGCTGTGTGTCTGCTCATAATCAATATCCTCAAGGTGAACACAGCTTCGATGTCATGACTTGTCATTTTCATAATACTAATATGAGTGATTTAAGCCTGAGCAATTTAAGTGCCGATGATATCAATGCCGTCGATCATGAACATGATGATCACTCGCACACTTCATGCCACCCTCCCGTTGAGATGAAATGTATCACTGCCTTACCTAAGAGCCACAGTATTTCTGGCCCAACATTCGCTTATCAAGTCCACCAATACGCTCCACCCGTTCGCCCTCCTCATCACACTTTTTCGGCTTAGCTGCCACTTAAGTACCTCATAGGTATTTATCTTAATCAATGATAATCATTGAGTTTAAAATTTATTGTTACTGTATTTAACCATAAATAACTTTTGATCATTGCCCCCTAAAAGCATCTAAAACTGGAGTCATATCCTGTGAATATGAACAAACAGGCCCCATTGTCTGTGTGTAAGTACATGCTGACATCAATCACAAGCACCTTTTTCACTGGTTTATTGGTGATCAGTTCTGTTCAAGCAAGCGCTCAAAACACGGTAAGTTTACCTTGGGCATTGGAACAGACCTTACTGAACAATATCCAGCTACAAACTTTTCCCTATGATCTTAGAATAGAAGAAGCGCAGGTTTTACAAGCTGGTATCACGCCTAATCCAGAACTATCACTATCAATCGATAATGTGTTTGGTACGGGTGAAACGACAGGTGTTGACACCACTGAAACAACCTTAGTCTTAAGCCAACTCATAGAACTCGGCGATAAACGTCAACGACGTATTGATTTTTCGCTGAGCACTAAACAACAACAGATCAGTGACTATGAATTACAACGCCTAAGCATCCTGTCTGAAACAACACGTCGCTTCTATCAATTATTGCGATTACAAGCATTAAAAGACTGGAACCAACGTCGTATTCGCTTTGAAGCACAAGCATTGAAAGATATCAAAGCCCGCGCAAAAGCCGGTAATGTCTTACAAGCTGATGTCTCAAAAATGACCTTAGAACTCGCCCACTCACGTATTGCATTACAAAACTTAACCGGTCAATTGATCACGACTAAACAACGACTAGCATCAATGTGGGCCAAGGATGTGACTTTTGACTCTGTCGAAGGCGCACTCACTTTACCTTCAACTTACCCCACTGCTGCCAGTGTCCTTAATGCCATTGAAACCGCCCCTGAATATTTAAAATTACTCAGCGTAGAGCGTGTCATGCAAGCTAAGCGTCGATTAGAAGAAGCCCAAGGTCAGTATGATATTAATCTTGGCGTGGGAGTGAGACGTTTTGAAGATTATGATGATACCGCTTTAGTCTTTTCGTTTTCCATGCCGCTTAACCTCACCAACCCTAATCAAGGCAACATCTTGGCGGCAAAAATAGCAGAAGACAAAGTCTTTCAACAGCAAAAATTATTCCGCCAACAATTGCGCTTAACCTTACTTGAAATTCACCAAGCAATGATGAATAACGCCAATCAAGCCATACGATTAAAGCAAGAATTATTGCCGCTTGCAAAACAATTATTAACCGATACACAAACGGCTTATCAAACGGGACATGCCACCGTATTACAACTCGTTGATGCCCAAAAAGAGCTGTTTTCCATCGAGCGTGAAATCATAGAAGCTGATACCGCCGTATACCTGCAACGATTGGAATTAGAACACATTACTGGTCAAGCCATCCCCGCAACAACAATGGCCTCAGTCAATGCTTTGGAGATAAAATAATGCCTTATACACGTTTTAATATTAGCCGTACCTTGTGGCTCACCTTATTAAGCTGTCTGCTCTTTGCTGCAATGACATTCTCCGTCTATAGCCAAGCCAATGAAACCGACGAGAATGCAAAGCACAATGAACATGAAGAAAGTGAAGGCCCCCATGGCGGAAAACTGCTACATTTTGATGATTTTGAAATTGAAATCACCCTATATGAGACAGGTGTTCCACCCGAAATGCGAATTTACGCCTATCAAAATGGACAGACAGTCGATCCCAATCAAGTGGACATTAATGTCACCCTAAACCGTCTGGGTGAACATCAAAACCAGCTGACTTTTACGCCTGAAAAGGATTACTTAGTCAGTCAACAAGTGGTTACTGAACCCCACTCTTTCACTGTAGATGTTAATGCGCGTTATAATAAGCAAGTCTTTGAATGGCAATATGATAGCTTTGAAGGCCGCACGGAGATAAGTGACAGGTTACTTAACCTCTCAAATGTCGAAACAGAAAAAGCGGGTGAACAGAGATTAACGTTCACCGAGCAACTTTTTGGTATTGTGGCACCGATCAAAGATAAACTCTTTAACATCAATGCACCTTACGCTGGCATTATTGACCAAATGCACGTCAGCATTGGCGATCACATCAAAAAAGAACAAGTCATTGCCAGCGTCATTAATAGTGATACCTTACGTCGCTATCAAATTAAAAGCCCGACAGAGGGGCAAATCACAGCACAAAACCTCAATAAAGGCGATCACACTGCTAACGCACCTTTAGTCAGCATCAGTGATCTTTCATCTGTATGGATTGAGCTTTCCGCTTTCCCCTCTCATATGGAAAAACTCAAAGTCGGTCTAGCTGTTAATGTGTTTGATGATCATAACGAAGAGAAAGTCACCACGAAAATCAGCTACATATCTCCGATGATGACAGGTGGGCATATCGCCCGAGCACGCGCAGTCATTGAAAACACACAAGGCCACTGGCGTCCTGGTATGCATATCAAAGCAGAAATAGAGACAGCAACTAAAACATCCCCTGTCGCAGTGAATGTCGATGCTATACAAACATTTAGAGGAGGACCCGTCGTCTTTGCAAAATATGGCAACACCTTTGAAGTGCGCATGCTCACACTGGGCGAAAGTGATGGTCAATATGTCGAAGTCATAAACGGTTTAGCGCCTGGCATTGAATACGTCACTCAAAATAGTTTTTTAATCAAAGCAGACATATTAAAAAACGCTGCTAAACACCAACATTAGGGGTCCTGTACAATGATGAATGCCATTATCGCCTTCGCCTTACAGCGGCGCTATCTTGTCTTAGGCATAACGCTCTTGATCGCTGCTTTTGGGGTCTATAACACCCTAAAGCTCCCTATCGATGCCGTGCCAGACATAACCAATACTCAAGTACAAATTAATACCTCTGTTGAAGGCTACTCACCTTTAGAGTCTGAGCAAAGAGTCACTTATGTGGTCGAGAATGCCATGGCGGGGATCCCTCAACTTGATTATACCCGCTCCATTAGCAAATATGGATTATCACAAGTCACGGTAATTTTTAAAGAAGGCACCGATATCTATTGGGCAAGACAACAGATTAGTGAACGATTACAAGGGATAAGAAGTGAGCTACCCTTTGGTGCAGAGCCCGCTCTGGGGCCCATCGCCAGTGGCTTGGGAGAGATATTTACTTATGCGATTCGCGCTGAAGATGGCGCATTAAAAGCCGATGGTACTGCCTATACCACAGAAGATCTTCGTACCATTCAAGATTGGATAATTCGCCCACAACTGGTCAACATTCCAGGGATCACCGAGATTAACAGTATTGGGGGTTATGAGCGCGAATACCAAGTCGCGCCCGATCCCAGTAAATTGTTGGCCTTTAAAGTCACCTTAAATGATGTGATTCAAGCATTAGAGCGCAACAACCTTAACGCGGGTGCCGGTTACATCGAGCGCAATGGAGAGCAATGGTTAGTCCGCTCTCCAGGTCAGCTCAAAAATCTCGATGAAATACGTGATGTCGTGATCACCAAACGCGATGATGCGCCCGTTAGAATCAAAGATGTCGCCGATGTTTTTTATGGCAAACAACTTCGCACTGGCGCCGCAACACGAGACGGCATCGAAACCGTACTCGGCACTGCTTTTATGCTCATTGGTGAAAATAGTCGTATTGTCGCTAAAAAAGTGGGCGAGCAACTCATTGAAGTCAATAAGAGTCTTCCTCAAGGCATCGTTGCTGAACCTGTCTACGATCGTACCACCTTAGTCGATAAAACCATTAATACTGTCCGCAAAAACCTATTTGAAGGCGCGGTACTGGTTATGGTCGTACTCTTTGCATTACTCGGTAATTTTAGAGCCGCCTTTATTGCAGCACTCGTTATCCCTTTAAGCATGTTGTTCGCAATTAGCGGTATGACCACTAACCGAGTCTCTGGCAATTTAATGAGTCTAGGGGCTATCGATTTTGGGGTCATTGTTGATGGCGCGGTGATTGTGGTTGAAAATGCCTTACGTCGCTTAGGTATGGCGCAGCATTTTCATGGCCGACTACTGACATTAGAAGAGCGATTGAAAGTCGTATTAGACGCCACCAAAGAAGTCTTCCGTCCAGCCGTCTTTGGCGTGCTCATCATCATGTTGGTATATCTGCCTATTTTTGCCCTCAGCGGCGTCGAAGGGAAGATGTTCCATCCTATGGCCTTCACTGTGGTCGCAGCCTTAATCGGTGCCATGATATTTTCAGTTACCTTCGTGCCTGCCGCTATTGCCATTTTCGTTAAAGGTAAGGTGAGTGAAAAAGAAAACTTACTGATGTCAAAAGCCCGTTCAATTTATGAACCTGTGTTGTTTTTCTCCCTTAAACGGCCATTACTCTTACTCACTATGGCTGCCGGCATTATTGTTGTCAGTTTGATTCAAACCACACGGTTAGGCTCTGAGTTTTTACCTCAATTGGATGAAGGTGATTTAGCCATGCATGCCATGAGGATCACAGGCACAGGATTACAACAATCTGTTGAAATGCAAACGCTACTTGAAAGTTTGATTGCACAAATGAATGAAGTGGATAGTATATTTTCAAAAATTGGTACACCAGAAGTGGCCACCGATCCCATGCCGCCCAATGTTGCTGATACCTTTATCATCATGAAACCTCAATCACAATGGCAAAATCCGACGAAAACCAAAGCCGAATTTGTTGACGAATTACGGGAATTAGTCAGTGCGATCCCTGGTAATAATTATGAATTCACTCAACCCATTGAAATGCGCTTCAACGAACTGATCGCAGGTGTTCGCACCGATGTTGCCTTAAGAATTTATGGTGATGACTTAGCAGAACTGAAAGCCGCAGGTGAAAGAGCATCAAGTTTGATCAGTCAAGTCTCGGGCGCAAAAGATGCGCGCATGGAACAAATGTCAGGCTTACCTATGCTGTCAATTGAGCCTAATCGCGATCATTTAGCCTTACTAGGCTTAAATATTATTGATGTACAACAAGCTGTTCAAGCGGCAATTTCAGGCGTGCAAACAGGCTTGATTTATGAAGGCGACCGCCGCTTTAAACTGATGGTACGCTTATCCACCAATGAAGCTAACATTAACGCACTCGGTAATCTCCCGATTGCTCTTCCCGCAGATCTGGATCCAGATTTAAGCTATGTACCTTTAAAAGAAGTGGCCAATATTGTACAAAAAGTCGGTCCAAATCAAATCAACCGCCAAAGTGGAAAACGTCATGTGATCGTCACCGCCAATGTGGAAAACCGTGATTTAGGCTCGTTCATTGCCGATACCAAACAAATCATGAATGATAACCTCGCTCTTAAAAGTGGCTATTGGATTGAATATGGCGGCACTTTTGAACAACTTGAATCGGCCACTCAGAGATTGATGATCGTGGTTCCACTGACGCTATTGCTGATTTTTGGCTTGCTCTATAGTGCTTTTGGATCGATAAGAGACTCATTGATTATCTTCACTGGCGTCCCCTTGGCGCTTTCTGGCGGAGTGCTCGCCCTTGCACTTCGCGACATGCCGCTGTCTATTTCGGCCAGCATTGGTTTTATCGCCCTATCGGGTATTGCCGTGCTCAATGGCGTTGTCATGCTGTCTTTTATTAAAGAGCTGATTGAAAAAGGCATGCCACTCATTGATGCCGTTAAGCAAGGAGCTAGTCAACGATTAAGACCGGTGTTAATGACGGCGCTGGTGGCCAGTTTAGGATTTATTCCTATGGCACTAAATGTGGGCACAGGCGCTGAAGTACAACGGCCTCTTGCCACAGTGGTAATAGGTGGCATCGTTTCATCAACCTTGCTCACCTTAATCGTACTGCCCGTGTTATACCTGCTGGTTTACCGCATTCGGTCCTTTAAAAGGCAACCGTCTCCAGCCGATACACCCCTTAAGATTTGAGTCGAAAAAGGGGTAGCTTAATCTAGACATTAAGCTACCTCAACATGATGAATCTGAAATTAAGTTAAGTTAACTAACTCGTTTTGTGTCTCATCATACACCATTGCTATTGCATACGTATAACCAGCACAAATTCCCATCCCTGCACCTAAAGCCGCAAAAGCTAGTGGAGCCGTTGAGGCCGCACCAACAGCAATAGTAAGACCGAAACCGTAGCCTATAGCTCCGCCTATTACTCCCCCTGCTGCCGCACCTCGAGTTATTTGACCAATAACGTCATCAAAACTATCATTAATCATTCCGCCGCCATTGACTTGCTCGATTTCGTTTACCGTTAGTGCTTGCATATTATTTTTTCTAATTACGTTTAATGTAAAGCGCAGTCTAAATCGATTAAGACTGCTTAACTATCATAAAACTAATAAATTATAAAGAACCCTCATACACCTTGGTAGTGTAGCCTTTGGTATTGAACATTGTTCTTGGCAGTGAATTGTTTTCGTTAATATTGTCTGTTACTTTTTGCTTTTTCCAACGGTAAGATGTATAACACTACCGTTTTTAAGTCACATCTGTAACAGAAAAAATAACTATGTCACGATTAAAGCTGAATGTAAAAACACCCTTTATTTTTTTTATTACGCTTATGAGCTGCAATCAGCAAGCTCATGCAGATATTGAGCGTTCGGGGGATATTATTCATTTACTACTGCCTGCTGCCGCCATGAGCGCCACATTGATTTATGAAGATAATTATAAAGGAAGCATACAGCTTATCGAAAGTGTGGGCGTTTCAAGGTTGAGTGTTGAAGCACTCAAATACAGCATCGATAAAACCCGCCCTGATGGCTCAAATGATGATTCTTTCCCTTCTGGTCACACCGCGGATACATTCGCAACGGCGACTTTTATTCAGCAACGTTATGGCTGGAAATGGGCTATCCCAGCCTATATAGGTGCCAGTTATGTAGGCTATAGCCGCATTAATAGTGATCAACATTACCTTGAAGATGTCCTTGCTGGCGCAGCCATTGGTATCTTAAGTGCTTGGTATTTTACCGAGCCTTATCAAGGTATAAAAATCACCCCGATCGCCACAGGCCAATACTACGGTGTTAGTGTAAATTATACCTTTTAACTGGCATAAAAATCACCCCTACTATCCATTCGGCCACTAGGCAGTACTACGGCGTCAGTGTACATTATGCCTTTTAAATTCAATCGAAAATCAAGACATAAAAAGTCACTATAAGCTAAGCTAACTAAAAGGACTTAACATTAGCTGGGATCCATGGAATATATCGAACTTGTGACAATTAATGGCCGATCATCTTTTATAAAACGGCAATCACAAGGCGCGATAAAAAAGAGTTAGGGGTCTATTCTGTCCCTTATCCTGTCTCTACATTACAATTTCGTGATTTTGAAGCAGGCAATCTCTTTGATTGGCATCCTGCTCCACAGCCGCAATTTATTTTCTATCTAGAAGGCTGCGTTGAAATTACTGCGAGCAGCGGAGACAAACGAGTCTTTCGGACCGGTGATATTTTATTTGCCAATGATACTCAAGGGAAGGGTCATATCACTCATACCCTCAGTAAAGGAAGAGCGATCATTGTTGTAATCAATCCAGATCTCCTTTAATCAGGCCAATTGGTACCTGCACTCTATCTCTTTACTATTTAGCCGTGTAAAATTTACCGCATGTTAACCGTTAACCGAGTATGACCCCCTCCATGGCCGAATTAACCGCTGTTTACCGTAAGCAAGTTGAAACTGTGTCCCTCAATGTCTGTAATAGCGTCATGCCAATGACACAGATCCCTGAGAACTTACTTGAAGCTTATGCTAACTTGTGTAATGAGCTCATTGAAGATAAAGATAAAAAATTCTCAACCGCTTGGTCTGCATTCCCCGCAAGTGCAAAAAAACTATTACCTCAAGCCGATTTTCATGGATTCTATATTGCGAATGCCTGGTTTCAACTCAGTCGAGTCGCACAAGATATTGCTGAAATGGCCGATTCCGATGACGCCATTAACGAAAAGGAATATGATGGTATTTTTACCCGTTTAGCAGACAGTGCGTTAAAAGAAACCAGTCGTAAACTGAAAAAAGCACGCACCGATAGAGCCATGCTTAATAGCATCAAACAAGTCATTGCTGGATAATTCTCAATAGCAAACATAACCCATTCCATCGATACAAAAAAGCTCGCTTCACTGATAACGTGAAGCGAGCTTTTATCTCTATATTATTTGTATAATAAAAATCAATTAGAATGAAGTGCGCTTATAACGACGATATTCAGGTTGCCAAAAATTCTTTTCGATAGACTGCTTGACTAACTCATCGGTCGTCGGTAAAGCATGAGCTTGCTCAATAGCCACTTTAGCCACAGCAAAGGCAATATGTTTACTGACGGCATGAATGTCTTCAAGGCTCGGTAACAATGGACCTTCACCATTAATCGCTAAAGGCGAACATTCTGCCAACGCTCGGCTCGACGCCATCAACATTTCATTACTGACACGTTTTGCACCTGCAGCCAATACACCTAATCCGATACCTGGGAAAATATAACTGTTATTACACTGAGCAATTTCATAAGTGGTCCCCTCGACCACGACCGGTTCAAATGGACTACCCGTTGCGACTAAAGCTTGCCCTTTTGTCCAATGAAGGACATCTTTTGGTGTCGCTTCAACACGGCTCGTTGGGTTCGATAATGGGAAAACAATCGGACGTTGACAATGGCGATGCATCGCCTTGATAATTTGCTCACTGAACAAACCTGGTACACCCGATACCCCAATCAATACTGTTGGCTTACCATTATTCACCACATCCAATAAGGAAATATGATCACTATCGGTCTTCCAATTAGCCACATTATTCGCTTTTTGTGCTAAACGTTGTTGGAATGGCAATAAATTGGGCATGCTATCAAGCAACATCCCCCAACGGTCAACCATAAACACTTGTGAACGTGCTTGATCGACGCTGATCCCTTCTGACACCATCTGTGCCACAATCGCTTCAGCAATACCACAGCCTGCCGAACCTGCACCTAGGAAAGCGACTCTCTGCTCACTTAATAGAGTCTTTGCCGCTTTACATGCCGCCAGTAAAGAGCCAACCGTTACCGCAGCGGTACCTTGAATATCATCGTTAAAGCAGCAATATTTATCTTTATAGCGCTCAAGTAACGGCATGGCATTTTTTTGCGCAAAATCTTCAAATTGAATAAGCGCATCAGGCCAGCGACGATGAACCGCTTCCATGAAAGCTTCCACAAATTCGGTATACTCTTCGCCACCAATGCGAGGATGACGCAGTCCCATATACATAGGATCGTCAAGTAGCTGTGGATTATCGGTTCCCACATCTAATGTGATCGGTAACGTATAAGCGGGGCTAATCCCACCACAACTGGTATACAAAGACAGCTTACCAATAGGGATCCCCATACCACCAATCCCCTGATCGCCTAAACCTAAGATCCGCTCGCCATCAGTCACCACAATCACTTTTACTTTTTGTCGCGTGGAGTTATTTAATATGTCATCAATACGATCTTTATTGGAATAGGAAACAAACAAACCACGGTTACGACGATAGTTTTTAGAAAAACGCTCGCATGCAGAGCCCACGGTAGGGGTATAAATGATCGGCATCATTTCGGTGATATGATTTTGTAATAAACGGTAATATAACGTCTCATTGGTATCTTGAATATTACGTAAATATATATGCTTATCTAAAGCATTGGTAAAATTTTTATATTGTGCATAAGCGCGAGAAGTTTGTTCTTCAATGGTTTCGATAACACTCGGTAACAGCCCTTCTAAATTAAAGAAAATACGTTCTTCATCAGTAAAAGCACTGCCTTTATTAATTAACGGTGCTTCAAGAATTGCAGGACCTGCAAAAGGAAGATAGAGCGGGCGTTTATTATCGTCCATTGGAAACCTTTTTAAATATTGCGGTTAAATACATAAGTCTTCATTATAGATGATCTAATGCGATCCTTAGCGTTCAAATAACAGTTCAAATAACAGTTAAATTATCTATAACTCAATGATTTTTTGCCACTTCATCGTCATTATACTGCGATTAATAACAGACTTTTCTGCGCGTAATGGCGATGAATGAGCGGTTATTATTAATGGTACTAGATTATCATGAAAACGACTATTTGTTGCCTTTAATGAAATAATTTAATGCAATTATTTTTGACAACCTACTTGTTTTAATTAGGATAATAAAAAGATAAACAAAGGTAACACGAAGGAGTTACTTATAAACAAAAAAGCACATTTAACAGTGCTTTTTTAAACCTTAATGATATTTAATTACACACCACGATATTTAAGCGATAAACCCGCTAAAAAATTACGTAATACTTGATCACCACAGGTTTTGTAATGTTTATGTCCGGGTTTGCGAAATAACGCCCCCAATTCAGACTTAGACATTCTAAACTCAGCTGAGGTTAATAACTCAATGATATCATCTTCTTTTAATTCCAGTGCGACTCGCAATTTTTTAAAAATAAGATTATTGGTCAATTGTGCTAAAGGCTCAGGGACTTCAGCACCTTCCCTCAGCCCTCGCTTTTCAATGACAAGACCATCAAGAAAAAGACAAAACGTTTTATCATTGCAAGGCTTGTAACCTTCTTCCGATTCTTTTCTCAACATATCAATGAGCACGTCTTGCGCCATCTCATGTTTGGCTTTAGCAAAAATTTTAATCATTTTTGCATTACTGTAATCAAATACAAAACGTATCCGGCGTAAAATATCATTGTTTGTCATAATTTATAATCTTTTGGTATGTGAAAGCGCGGCTGCGCTTTCATGCACCGATATTGTAATGCATTCACCAGAAAACGACAAAAATACCTTATGCAGGAGTTGCGACAATAATACTCGATGGCGCATTGGTTTCAATCACTCGAGCTAATGTGAAACCACTGCTTTCAAGTAAGGTTTGAAACTCTTTTTTAGTCCGTTGGTTAGCACTGAGATAAATCATCATCTCAATATCTCGTATCTTAGCGCGTGCGCCTGAATTATCATTGGCCAATACTGCTTCGACAATAAATAGTTTGCTTTGTGGCGTCATTTTCGCTCGGCAATTTTTTAAAATAACACTCGCTTTTTCATCATTCCAGTTATGGATGACTTTCCTCATAATATAGGCATCCCCCCTAGGCACTGACTCGAAAAAATCAATAGGGATAAACTCACAACGCGCACCCAACTCTTTGTATTTGAGTTTTTTTTGGGCTATCATTACCGTATTTTCTTTATCGGCTACAATACCTTTGAGCTCAGGGTACTTAATTAATAACTCTGACAATAATTCACCTTCACCAGCACCAATATCGACAATAGTCTCAATACCAGAACAATCCAAATGCTCAATAATACCCGTTAAATCGACATTGGTTAGATTAGTCATCGCTGCACCAAAAAGTTGAGCATCCTCTATATGATTATCTAAAAAATCATATAGATTACTTTCAAAAATAGTTTCAAATGGAGTTTCCCCCGTTTTTATCGCATCAAATAAAGCCCCTTGTGGTTTCCACCCTAAATAGCTGGCATTCAAAATGGCGATATGATGCAGTCCATTTTTATTATCTGATTGTAAAAGTTCAGACATTGGACTTAATTCAAATTTACCGTCTAAACCCTGTCGAAAAACATCAAAAGCAACCAGCGTTCTCATGACTCTAAAAAGAAAAGGCCCATGAGCATCAATAGAGACAGCAAGCTCCTCTGCTGACATAGGTTTGTGCTTTAACAAGTCAGCAATACCCAACTTAGCTACGACACCAATAAGCTGAGCAACAATTGACACCAATGTGAAGTCCAGTAATTGTTCTTTTGGTGTACCACGATTTAAAAATTTATCAATAGACATAATATGATTACTTTTTAAAATAAAATATACATGAATTCTAAATCAGATAGTTAAAATATCAAGATAATGGGTCTGAAAATCAGAGCAACGCACGAACGTTTTCCGAACAATACCTGTATAATAACTAAACGTTGAGAGCAATATTCACCCACTCATGCGGTTGCCCTGATCTGCAAATCTAGCATGTACCTAATTTGGCTAAATCTAATTTATTGAAAATATTTCCAATAGACAAAAATCAGTGTAAAACCAACAAAGTAAATAATCCCCAACCAAGACCATAGCTTCATTATTGGACCATATCTATCCTCAACGGCTAATTGCTCAGAAGTCATAAGCTTGAAGTTTAGCGCAGCAAAGACTGCCGTGGTAATGAAAGCCAAAATCATAACAAACTCTAACAAGGGTAATAATGCCCCTTGAAAAAATAAAATAATCAGTAAGCTCAGTAAACTCATCAATAACATAATCCGAGTTAATACCCCATTGGATTCGGTCCGTTTCTTGTGATGTAATAATAATTGCCAACATCCCGCTAAACTTCGACTATATCCGTCAATAACCGTGACTGTAGTACTAAAAATACACAGTAAGGCAACTGCACCAATAAGGTAACGACTCTCACTCCCCATAACGTTACTGTAAAGTTCAATGAGTTGGCTAGCAAACATCGCCCCCGAATCAGAAAAATGCTCATTTGAGCCATACATAACAGAAGCGCCTAAAGATAAAAAAACAAGGGCTAAAACAGTCGTTAATATATATCCTGTATTAAAATCAAACAGTGCTTGTGCCTTGCTAATAGACATCTGTTTTTGTTTTTCGATGAGCCACAAAGAATTCCACACACTCACTTCAATAGGGGCTGGCATCCACCCCATCATGGCCACTAAGAAACCAATATAAGCCCACTGCCAAGGTGAAGGAGCAATAAAGCCACTATCGATAACACTTGGAATATTCAACGCCATAGCTGCTGCTATCAAAGTCATCAAGGTTAATGAAAACATGATAACTTTGCTTAATCTATCGAGAAGGCGGTAATGCCCTAAAATGATCAATGCTAAACTCGCGATAAGTACAATCAAAGCCAAAATATCAATGGATAAAGGAATGAATAGCGTCAGCATGGCCGCCGTTAACATGGCCACTCCCGCAGTACTCGCCACTGCGGCGACGCCATTTAGCAAAGTAAATAACATTAAATAACCTCGCCCTTGAGAATAGTAGCCCTGAAGTAAGCTTTCTCCTGTCGCAACGGTATAACGTGCACCCGCGGCAAAAAAAGGGTATTTAATCAAATTCACAGCCAGAATGACCCAAGCTAATTGCCAACCAAATTCAGCACCCGCTCGGGTTGAAGCAACCAAATGAGAAGCCCCAATTGCAGCGGCGGCCATTAATAATCCAGGCCCCATGGCTTTAAAAACACGAGAAACGCTTTTATCAGTGGACACTTTCGTTGTATTCGACGCATTTGGCATAAATGACCTTAAGCAAAAAATGAGTACTTAGTGACAAAAAAAGCATAATCCCACAAAAATTGGAGGATATATTTACCATAAACCCTTTTTAAACAAAAATGTCTAGAGAAAAAATTGTTACAAATCAACAATACTACCTTCCTCTGCGCCCCCCAAAACCCTACTAAATGACAATGAAATAAAATAAAATAAAATTCAACAACTTAAAGAAAACCTCTCACCCATTCAACCCGTATATATTTCGCCATTCTTTTATACCTTTAATTCGATAAATCACACAAATGTTTCATTTTTTTTATTAACAATCGTTTGACATTATTTATTTAGCATTTAAATTGTTATTCGATTGTTGCTAGTTTGAGCTGTCAAAGTTTAGCTATTTGACTGTGCTGTCGCTTGCTTTACTTGAATCGGCTTAGCTTAGCCACATGACTGCATAATTTAACATTTAAAAAATATAATAATGATTAAAGGATTATGATGAAAAAACCTCACTTATGGCCCAGCTTATGTGCGCTAGCAGTTTCAAACGTTTTATCACCAATCGTTTTTGCCGCAGACAATGACATCCACTTAAAAGAACAAGAACCACTCGAACATATCTCTGTGACAGGATCCCATATTAAGCGTACCGATTTAGAAGGCGCGTCACCCATGACGGTGCTGACTGAGGAAGATATTGCCCGCTCAGGTGCGCAAGATATGTCGCAACTATTAAGTAAACTGCCTATTGCCGGTGCAGGTACTTTCGCCACCCAAGGTAACAACTCCGATGATACGGCCAATGGCGGCGCTGCTATTTCATTACGGGGTTTAGGCGCAAACGCCACTTTGGTATTACTTAACGGCCGCCGCGTTGCCGTCTCTTCTTTTGCAAAAAATATCGATACGTCCTTTGTCGATATTAATGCTATTCCCATGTCAGCGGTTGAGCGTGTCGATATCGTAAAAGATGGTGCCTCAGCCACTTATGGTTCAGATGCCATTGCCGGCGTGGTAAACATCATATTAAAGAAAGATTTTGAAGGCTTTGAAATTAATGCTAAAGCAGGTGACACTGTCGAAGATGGTGGTGGACAAACTTCCGCGTCCATTCTTTGGGGTAGCCACGCAGAGAAATCTCATACCAGTATTATCCTGAACTATTTTCATGAGAATGAAACCACATTAGGCGATAGAAGTTACTCTAAATCAGCCAATCAAACCGCTCGAGGTGGCAGTGATTCTCGCTCATCTTCTGGTAACCCTGGTAGCTACATACCCGCAAGTATAGGAACAGATGGCTCGATCAGTACTTTATCTGGTTCCTATGATTGGCAACCCGATGCTAATTGCCCCGCCGATAATAATAATGGCACTTTTTGCGTCTATGATTATGCCCCCATGATGACCTCGACCCCAGAAACCACCCGAGTGGGCTTATCGGTTTTTCATGATTATTACATTAATAACGACATTACCTTATTTAGCGAGATGATGTATCAACATAATGAAAGCGTGGTAAACGGTGCTGGCAGCCCTTCATTTTCAGAACTTTATATATTGGCGGATAATGCAAACTATAGCTCAATAAACAATCCTTATGCCTCTTCAGGAGAAGATTTAACCATGCGCCGCCGGATCACCGAAACAGGCGGTCGTCAAAAAGAAGCAGAATCCGACAGCGCCCGTTTAGTCATGGGCCTTAACGGTATGCTTGGCCAATGGGACTGGGAAGTTGCCTACACCTATTCTTATAATCGTAACTATGAATTCGGTAAAAATGGCTATGTTTGGACATCACTGCTGCAAGATGAGATCAATGCGGGTAACTTTAATCCTTTCTCCACCACACAAACTGCTACCGTAATCGATGAGATTTCAGTCAATACCACCCGTAATGCAAAATCAACCACCTCTGCTTTTGACGGCACCATTGCAGGAGAAATTTTTGAATTACCCGCAGGTCATGTCGGCATGGCGGTAGGGTTTGAATATCGTGAAGAAGATTTATCGGATAGTCCCGATGAGTTGTTTTTACGTGGCGAAATTTTTGGCACCGAAGCCACCGAAGCCTATGGTAGTCGTGAGCAAACATCAGTATTCCTTGAGTTTGCCGTACCTATTTTTGAGACCTTAGAAGCACAACTCGCCGGACGCTATGAAAATTATAGCGATTTTGGTAACACCACCAGCCCGAAAGTTGCCCTACTTTATACACCATTGGATACATTAACGTTCAGGGCCAGTTGGGCCGAAGGCTTTAGAGCCCCCTCGCTGGTTCAGCTCGGCTTAGGTAACAGCCAAGAATCCCCTGAACTCATTGATACTCAGCGCTGTGCTTATACTGGTGCAAATGAGGACTGTACAGCACAAGAACGTACCGTTAATTTTTCTGGTAACCCCGATTTAAAAGCTGAAGAGTCCACCTCCTATAATGTCGGCGGTGTCTGGGAAGTTATCGATAATTTAAGTATGGGCATTGATTATTGGTATTACAAAGTCGATGGACTCATTGATGCCGATCCTCAATATGTCATTAACACTCAAGGTGATAATTCATCGGTTGTGGTACGTGAAGCATCATCAACCAGTACACCAGGCCGTATTATTCGTATTTACGATCAATTTGCTAACCTCAATGAGCAAACCACTGACGGTATTGACTTTGATGTACAATACATGTTCGATACGGGTGAATATGGTGAGTTTGGGTTAAGTTATAACCTTACTTGGGTACATGAATTTGAACAAGTACGCGCCGACGGCTCAACCGTTGAACTAGCAGGTCGTTATGAGCACCCAGAATATCGCTGGACTGGCGGACTTAACTGGGCGATTGATGATTGGCAAGCTACAACACGGGTAAATTACATCAGTGAAGTCTCTTATACCGAAGAGCAAAACACCGAAGGGTATATCGATGCTATGACCACACTCGACCTTAATGTCACTTATATAGGGTTTGATCATTGGTCATTAACGCTCGGTGGCAATAATGTCCTCAATGAAGAACCCCCATTCAGTAAAATTGATTTCATGGGTTACGATCAAAATACCTACTCGGCCATTGGTGCCTTCTGGTATGCCTCGGCAACCTATCGCTTTTAATAGGTACAAGTTAAGCTTGAAAAGCCATACCAAGGCTTGAACACTTAATCATCCGCTAGCGGCTAAAATGTCGCTAGCGGCTAAAAATAAGGAAGCATAATGATTACTCTCTATGGTGCCCCTCAAACTCGCACAAGTCGCATTTCGTGGTTACTTGAAGAATTAGCGCTACCTTGGCAATACCACTATATTAACTTTGCGAAAGGAGATAGCCAACACCCTGATTTTCTGTCTTTAAATCCCTGTGGAAAAATTCCCGTTATTATCGATGATAATCAAAACAGTAATGCGACTAAATCTGCACAATTAGTCCTGTCTGAGTCAATGGCAATTTGTCTTTATTTAGCCGAGAAGTACAATAAAGATTGTGGCTACCCAATACACATAGCTGAAAGCGGAACCCCTGAATCAGCCTTACATCATCAATGGCTGAGTTTTATTACTTGTGAGCTAGAACAACCACTTTGGACATTAGCCAAGCACAAATTCGCGCTGCCAAAATCACTCAGGCAAGAAAGCATGCCAGTCGTCGCCACATGGGAATTTGATAAAGTTGCAGCAGTTGCTGATTCTTGGTTACCCGATAGTGACTATTTATTAGGTGATACTCTCAGCATTGCCGATATATTACTGACTCACACTTTGATGTGGGCGACAAAATCGGGGCTTAATATCCCCCCAAAATTAGCACGCTATCGCGACCAAGTAGCGAGCCGTCCCGCCCTTGTTCGGGCGCTAGAAAAAGAACAAACCGCTGCTGCTCAAGCCGCTTAATTATATTAAAAAAGTCAAAATTCTGCGTTAAAATACGCTAAACACCGTTATTTTTACGCAGTAATCCCCATAATTAAACGCCAACAAAATAAAAACATAAACAAAACCAATTAGTCTAAAAAACACCTCACAAATACTACAAAAGCCCAACATACATGATTTATTACAATCAAGTTTTTCATCGAAAAACAAAGATTAAAAAAATAAAAAACAACCACTTATAACAAACTTCTTTTCTCTTTAATGACCAGTCCCCAAAATTTCATATTGATCTTAATTAATACAGTCTTTATACAGGGTTAATGCTAAATCTGTTTTTGTCATTATTAAGGATGACCGATCAATGCGCTTATTACCCTATTCTACCCTTTGTACACTATTAGGAGCAGCAGCCCTAATCAGTACCTCAAGCTTCGCAAATGTTTCTGATATGAAACACCCTAAAGACGATATCGAAACGAACGCACAAAATCATCAAAAAGCGCCTCTTGCACAAGTTGGGGTCCGGCCTTTTTATCTCTTAAGTAAATTGGATGATCCCGAACTAAAGGGTAGACTCGAACAATGTACCAATAAACCCTTTTACCGCACTGAATTTGCACTGGGCCACAGAGGGGCCTCAATGCAGTTCCCAGAACACAGTAAAGAGTCGTATCAAGCGGCTATTGATTCTGGGGCGGGTATTGTTGAATGTGATGTCACTTTCACTGCCGACAAACAACTGGTTTGCCGACACTCTCAATGTGATTTAGCATCAACCACCAACATATTGGCCAATCCGACTTTAGCCAATAAATGCACAAGCCCTTTCACGCCAGCCGATCCAGCATCGGGAACCCCAGCTTCAGCCACTTGCTGCACCAGTGACATTACCCTCGCTGAATTTAAAAGTTTATGCGCTAAAATGGACGGCAACAACCCAGATGCCACCACAGTAGAAGAATTTATGGCGGGCACGCCTGATTGGCGCACCGATCTTTATGCTAGCTGCGCAACCGTGATGACTCACAAAGAAAGCATTGAAATGTTTAAAAAAGCGGGGGTTAAAATGGTACCCGAACTCAAAGAGCCTAGCGTAACGATGCCCTTTGATGGTTATACTCAAACCGATTATGCTCAGCAGATGCTCGATGAATACACTGAAGCAGGTGTAAAACCTTCTCAAGTGTTTGCTCAGTCTTTTAATTTAAATGACATCAAATACTGGATAGCCAACTATCCTAAATTTGCTAAGCAGGCTGTCTTTCTTGATGATCGTTATGACACCGACAATCTCGATCCTAATGATCCCAGTACTTGGACCCCAAGTATGGCGGAACTCAAAGATTCTGGCGTCGAAATTATTGCACCACCACTTTGGGTATTAGTGACCTTGGATGATAACAACAAGATTATTCCTTCTGCCTATGCAAAAGCAGCAAAAGAAGCCGGTTTAGATATCATCGCTTGGTCATTAGAGCGTTCAGGGCCACTCACGACTGATCATGGTGGCTGGTATTATCAAAGCATTAGCAAAGCCATCAACAATGATGGCGATACGCTCAAACTACTCGATGTGCTTGCGAAAGATGTGGGCGTGAGAGGCGTGTTTTCTGATTGGCCAGCAACCGTAGTCTACTATGCCAACTGCATAGGCTACTCCAGCAAAATGGCAACCAAAGAGCCAACGAAAGCTGAAAACCTTTTAGGTAAAGATAAGCCTTCGAATTAATCACAGAGTATATTGCGTTAATACCTAATATACTTGTAGGAATAAAAAGTGCTCAGCAGATGTTGAGCGCTTTTTATTTTTATCCATAACACGATAGAGTGTATCCAAATACTTTAGGAAAGAATGTTAAATTTGCGTAGCGGCCCATTTAGCACGACTATCTGGACTCTCTTTTAAGCCTGTTTTGTCTCTAAAAGCTTTGTAAGACTCAAGTTCCAGCCCTACTAAAGTAACGTCAACCTCAAGCATTAACTTGCATTCTTTTTTTATGCGCCAAGCAGACATATTGTAAAGCTCATTAAAAGGTAGAGCGCCTAAAAACTCCGAATTATACTGAGCGTATAACGCTTGGGTCGGGTAAACAACAAAACTTAATCGACGTTTAGGCTCTTTCTCGAATAAAGCCTCAATACCATCACAAGTATTAAGCACTTGCATTTCAATCGTTTCATCTATCTCTAATAACTTCTTTTGCACTGGTATATGAACGGGCTTTTCACCTGCTTCCCATGCAATCACATCAGCTTCCGATCCCTTACCTAATTCAGCCACTTGAGCGGTAGTCAACGCCAAGGAGTGACGAAGGTATTGCATTTCTAAGGCGTTATAGCCTACATCTTTAGCCATTATTTACTTTCCAATATTATTCATTTAATTATTTGTTTGCAGCCAAACCTCTTCGACCCATTGCCAGAGAGACTCCCAGATCTCTTCTTGGACTTCGCCCTCACTCCACAGCATGACTTGGCTTTGTTGATCAATACAAAAAAAGCTATCTCCCTGCTGACAAATAGCAATATATTCCCTCGACATACCAATAGACCAAGCGTAGCTCGTCACTTCGGGTAAATAGGTATGAGAGTGAGGATCGCTAGCAGTAACAGGCTCTAAATAACCATAAATAACATCACTGGCTTCGAGCAAGTATTCTTTTAAATCCATAGGCAACGGAATTAAAATTTGCTCTTCTACCTCCACCAATTGCTCAAATGTCGGTAGTTCCAATGGCACTGGCACGGTTTCACTTAAGCTTTGCAGTTGCTCAATGATTTCATTCATTAGGGGGTTATCATATTTCATGCATCAATTTAGCGAGTAGTATATACCTAAATAGCTTGGGTATACACCCAAGCCACTTGAAGAGCGACGCTGAAACACACCGCTTCAACGGATTTAAGTAACCCGAAAACCTGCTTCTCAACCCATTTGGGGTTGAGACGACTACGCGGCTGCAACGGGTAACAGGCGTACATCACACATACGCTTATAATTCAGCCATGCTTTTTGATAGAGTTTAAAAGAATCTTGCCTAAGTTGAGTAATGCTAGCCAATTCAAATTCTGACAATGCTCTTTGAGCGTGTTTAGCCCTCGCTTGAATATTCTGTATATGCTGATAAGTCTGATGTTCGGGACCACTTTTAATATCGGCAATCTGTCTAAGGTGCAGCTGGACTTCACAGATCATGTTTGATTTCGGTAATTTTACCAGCAAGTTTAAATCCCGATAACCCGACGCTTTAGGCACAGCAAAGCGATTTTTGACTCCCACTACCTCAACTTGAGCAATCAGCGCTTGATACGCACGCATTAACGCATTCACATTATCAGCCACTAAACTACCACGTGCTAAGTCTGTGATCTTTGCTCCATCACCCTCCAATTTATTGTGGATTTTTGCTTGTGCTCGCTCGACACTTTTTAACGGGGCCGTTATCGCTTGGGTTTGGGTCGCCGCACTAATACTGCTAAGAAGCGTATCTAAGTCTTGCTTGGTGTGGGAAGCTTGATGGTATAAAAGCGTTAAATCGGAGTAGGGTTGAATGGGGGATGAATAGTGTTTTGATGGGATGCCGATAAGCTCAGAAAAATCTGTTGAAACGAAAGAGGAGGTTGAGTAAGGAATACTTTCCGTCTCACTCCCTCCCACAATATGAGGTGTTTGTGCAAAGCCAGTTCGAGCCGATAATAAAAATAAGAAAATAAAAGACGTTTTAAATAATCTTTTCATGGCAGTCCTTATGCAATAACGATATAAAAAATATAAGGCCTTAAACACAAAATAAAACCCCTACTCTGAATTAAATTTTATTTATTTTGCTAAAAAATATACTTTATCATTGAATAATAACTTAATTTTTTTTATAAAAAAGATCGCCCAAGGCGACCTTTATATTAACTATAAACAATGTTAGAACAAAAAATCACCAAATCTTTACACGATTTCCAGGAGGGATATACATGGCATCATCGGGCTTTACGCCAAAGGTTCGATAAAATGCGGGCATATTAGATAATGCCCCCAAACAACGAAATTCGGCAGGAGAATGAGGATCCGTTGCCGCAAGATTACGCATGGTTTCTTCTTTAATTTTAGAGCGCCAAACCTGCGCAAAACCAATAAAGAAACGCTGATCACCCGTTAGCCCATCGATAACAGGCGCTTGTTGACCCTTTAAGGATTTTTTATAGGCTCGATAAGCTATCGTTAACCCTGATAAATCACCAATATTTTCTCCTAAGGTCAACTTACCATTGACATTTAAGCCTTCAAAAATAGAATAACCATCATATTGAGCAATTAACGCTTCACCTTTCTCGGTGAATTTCTCAAGATCCTGCTCTGTCCACCAATCCGTCATATTGCCTTTGCCGTCAAACTTAGCCCCTTGATCATCGAAACCGTGGCCCATTTCATGGCCAATCACAGCCCCAATCCCCCCATAATTTACCGCATCATCAGCCTGCATATCGAAAAAAGGCGGTTGTAAAATGGCAGCCGGGAACACAATTTCATTCATGGCAGGATTATAATAAGCATTCACTGTTTGTGGCGTCATGAACCATTCCCATTGACGAATGGGTCCACCGAGCTTGGACATTTCGTTTTGATGCTCAAACTCACTAGCCCGAATACTATTACCGACAAGATCATCCACTTTTATCTTAAGTGCATCATAGTTTTTCCATTTATCCGGATAACCAATTTTTGCCGTAAATTGCGCTAATTTCTCTTGAGCCGCGGTCTGGGTTGTATCACTCATCCATGTTAACGCATCAATACTGTCACCGTAAGCTTGTCGCAAATTTTCCACTAGCTCTTGCATACGCGTTTTTGCTGCAGGCGAAAAATAACGCTTCACATACACCTTGCCAACAATTTCACCCAGTTGACTATTGACGATATCCACTCCTCGTTTCCAGCGAGGTTTCGGCGTTTCTTGCCCATTTAACACCTTATCAAAAAACACAAAATGCTCATTATCCAATGCGGCATTTAAATCGCCCGCCATATTCGATAAAAGTTGCCATTGCAGGTAAGTTTTCCACGTGGCCAAATCTGTGGTTTTAATGAGTTGACCAAGCCCTTCAATATAACTGGGTTGATTGATCACAACATCTGATGCTTTAGATGCGCCCATTGCCGCTAAATAGGCTTGCCAGTTAATATCGGGCGCAAGCTTTGGTAAATCTGTTATTTTATATAAATTATAGGTTTTAGTACTATCACGTATATCAACCACATCCCACTGACTGGCAGCGAGATCGGTTTCTAATGCTAGCACTTTTTCAGCACTGGCTTTAGGATCCGCCAATCCCGCTAAGGTGTACATTGTTTCAATATGCTTCAAAAAAGCTTGGCGGATTTTGACAAAACGAGGGGCAGTATTTGTATAATAATCTTTGTCAGGTAAACTCAGTCCATCTTGCCAAATAGAACTCACATAACGCTTCGAATCTTTCGCATCTATATCAATATAAAAATTTAATGGACTTACACCGCCGATAATTTGGCTGTGAGCAAAATAATCCATCAATTCATCGGTACTGTTGATCGCAGCAATCTTATGAAACTCATTTTGTATTGGCTTCACGCCTAATTTATCGAGTGTGTTAACATCCATAAATGAACGATATAAATCAGCAACTTTTTGTTCGTCACTACCGACAGTTAAGTTATCTGCCGCTGCTAATGATGCAATAATGGTTTTAATATCTTCTTGAGACTTATCTCTTAAATCATAAAAAGCCCCAATACTGGTGCGATCGCTCGGGATCTTAGTATTCTTGATCCAAGTGCCATTAACGTAATAATAAAAGTTATCCTGTGGTCGAACCGATAAATCAAAATTAGAAAAATCCACACCTGAACTCAATACTTTCTTAACCACTGTCTCGGTATTGGTTGGTCTGCTCTGTGGGATTTCGGGGGCGGGTTTATCATTATCACAAGCCGTTAACCCTACAATTAAAGAGGCACATAAACCTCCTAATACTATTTTTTTCATCAATATTCCTTAGTCTGAAGCCCGCAATTTATACTGCCAATATCGTTCGATAATGCAACATGTAGAATAGCCGAATCAAGTAATGGTTCCATCATTAATTTATTGAATGTAAAAAGACATTATCTAGATTATGGTCATCCGCCGTATGTAAACAAGTGTATATAAAAAATGCACTGTCATCCGAAAACTTGATAGCTTGTCACTAAGTGTCGATGTTATACCAATCAAGGCAGATTAGTATTATTCAAATTCGCATTTTCAATTGACTTGAGGATCAGTATAATGACGCCATTATGTTTTCATTCTGAGTTTATTGTGCGTCTAGACAAATTTATCTGTGGTTCCACTGAATTAACCCGCTCTTTAGCTAAAAAAGCCTTGCATCGTAGCGATGTCACTTGCAACGGTGAAATAGTTAAAAGCTCTGATTTTAAAGTTAAAGATGAACATGTAATTTGTTTAAATGGAGAACAGCTTCACTTATTGGGTACGCGTTTTATCATGCTCAATAAGCCAGTTGATACTCTATGCTCAACCATAAATGAAGAATACCCATCCGTATTAAAACTCGTTGATGTGGTCAAAGTAGACAACTTACATATTGCTGGCCGTCTTGATGCTGATACGACTGGCCTAGTGCTACTCACAAGTGATGGCCAGTGGTCTCATAATATCACTTCACCTAAAAAACTGTGCATTAAGCGCTATCTGTTAGAGGTTGCCGATCCACTTGATGATCAATTAATCGACACCTTCAAACAAGGAATCGCCCTCAATAATGAAGACGGTTTGACTCAACCGGCACGATTAGAAATATTGGGCAGCCATCAAGCCCGCTTAACCATTACAGAAGGTAAATATCACCAAGTTAAGCGAATGCTCGCTGCGGTAGGAAATAAAGTTGTCAAACTGCATAGAGAAGCCATAGGTGACATTGAACTTGATACTACCCTAGCCTTAGGTGAATGGCGCTATCTCACAGCAAATGAAATAAGCTCAGTCAACTCACATTAATAGCAGCCAAAAAATGCCCGTAAAATAACGGGCATTGATGACTGACATAGTAAGACTCAATAGAAAACGAACATTATTCTATTAGCCTTTGTTTTCTTATTTGAATATGTCCACTGATACTTTTAACAAAGAAATCTGCCGCCCCTTCCCCAGTCATAAACCTTAAGTAAGTATTCGGTCTATACTTCTCCTTTGATGGCTTGTCTTTAGTAAGTGTATTAGTGATCTTACCACCTGGCCCTGCATCAATATCAAAATTACAGCTGGGCATTTTAGAAAACTGAGTAAAAATATCACCGCTCACACTACTAATATGAGCGCTATTCGTTAAACTGTCTAAGTTTAATTCAAGAGCGCCACTAATGCTTTTCACGCTAAGATTATCCACCGTCGTTAAACGCAAAGTCGTATTACCAGAAATCTGTTCCACAAACACATTCTTCGCTTGATTATTCGCACTCAAATTTCCATTCACTGAGCTATAACGCATGGTTCCTTGGCTATCATAATCGGCTATGGCACCCGAAACAGTATCTAAACTTGCGTCGCCTTGAAGGCCTTTAGTAATAATATCCCCTGAAATCGTATGCAACAAGATGGTTCCTGAGAGCTGATCGGCTTTTATATGCCCGCTCACGGTTTCGATGCTGAGCTCTCCACCCAGCTGACTCACATCATAATTTGCCGATACCCCCAAGACCGTAAGGCTAAGAGACGCTGGCACCGTTATCACTAAATCTGAACCGTATTTATTCTCGCCAGTCACTTTTTCAGGTAACTTATCTTCGATAACCACTTTATTGCCTTCCTTATCGAAAACAAAACCTTCACTGAATTTATCTAGACTTCCCGTTACCTTAATGGCATGTTTTTGCCAAGTTTGAATCAATACTTTGCCCCGTAATACCTTTACGTTTAAGGATACATCACCTTGTAATTGCATTTGTTTGTTGATGCTTTTGGCTGCAAAGCTTGCTTGACTAAAAAGTAAAAAAGGAATGAGTAAAAAATTGATCATTCTTGTGGATCGCATCATGTTTCTCCTCGATTATTTTATTTAATATCCATCGACTGCTGTTCACAGTATAAGATTGTGTCTATTTCCCTAAGTTTTGTATACCCCTTATCTTTTATTATTTTAGACTCATTTTGGAAAGATTATCTTTTCTCTTCAATGCATAAAATAAGTCACCTTAAAAGATATTTAAAGTAACAAAACATAAATATCAACAGAAGCAATAAGTTACCTGCATCATTCACGATGAGTCACTTAATGTGATATTACTCTTTGAAAATTAAAGAAATAAATAAAGCGAAAGATCTATACCCGTGACACTCAATGATGCATCATTATTTTTGCTGGGTATGTTAAGAGCCTAATCAGAATATCCTGAATGTACAATGATACTACAGAGCGGGTTTTACTCAATATCAAAATCTCTACCCATTTGATAATGATGACTTTTTTTATTATAATATTTTCATCCCCATAAAAAAATTATGATATAGGAAACATATAGCCATGTATAAAAAAAATTTTTTATTAATGCTAGTATTGTTTATAGTCAACCCACTATCAGCATTAGCAATGCCTATACCCATTGCTAGTATTCAACAACTGGACTTTCTTAAGAATAGTTTTAGTTTGGCTGAATACCAAGATTGTCAGCTACGAGTAGAAAAGTGTCCGTCTTACCAAAATACAAACCACGCCACATGCATTGCTAGCGTAATAAAACAATGTCCTTCTTGCCAGCAGACAAGTCAACTGGCCAATTTTTTAGGGGTGTTTATATCGCAAATATCAATATCTACATTCGGCCAGTTTAAAAAGGTTGTCGTCTATTTCCCTGGTGATGGAGGGAGCATCTTTTATCTCATTTCCCCCGCTGGACAATTACTCAATACCATTAATCCAGACTCGCTCAAACGTGACGACTTTCCAGTCAATTTACAAACATTTTTTCCTCACAAAAAGTAAAGGCCATATTATTTAAGCCTATACACTAGCATTATGTTACCATTTGAAAATTAACGGAATAAAAGTAAAATAGGATCAGTATGTACTTAGACGAGGCATTACAAAGAATCGCGATTATCCATCAGCAGCACAGCATAAAGTGCTTTCTTTCACTGAACTATTTACAATCCCACTTTGACTGGCCTAATGCCGAGTGGCAAGACATTAAAATGATTATCAAAATGGAAGAGCCTTATTTTTCAGGAACAATATTAGAGCACACAAGCAGTATTGATGTGGTAATCAAGAGACGTCATTGGGTTTTACAACACGCTCTCTACCCTTACTCATACTTTGTCATGCAGCAATGGATCTCCACTGAAGGCTTTGACACGGTATTCAACTATTACCTTAAAGAATGCCTGCAATCTAACCTTTATTTAAACCATCATCTTTCTATTTTATTGGCCTTTAATGAAGCCTTTACGCTACTTGAAAATAACAACCAAATATTACGCTTCACCGAACGATTTTGTGAATTTGTCACCTCAACCTTTTATGGCAACAATCAAACACAGGATCCGTCTTCCCCAAGCGACTCCCCCTTATTAGCAAATCACGGTACCCCTGATATACCAAAGGTTTTGCAAGCGTGTTTAACTCAACCTGGCTTTTGGGGACATAACTTAATCACCTTAAGCTACCTATTAAAAAATGAAGATAAACTGACAGAAGCACAATCCAAACAATTTCTTCTTCATCTTTATGAGCAATGTCATTGGGATTTTCCCGAAACGGCAGATAAGCCAAATATAAACACCCTTACCGAAAAAGAGCTGAGCTTGAAAAGCAAAAGCACCAATAAAAAAGACTTAGGTAAAATGAGTTCATTGGAAGCTGCATGCAAACAACTATTACTCCAACATCAAAGTAATTTACATCAAATCACCTTAGCCGCAGCCGTTGTTTATCTCTTTAAAAACCTATCACTGAGCCAAAAAAATGAACAAAGATTATTGAGTATTGCTCATTATTTTTCATTGCCACACTAGCTCACAAACAGGCCTGTCAGTCATAAGATAATTTGAGTTTTCAAGCAAACTACTCTATACCCAAATGTAGGCTCAAATCTTATTGGTAGAGGCAGAAGCAACACATGAGTATTTTATCACGCTTACTTTATATCATACTCACTGGCATGCTGTTTTTTAGCACCACCAGCCAAGGCGCTGATATAGAAGATGGCGTCATCATTAACATCAATCAATTTGCAAATCGACCCAGCTTGCAAGGAAACAATCTTCCCATCTCTCCATTGTTAACTTTACTACCTAAAAATACACGCCATATTAGCACCAGAAAACGAGGCATTAGCTATTTTGAAATCGTCTCAGTGGGATCGAGTCAACTTGGATGGATAGATGTTGGTCAATCACAAAGGGCGACGGAACTCGCTCATGGAGGATCACAATTACTCATCGCGGTCCTGCAATATGGTAAAGGTCATTCACCACAAGCCAGCTTAAATGGCATTACTCAAACAACCCGTCACTTAGAATATTTATGTGGAAACTTAACTGAATTACACTTGTGTCAAGCCGGAGAGAAAATCAGTGCTTGGCTACACTATTTCGATTTTAGTGGTCAGAACCAAGGCTATTTAAATGTCACTTCCTATTCTGATGGCCACCCCTTTTACTGGAGTGACACGCTGTATGTACAGTAATCTATTTATTGAATACTGTCGGTTGTTTTGAGTAAACCTTCGGCCTCATATGCGGCTCGAGTTTTGATTTCATACAAGATAAAAGCTTCACGACTCCGCGTCCAAGGTTGGCCTGAGTCTGCGTCATAATGATTCGGTAACGCATATCCTTTAGGTGAGTATGCATCAATTCCCACCTCTCGTGATAAATTAACAGCACGCAGACTATGATCATAAAAAGCCACCACGATCGCCGTCCCTAACTGTTTAGTGCCTTTTGCAAGACGCGCCGCTTCCTCGGCAACACCCAAGGTATTTAAATAAATCACCTCGCCTCCCGCATCTATTTTAGGATAAATCGAGAATAAAAACTGAGGGGCAATACGATCGCCTATTGCCTGTGCGACTTCCCATTGTGCATATACAGGTTTAGGGTTTTGATTGTAGAGATCAACAACAAGATCAGCAAGTTGCTCATTCATCGGCCCTGGGAGCTTATTACCTTTCTCATCAATTCGATTACCAAAAGAATACGCTATGATACTATCAGCTTGCTTCACATCCCGCGTTTCGGCTTTCCATGTGAGTACTTGTTGCATTAAAAATGCAGTGAGCTCTTCAGCCAACTGAGGATCATTCAACTGAGCTTGAAGGCGATGACTGATTGCGCTTGAGAGTTGCTGCTCACTGAGTTCTGGCTTTACTTCTGGTTTAAGTGCTGATTGTGAAGTTGATTTTAAATCTGGCGTATTTTGATTCGGTGCAGCGATAACTGGCTGACCAGAAAGCAGCAAAGGTAATACTATAGCGGGCGCTAAGGGTTTCATAAACGTCATACCTCAATAACAGATAAGCCACCCATACTCAAACACCTTGAAAATGGCTTAATTAACAATGACGTTCCTTCGCAAAAAATTAAATATAAAAAGTTCAAGCAATATTGAGGATCGCATAAATTGCGTCACTATTCAATAATACTATTTAACCAATTGTTTTAAATAAATAATAATCCCTTTCTTTTTACTCTCGCATACTCTTGTACACTCAACCAAAAGTCGTGTGAACTAAACAGTACAGGGCTCGGCAGCCCTGTACTTCATGATCTAACATTTAATTCAAAATACGTTGCCACCACGATAAGGGCTTACCACAATTAGCCGCTGGTTGATAACTCTCTGTGAGTGCGGGTAATGCCACCACATTGCGACAATCATCTTGCTTAGCGATCCCCGATGTACGTTCAAAATACCCATTCACGACACCGCTTACCGGCGCCATACGCAAACTCATCGGTGGACGATTATTTAAAAAGGCTTGATACACTGCCATGGCACCATTGCTGCCATAAAGTCCCGTTTTACCATTATCATCACGACCCACCCAAATAGCAGCTACATTACGCTCATCAAAACCGGCAAACCATGAATCTCTTGAGTCATTACTGGTGCCAGTCTTACCGGCTAACTTCACCCCCGGAAAAGCTTGACCTAAACGTGCTGCAGTGCCTGATTGCACCACTTGCGTCATCGCATATTGCACCAAATAATCGGTCGCAGGAGAAATCGCTTGTTTTCGCTCTTCTCGTCTCACCGGCAGTGCTTGGTTATCTGAATCTAACACTGCTGTAATAGACGATAAATGTCGATAACGCCCACTATCGGCAATGGTTTGATATGCCTGTGCCACCATGAGTGGAGAGCCATTAACGGCACCGAGTAACATTGAAGGATACTGCGAAACATTATCTCTCCACCCCGCCGTTTTCAGAGTGTTGCCGACATTTTTCACCCCAATGGCCATGCCTAAGTTAACGGTAGGGACATTCATCGACTTCTTAAATGCAGTCAATAAGGGCACTTGTTCACTATATTTTCTATCCACATTTTTTGGCGACCAGGTTTTTCCTTGGCCATTTTTAAGGGTAATAGGCTGATCTTTCAGTGGGGTGGCTAAGTTGTATTTATCACCTTCACTCAAGGCTGTGGCGTAAACAAAAGGTTTAATCAAAGAGCCTATAGGGCGTCTTATTTCAACAGCGCGATTATAACCATGATACCCCGGCACTTTGTCACCCACCATAGCCGCTATGCCACCGGCATACTTATCCGTGACGACCATACCGACTTGCAATGATTTATCATTTTTACTCAAGCGCTTCATGGTGTCTTTGACTGCTTTTTCAGCCGCCTTTTGAGCCATAGGATCTAAGGTCGTATACACCTTAATCCCAGAGCGCTTTAGTAATGCACCGCCGTACTTATCATTCAGTTCTTGCTTCACAACGGCAAAAAAAGCCGGTAACTTTTGATGAACAGGTTTATCCGATTTACGCAGTCCAAGCGGCGATTCCACTGCGGCCTTATATTGGGGCACCGTTAACTTTCCTGCATCCATCAGCAAACGTAAGACTAAATCTCGACGCGCTTGTGCACGCTCAGGAGAGCGCCAAGGATTATAGTAAGAAGGCCCTTTAATCACCGCCACCAAAAAAGCTTGCTGGGGCAAAGTCAGCTCGGCAATGGGGCGACCAAAATAAAATTGCGATGCGAGTCCCATCCCATGTACCCCTCGCGCCTTATCTTGTCCCATATACACTTCGTTAAGATAAGCCTCTAAAATGGCATCTTTTGAATAGCGAAAATCGATAATAATCGCCATCAAGGCTTCGCGCACTTTACGGGTTAACGAGCGCTGACTCGATAGAAAAAAGTTTTTCGCTAACTGTTGGGTTAATGTCGAGCCACCTTGTACCGTATGCCCCGCACTAATATTTACCATTGCCGCACGCACAATGGCAAAAGGATTCACGCCGTAATGCTCATAAAAAGTACGATCCTCGGTCAAAATTAATGCATCGATAATGGGCTGTGGGATCTGTGCTTTGGGCACAAATAATCGGTCTTCCCCATCACCAGTAATGATACGATCGAGCAACACTGGCTCTAAATGAAAAACAGCTAATTGGCGATGATCGCTCAGCCTTGCGACTGAACTCACACCTCGTGTATTAAATGCTATCATCACACGCTGAGCAGGTTGCTGACCCTGAGGATGTAAAAAAGGTCGTCGCCATAAATCTATCTTGGTTTTAGATGCTGAAAATTCACCCACTTGGCGAGGATTGGCCACCTTACGATAGCCCAATAATTTCAGCTCAGACAATAATTGGTTATGACTAATTGCCGCACCAGGATACAAAGCCATTGAACGACTGAAAACTTGTGCAGGCAAATGCCATTTTTGCCCTTCGAATTTATTGGCAATGATTTGATCTAAATAAATACAATAAAGGCTGACTATCGCCACGACAATAAGGCCTAGTTTCCAGCACATGGACCACATTTTTCGACCCGCTCCGAGCGAGCCTTTACGTTTTGGCTTTTTACTGTTAGTCGTCGTGCTTTTTTTAGCCCCTTTTTTCTGAGGTACCACATCTTTTGTATTTCCGCTCGCTTTCGTTTTCATCGTCTATCCAAATTACTTCTGAGCATTTAATGTTTTTTTCTTAGTAAATTTAGTCGGCTGAGTATTAGCAGGATCGTCTGGCCATAAATGCTTTGGGTAACGCCCTTTCATCTCTTTTTTGACCTCTACATAAGGTCCTTGCCAGAAACTCGCTAAATCTGCCGTTAACGCCAAAGGACGTCTTGCCGGTGATAGCAAGGCCATCGTCACTACCAGCTTGCCTTGAGCCAAACGTGGACTCTCTTTCATGCCTAACGCTTCTTGTAAACGAACACTTAAGGTCGCACGTCCAGTATCATCATAGTCAATACCCACCTGCGTGCCGGTTAACATGGGCCAGTGAGTGGGTAACAGCGTATCCAACCTTTGCTGTTGCTGCCATGAACAGCCATTCAATAGCAGCTGATAGCAATCAAGCTTCATTAATTGGCTTAAACTGCTTACATCGTTTAAGTAAGGTGCCAACCAAATCTCTAAGGTTTCTAACAAACGATGATCAGATATATCTGGCCAATCTTCGCTCGTATCCAGTATCATCGCCAGTTTCATGCGATATTGTAGCTGCCGCACCTTATCATTCATGTGCAACATTTGCAGCCCTTTGCTGCGAATTTGTACTAACAATGTCTGTATGACTTGCGTACGTTCGGGCTTTGAACCAGCGGTTTTACTGAGTAAAATCTTATCGATATAGCGTCTATCTTCTGAATAGAAGCGGCCTTTTACTTCGTTCCATGCACAATAATTAATCGACGATACCAAAAAAGAAAGATCATGGCTTAATGCTATATCTGTCGTATTATGGTCTCCTTTACCCAATCGCTGCGTTAACAACGCCACAGGGAAAGGCGCCGCTAAATACACCCGCCCAGCCGTTTGCGCACCTTCTTGAAAGTCCGCAATCACTAACCAAGGCGACTGGGTTAAAGGATCGTTATCGGGTAATTCCACCCCTGTGCCATTTGCCAGTTGGTAACCTTTATTGCCTCTGGCTTTTGCAATTCTGTCAGGATAAGCCAGCCCCAACAAGAAAGCCACACTGGATGGAGTGGCATGAACAATCACATTGTCTAAACTCACCGTCTTTACATTCAGTTTGCGCACAAACTGCTTGCTAAATTGCGCCGCCTCTCCCATTAATGCTGCTTTTAGATGATCCAATATATTGACACTCATGCCGACTCGCCCACGGGCACTCAGCACTCCAGCCAACACACAGGCAAGACCCACTAACTCAGCATCACTATTTTTGAGTGCTAACGTCTTGGCTTTGAGCATCATATGAGCCAAGCGGGGATCGCAACCTAATTCATATGCGCTGCGCCCATGAGGAGTCATTTTATGGTCATTATCCACCAGCGCCAATTTTTGCAATAATTGCCATGCATAGGTTTCATTGCGCGAGCTAGGCACTGTGAGCATAGGTAATTCGTTCACCGCCTTGACGCCCCAATAGGCACAGTCGAAGACCAAATTTGTCAGCTCACTGTGTTCAATCTCTGCTAAATCCATTTTGGCCAAGCGGCCTTGCTCTTCTTGGCCCCAAAGACGCAATGCCAAGCCGTTGGATAACCGTCCCGCACGACCACTTCGCTGAGCACTCGAGGCTTGGCTAATGCGCTTTAAACTGAGTTTACTCGTCCCCGTTTTAGGATTAAAAATGGCTTGTCGTTGATACCCTGAGTCCACCACCATGCCAATGCCTTCAATGGTTAAACTCGACTCGGCCACATTGGTGGCTAATACGATTTTTCGCACGCCTTTCGCTGCTGGCGCAATCGCTTGATCTTGCGCTTTAGGCGGTAAACTGCCATATAAAGGGCAGATAACATATTGGCGATGATCGAGCCTCGCGTCGAGATAAGTCTGCAAACGCCTAATTTCATTTTGCCCCGGTAAAAAGGCCAGTAAGCTCTTATCAGCTAACCCCTCAAAAGATGTCACTTGGGCTAAAAAGGCGTTGGATTTATGAGAAGGTAGCCTGTCAGGCGTACTCGCACTCGCCTCAAGCAAAGCCACAATCGCGGCCCCCATGGGCTCAAGCCAAGGTTGTGAACGCTGTGAATTTGTCCCTATGATAGACTGATAAATCACCTCCACCGGAAAACTGCGGCCTTCACTCTTAAGCGAAATAGCCTCGGGCATCAAAGTGCTTAATGCCATTCCCGACAACGTTGCTGACATCGCCAGTATGGCCAAATCCTCTCGAAAAGACTGCTGCACCTCTAAGGCCAAGGCTAAGCCTAAATCAGTGGTGAGATGGCGCTCATGAATTTCATCAAAAATAATCATGCCGATCCCTGCTAATTCGGGATCTTGCTGGATCATGCGGGTTAAAATACCTTCGGTCACTACCTCAAGTTTCACTCGAGCGCTAGACTGCGCGTCCCCCCGCACCCGATAGCCCACTTCTTCCCCCAAGGCCTTACCATTGACCTGATAACGCTGAGCCGCGATATAGCGCGCCACACTTCTAGTGGCGACTCGTCTTGGCTCTAGCATGATAATTTTGCCCGTTATTTCAGGCCAATCAAGCATGGCTAACGGCAACGCGGTAGACTTACCCGCGCCCGTTGGGGCTTCAAGGATCACTTGGTTATGTTGGCTAAAAGCGGTGCGTAAATCGCTCAGTAAATCAAAAACAGGAAGTTGACTCAAAGCAGGCTCAAATAGATTAATCGATACAAAATAATGCTAAGCAGTGTACTCGTGTTCGACACAAAATAAAAATGGCGCTATTTTCTACACTTGTCATTCTCAATTTATGCACGGTCAAAGTTGAAGAATACGCCAGCGCCATGAAGGTCGATATACAAGACATCAGCGCCGAACAAAGCAAAAAATCGAAGAATTTATTACGCTAACCTTAGTGCAATAAAACAAAAAACCGACGTTGATGAGGCGTCGATTTTTGATTACATAAAGAGTGAACAGACAAACCACATCAGGTTTTTAAAATCTGTTTCATCTCTAACAAGGCATCTGACATAAAGCTTAAGCTACCGTGATGTAACGCATTTCCATCAGTCAATAGCAGTAACATATTGGTCACTGAGGTCACCTGATTAAGCTTAGTGCGTACTTTCTCATTCTCTTCTTGGCTCAGTTCAGGCATGAGCGCATTGTCTTCACAATCAGGATTAAAAGCAGGCTGATCATCACGGCCAATCATAAATTCCTCATTCGATGAGTCCTGTACTAAATAATGGCGACTGATAAAGCCAAATAGCTTACATAACTTGCGTGTAGAAGGTTCGCTCGTACCCAATTGCCACTGGCTCACTTCCCCCTCTTTCACTTCCATTATTTTCGCTAGCTCAGCCACACTTAAATCAAAGCGCTTCGCAATACTCTTTAACTCTGTCACAGCCTTACTCCCTTAATTCTTTGTTTTTGGCTCATCCCCGCCTTTACTGCAAAATAACTGATCATCACTAGCACTATCATCTCAGCGATATTAATCGGTAAACGTACATAACGATATAAATCATAAAAAAGCCTTGGTTCAAAACCAACAAAAACACTGCCCAGTAAATCATGACGAATAAGGTTTTCCATGCCCGTCATCAAATTGGTCAATACAAACAAGCCATACACGCCCAGCAATAAATATTCCTGAGCGAAACGCTGATAATGCACCTTTAGTTTTAAAACCTTAGCAATGGGGCCGCGATACCAAATCAAGGCCATCACCAACACGTCGTAGCCGATATAACTCAAATAAAAGGCCCAGCTAGGCACTTGAGTTAACAAATACTCATTTAACCACAGTACATCCACGAGTTTCATCACAGCGGGTATGGCAATTAAATAAGCCCAATTAGGAAAGCGTCGACACATAAGCACGCTCGCGAATAACGCCACTCCCAGACCTATGTTACCTAACCAGTAATACTCCTTAAATAAAACCCCAATCACGATAGTTAACGCCAATACACCGCTCGCCACAAAGGCCCCTAACCATAACACTGGCTTTTTATTGGCAAAATAAATCACTCCTGAGCTGATCAAACCTAAACCGACCAGCAAGACAACAAATACATCCATAATGACACCTTAACAAATAGATATAGTTAATAATTCAGGTTCACTAGTCCCCCCACCACCCAACGGCACTGGCGACAGCCAACCTTCACCCTCTAATAACGCAAATTTTACATTTTCACCTGATCCTGGTTGACCCCCACCACCCAACGGCACTGGAAAACTGACGCTCATGGCACTCAATGCAATAGCATTAGGCTTAGTGGGAGAGTTCATTAATAAATACGTAGTATTAAGGGGTGTTACTGCCACATTGGATGTGGCGCTTATCGTAAGCACTTCAATAGCGGCGGGAACATTGGTATCGACAACGGGGGGCATATCCATGAACATAATTTTTCCTTGTTATTAACTGTTATTACTTTTTATAAAAGCGGAGGAGCATCCATAGCTCAATGAACAAAAACCCACTGAAGATCCATTCTGTGAACATTTTGTGACGGTCATATCAGTACAACATACGTTAACTAATTGATGGCTTAAGATGCTTTATCAAACATAAATTAATCATTATTCAACAAATAAATCAAGGCTAATCACTTAATCCCTATAAAAATAGCGGGCTTGAGTCATTATGTGTACTTGAAATTGAATTCGGGGAAGGAAAACATAATGTTTTAATGCGCTTCGATAGCTTCGCGCATCTTCGCTAACATCCACTTGAGTACCGGATCACGCTTTGAGCGTTGATGCCAAGCTTGGATCACTTCAAAGCTGGGCGGGTTTTCCTCTAAATGGATCACACTCACCTGCTCGTTTGGCAATAACCGAGCGGGGATAAACGCGACTCTGTCGGTGGCGCCGACGCAGGCTAGCACCGCAGAAAAGCTCGGCAAGGACATCACAATGTTGCGTTTTAAACCCCGCTTTGAAAACCATAAGTCATGGGAGCCTTTTAAATTAGCCCGTGAAGGAGACACGATAATTTGCGGTAATAATGCCAATTGCTTCAACGAAAGTGTTTTATTGGCTAAAGTTGAATTCGATGCACAAACACACACATGTCGTTCAGTAAACAAGGTTTCAGACAACAAGTTATTAGGGATGAACTCTGGAAAAGTCAACGCGAGATCAATGGCGCCTGACGCCATTAACGCTTCTAAATTATCTGACTCAAATTCTCTTACTATTATTTTTAATCTAGGGGCTAACAAGGCAATGTGACTCAATAGATCGGGCAAAATCACCAGCATGGCATAATCACTGCTGCTAATGGTAAACACTTGATCGAGTTTGCTAGCATCAAATATTGCTTGTTCAAATAAGGCTTCCACCTGCGATAAAATCTGCTGTATCGGCTCTGCCAGTGCCTCAGCCTTAACGGTGGGGATCACTCCATAACTGCTGCGAATAAAGAGTTCATCATTAAAAATATCGCGCATTTTTTTAAGTTGCTCACTCACGGCTTGTTGAGTCAAGCCCATTTTAGCAGCCACTTTAGAGACATTCTTTTGCACCAATAATGCCTCTAATAACCTTAGTTGTTTCAACTCCAGCCTATTGATACCACTCATACTTGTACCCTAAACATTATTTATTTGTTTTATATTGTATCACCTATTGATTAAGCTGACCCCATTCAACAAGTTTATACCTGATTAGGAGGCCAATATGACCATGACAATAACGACATCACCTCCCCGTCAACAATATGCGCCGATATTAACTGCAGCCGATATCATTTACGCTGCAGCTAATCAAACATTTGTATTCACACCATGAAAATCACCGCTGGTATTACTACCCTAATATGACATCAGACGAAGCATTGATTTTTAAAGTTTATGACAGTGATGATCATCAAGCGGTACCGGGAGTGCCTCACAGCTCTGTTCGGCTTTTAAACGCTAAACACAGCGAGCGAAACAGTATTGAATTTAGAAGCATACTCCTTTTTGATTAAACAGCCGATTGTCGATACACGTCCGCGACATTTTCAAAATGACGTTATTTTACACCCATATAGTTAATGAATAGGTTAAACAAATGACAGCACAATTATATTCATATAATCCCAGTAATGGTGAGCCCATCGGTTCAGTGACTATCACGCCCATAGCGGATATTCCAAGCCATGTCAGCGAGGCTAAACAGGCACAAAAAAAGTGGTCACTGCAGCCACTGCAAGAACGTGCTCGCATCGTCAGCCAAGCCTTTGCACAGGCTCAACCGCATCAAAATCAACTCGCTCAGTTACTCAGCCGTGAGATGGGCAAAGATATTCGCCGCGCTAGTGGTGAAGTCATGGGCGCAATATACGTCGGGGAAGCTATTTCTCAGGCCGCCGCTAATGCCTTGGAACCACGTAACATAGGACGCAATACCCATATTCACTATCAAGCACTGGGCGTCGCTGCGGTCATTTCGCCTTGGAATTATCCTCTGGCCATGGCGTGTAATTTATTGGTGCCCGCTCTCATTGCGGGTAATGCTGTCATTTTTAAGCCATCAGAAGAAACACCGCTGATCGCCCAAGCATTCATTGAATACATCAACGAGATTTTGCCCGAAAATCTGTTGCAAATTGTATTTGGTGATGCCCAGTTAGGCAAAGCCATCGTCGAAAGCCCTGTTAATTTGATTGCCTTTACCGGCTCAAAAGCCGCAGGGATTGACATCATGCAGCGCGGCGCTCAGTCACTAAAAAGATTAGTGATGGAGCTGGGCGGAAACGATCCCATGATTGTCATGCATGATGCCGATCTCGATGCGGCGGCAGGCTTTGCGGTGGCCAGTAGCGTCGAAAATGCCGGGCAAATGTGTACCTCAACCGAACGTATTTACGTCGACCAACGGATCGCTAAACAATTTGAAGCCAAAGTCACTCAAATCGCCATGCGTTATCAAGTCGGGCCTTGGGATAAAATGGGCGTCAATATCGGCCCGCTGATAAACCTCAAGCAACATCAACAAGTGGTGACTCACCTTGAAGATGCCAAACAAAAAGGTGCTCGCTTCCTATTAGGTTCAACAGAGCAACAAGCCCCCTATATTCAACCTACCGTCATTGCAGACATTACAGCTGACATGCTGATAGAGCGAGAAGAGACCTTTGGTCCTGTGATTGCCATCGCCCAATTTAATGACATTGATGACGCAATCGCTCGTGCCAATGATTCTGAATTTGGCTTAGGCGCGGTTGTTTTTGGCGCACAAGGCGCCAATGACGTTGCCAACCAATTAGAAGCCGGCATGGTTGCCGTCAATAGTGGTGTGGGCGCTGGAGGCGACGCCCCATGGATTGGTGCCAAACAAAGTGGCTATGGTTTTCATGGCTCGGCAGAGGGTCATAGACAGTTCGCCCAAGCCCAATTAATAACAGTCAGTTAATGACAGTCAATGAATGAATAAACCTGAACTCATTATTCCGAGTTCAGGTTAGATTAGGAGCTTAGCATGACAGCAGTCAACACCACCAAGCCAGAGCAGGCTTTTGTCGTCAAATATGAACCGGGGGCTGAAAATCCTTCTCTGCCCACTTGGGGCAACAGTGATAACGATCCTATTCAGCTAAGCGAACAGGACAACAAACCTGTTAAATTGGTCGAAAACATAGGAGTTCCCGGTGGCTTTCAATTATTGAATGTATTATCCAAAGCCGAGTGTCAGCGCCTCATCGATTATACTGAAGCCTTAGGTTACTTGCCCGATGCCGCGGTATCCTTACCCCGAGAAGTCAGACACAATCACAATGTCACTTGGGTTGTTGATGAAGCCACAGATCAGCTTATTTGGGATCGTGTCAGCACCCTCGTTGAACACGCTGCAACTCATTATCAGGGCAAGAAACCACTGGGACTCAATGGGCGTTTTCGCTTTTATCGCTATAAGGAAGGGGATTTTTTCAAAACCCACATTGATGGATCTTGGCCCGGAAGCCGCGTCATTGATGACGAATTGGTGGCCAATGCTTACCCGGATCGCTGGAGCCAAATGACATTTCTGATCTTACTCAATGATGATTTTGAAGGCGGTGCAACGCAGTTTTGGATAGATAAAAATGATCCCAGCAAGCCGACTCGCGTGTTGGAGCAGGCAAATATTGTTGATATTCATACACCCGCTGGCGGAGTGCTGTGCTTTCCTCATGGTATGCATCCACTGCATTGCCTTCACAGCTCAGATAAAGTGACCAGAGGCAGCAAATATATTATCCGCACCGACATGTTATTTGAGATTTAAGCCATTGAGTACATTAAACAAGCCCTGTAAAGGTCAACCACAGGGCTTGCCTTCATTTTAAATGATATCAACGGCTTTGCACGTATTCTAAATCAATCAACCTTGCTAAACCGTCATAATGACAACGCCAGCTATCGCCCGTAGGTAATAATACCGCCAGCAACTTATCTTCTTCATCCCAAAAATATTGCGTTTGTTTTGGGCTAAGATCGATATGATTGACCACTTTTTCACGCACGCGACCAGCCACATCAAACCGATAGGCGCTGTTAGCGATAACTTGCACACTATTGGCATAACGCTTATCGACCAAAGCAAGACTGATTTCATCGGTCACAAGCGGCTCTGATAAAAACGCCTCTTCGCGCTGAAGGCTCGATTTATTCTCATGCAGGCTATCCATTGCATTCAATAATGTTTGTTGTAATGTAATAGGATCACGCTCAAAAAAACGTGTAGATTGCGATTCTTGAGCCCTTAACGTTTGCGTGATTAACCCTGTATTCTGAGCCACTGTTGCAGTAGAAAAATAATCAATCAATTCTTTATTCTCACAACCCATTTGTTTGAAAAATAGCGGGCTTAAATACTCACCGCCGATGCACTCATTGATGCGTTCCTTGACGACTCCACCATCGGCATCTAACTGATATTCTACGCACATTTTTTGGCTGCGATTGTCATCGGTTCTCACCTTAATCAGCTGTGAACTGGCATCATAATCGAAGAAGGTATTATTCATCACCGTATAGCTAATACTACTGATATTCGTTCTTGACGATAATGGCTTTGAAGGCTTAAGCGCTTGCTTTTGAATGAGACGGCCTAATACATCGTAATAAAACCGCAGCTGGGTCCCATCTAAGGCTGTACGCTGTGAAAGCCTGCCTAAGGCATCGTATTCAAACTGCACTTTGCGTCCATCACCATACATTAACGCGCTAATCTCTCCTGAAGTATTAAAACGATAACACCAATGGCTGCTATCGCTCTTCATCCCCAGCAACTGACCTTGCCCATGGTAACCATATTGCACTTTTGGAGCCTGTTTCAAGGCTGTTTCAGAGCTGTCATGCTTTCGCAAACAGGCAAACGCGCCGTAGGTAAATCGCTGAATGCCGCTGGCAAATTGTTTACGCTGATTTGGAGGGGAATTCGCCTTTCCACTCTGACGATTAAGCATATTCGGCGCTGAAAATCCACTTGATTTAATGAGGTTGCCTGCATGATTATATTGAAAATGACACTGTGAATAATCAAATCTCGTCCAAGTCTCGGGATTAAGGGATTGCCCTTTATAAGACCAATACTGCGCTTTAACAGACACTTTATCGACTTGCCATTGTTGTGACATAAGCCGACCAAATTCGTCATACTCAAACTGTAATTGAGTCATGTCTTGTGGCAAGTGAATTTCACTTAACTGACCGTTTACTTGGTAATGAAAACCAATCTGTGAGCCGTCTTGATGAATAACCCAAGCCAGCTGTCCTCGGCGGCTATATTGATAAAAAATGGCTTTTTGAGAAGGTAATAGCGTTTGAATGCAATTGCCTTTTTTATTATAGGTGTATTGCCATGTGCTTCCCGCGGCATCCATGGCCGAGAGTAACTTTCCATTGTCATTAAAGGTATAACAATATCGACTGTTATCATGATGAAGTACGTCACACACTTGGCCCCAAGCATCATAATGCCAGCGGGTTCGCTCACCAAGCGGATTAATCTGACTCGTTAATTGATTGGCTTGCCATTCGAAAGAAGTGATCCCCCCTTTAGCATCAATCCACTTCACCATTTGGCCTTGTTGATTTCGATGATAACAAACAATACCTTTATGGCTGGTTTTATGATAAATAATCAAATTATCATCATCATAGCTAAATTGAGCGTGGCCTAAGCCATCCGCCCCCAGACGGGACAATGCTCGCGCCTTATCATCATAAGTATATTGCACCCATGACTGCCTCGAGCTGATTAAAGGTTCTGAATCAACTGAAGGCTCTGAAGTATCAGCTGTTTTTAATAAGCAGTCTCGTTTGTCATACTCATAATAAACTTGGTGAGTCGCAGGGGCATTCGCCTCAACAAGTTGCAAACTGGTATTGTAGCTAAAACTCACTAAGGTTTTTAGTGGCTTTTTCCCCTCATCGGTTAATACTAGCTGCTTAATACAGCCTTCTTGCATACTCACTTGAATGTAACGATCATCACTCAATAATACCCACGTTAATAAGCCTTGCTGATAAATAAAGTGAATGCTATTGCCATTATTATCCGCAATTTCAGATAATAACAAACGATTTGACGCCCCCATATGAAAGCCACTGACATGAAAACCATACGTTAACCCACTCACATGCCGCATATGATAGCGGCCCTGTTCTCGGCGTAAGCGCCAAGCAGGGAGTGTTAAGCTACGCACTTCTTGGCCTTCAATCGGAAACACATAACAGGCTTCTGTACCTGTCTCGTCGATAAAGCGGATCTGTCCAGATTCCATCAATAAACAAACATCCCAACTACACCACCACGTTCTGCCTAATAACCCCTCAGGCTTATCGACACCTGAGGTCAAATGCTGTGACGCTAACTGAGGTAAAATCGCTCCCGATGAATAGAAACGTGTAAACACCAAGGGAATAAAACCTGCAAGGCTAAACTCTTGCTGCCAAGCAATGACATGCCCAGTCCGATTGTCCACATATTCACAGGCTTGCTTATTCACCTGTAAGCCTTGGTGAAATGAAAACGCTTCAAAGGTATCAGCTGTCAACATGGATGGATTAGCAACGCCAGCCTCAGGCTTACCATTGTCTGGTATAGGGCATGGATTTAATCGCGACATTTTCACTTGCTCAAGCGCCTTTGCTGCACTATTAGAATTGTCGAGCCGACATAAATCTTGATGATAAGATGCTGTGGAATAACTTTGTATTCGACTTTCAGGATCACTTGAGCGATAAAAATCAATGACGGCACGTGGAGGAAAAGTCACATGACGACGATTAAAGCAAGGCGTCACCAAATGCTCATCAAATAAAATGTCATGAGACAGAGCAGCTTGAACTTGGTCCTCTTGATGAAAAGCGCTGTTTTCAAAATAATAATCACCCTGCTTATTTTCCACCGCTAAGGAAGCAGCGCGACCGTTATCTAGATTAGCTTGCCTAAGAAAAAGTCGACTGATGCTGTCGGTCGGTAAACGAAAAGAAGGTGTATAGCGCTTAGCCAAAATATCGATATGCTTTAAAGATGTCTGCGGCCAACTCAAGCGCCAATTTATTCCCTTATGGGTGCCATCGCGGCTTTTTAAGGGCATGCTTATTTGGCTCGATAACCCCCGAGTGGATAACAAGCCTTTAGCTAATAAAAAGCCTTTAGCGAAGAAAGATCCCTCAGCCAATGAAAAGCCTAAGCATGTCGTTATTCTTATCATCTTTTCAAAAAAACCATCATCATTGTTTTTTATTTTATTCAACATCACATCACCGATTTAATCCCTCAAACTATAATCCCTAAGCAATAACATCACCCTATTGTCACCTATCAACAATCAAGCTAGCTATGATGTTAAGGGCAAAGAAACGGATCGCCTACTCTGTCATTCACTATCGGTGATTTTTATACACAATCACTTCAATCTTATACAAAGTAACAAACGTTTAAATAACATATTAGTGAGATTATTCGAGATAAATAAAGGCTGTATCGTCTAATAGACAGAGTGTCACATCGGTGAATAGGCTCTCAGTGGTAGCCTGATAGGTCTTTCCCTGTTTTGTCATAGACTCAGATGAGTTAACCATACTCGTTATCCTTTTCGAGTTAATTTATGACGGTCAGTCGACTAACCGTCTTAGCCCCACACTAGTGGCTAAGTGAACGGCTAACCGATATTAACGGTGCCACCGCCCGATACTGTGCCGCCACAATCGACGGCATCACCACTGCGGGCCGCCGCTTTGCCATCGATAAATACCGTGCCTGAACCTGCCGAAATTTTTCGCCCATGAGGCGGATGCTGGGGTTTGATGTGCGGCAAGAGTGGATCGCCGACTCTGGCTAAGGGGACACCATCACCTTTTACCGTGCCCGATCCCGACACCACTGGCGTGGGGAAAAATCCATCATGATCTGAGCCAATATCACCCACTTTTACTGCATTACCCATAGTGTTTTCCTTAACATGTTTAAATGACAAAAAACAGACGAATTAATCATTGAATATTCTACTCTTTACTGACTTTATTGTGGAGTGTTTTTCAAACGTTTTTCGTTCTATGCTGTTAGCTCTTGGCGATGGTTTTCAAGGTCTGTTCAAAGTCGTCATCGCTCATGTTGCGCCAAAAATGACTGTCTCTAGGATTTCTCAGTTCGCCTTTTTTCACATTTTTTGCAGCTGTCTTTTTCGTAATAGCGACGCCAAAGGTCGTTCCGCGCAAGCCTTGAGCGTCAAAAGCTTTAGTAGTGGGGTCGCGCTCACGGGCTTCCTCCAGCACCAAAATATCAGGCATCGGGGAAGTGACGTCCATATAGGCTTGTACCATGTTCCACAAATAATGATATTCCTTCACTAATGGGCTGCCCGGCATCAAACTGTGCAGCGGTACACCGTAGGAATAACCGTTATAGCGGTGTACTAGAAACAGCCCGTAATTCATTACACCCTGAGGAGTCGGGCTGGATGTGAGAATACAATCAAACTCATGAAACGGGTGGCTAAATAGGGCTTTACCGCTGCCTTTAAAAAGAGTCACCATGCCCGTCTTGCGATTCAGTTCATAATGCTTCTTGGCCTTGAGAAACCAAGGAGTAAAATAACCTCGGTTCATCAATTCGAATTGCCCCCAAATAACTCAGCACGGCAAAAAAACATAAACAATAGGATAGAACAGTACATCTATTGATTCAGAAAAGGATACATCTGAAAATAGAATAGAGAAAAAATAAACCAGTAAGTAGATTGGGAAGAAAAACTGGCACACAATTTTCCCCAATCCAGATGCGTATAAGTAAATTGCCGTCCAAGTACTTAGTTTTTCTTGCGATAGCTTCGTTTCCGTCCAAAAAAATCCTTTATGTTTATTTTCTGGATCTTGGTCAACCTTTCGATATTCAGATGGCGTCATATCGGCAATAGCCGTGGTCGAAACCTTTTCACTTGGCTGAGTCAAAGGTAATAGTGTGCCTTGGCGAGCCAAACCTTCCCATAAGCCCATAGGATGCACAGCACGTTCTGCTATCGGTTTATCACTTCGGTAAGCCGTCTCACTATAATCAAGTTGCTCTAACGATGCGCTCATGTTCTTCCTTAAAATCTGCTTAAAAACGGCATCCCTGCGCTTTTATTTTCATCATAGGTACTTACTGTGTCGCTGTTTACTAATACATTATTGGCTCTTGGCGATGGCCTTTAAGATTTGATCAAAATCTTCATCACTCATGTTGCGCCAAAAGTGGCTGTCTCGACTATCTCTCAGTAAAGCGTCCTGTTTCACATTTTTTGCAGCTGTCTTTTTCGTAATAGCGACACCGAAGGTCGTGCCGCGCAAGCCCTTATCATCAAAGGCTTTGGTGGTGGGGTCGCGCTCACGGGCTTCCTCCAAAACAAGAATGTCCGGCATCGGGGAAGTCACGTCCATATAGGCTTGTACCATATTCCACAAATAATGATATTCCTTCACTAAAGGACTGCTGGGCATCAAACTTTGCAATGGCACCCCAAACGAATAACCGTTATAGCGATGCACTAGAAACAGCCCATAGTTCATCAAGCCCTGAGGAGTCGGACTGGAAGTGAGGATACAATCAAACTCATGAAACGGATGGCTAAAACGAGGTTTGCCATTGCCTCTATAAAGCGTCACCATGCCTGTTTGGCGATTCAACTCATAATGCTTTTTGGCCTTGAGAAACCAAGGGGTAAAGTAGCCTTTATCCATCAGTACCAGCTGCCCCCAAAACAAAGTACTAGGTAATAAAAAATAAACTGTTAAGTTATAATAAAAATCAACCAAATCAGAAAATGAAAAATACTCACTAAAAAGGGCGAGCAAAAAAATAACCACATAAGAAAATGGCAAAAAATACAATGTCATAAACTTTGCTATCACAGAGATATTTAAATAAACAGCGCCCCAGCCACTCATTTTTTCTTCTTTTAAGATCGTTTCATTCCAATATAAATGCCTTTCACCTGATGCAAGCTTATCTTTGATGTCCTGATACTCTGAGGGCTTAAAACCTGTCGCGAACTGAGTAGATATAATACTACTAGGCTTAGCAAAGGCTAACTCTGTCCCTTTACGGGCCAAGCTTTCCCATAAGCCCTTAGGCCCGATCACTTTTTCTTGTAACGGCCTATTACTTCTATAGGCACTGTCAGCATAGCCATCACTAACAAAAGTTCTTCCGGTCTCTTTTTCTACTTGTAATGCTGACACTGCCATTTTTATAATCCTTAATCTAATGCATATTTCGATTTTCAGTTATCGACTTAACAAATTGTAAATGCGATTAATATTCAACTAGTCATGAATGATAATCAACTTCCCCCTCCCTTTACCTCAACGGATAGTGCAGCTCATCGGCCCAATAGTAATCTTTAGCGGTAAATTTAGGCGCATCTTTAGGGGTCGCCACTTGAGTCAATTGATCTAGCGGCAAGCGAGGAAAGGCTAACTCATTAATAGTCAATTGCGCCCGCACACTAAAGTGCGGCTGAAAGCTCTCCTCCCTGAAACGTGACCATAACCACACAAGTTCACTCTTATCTTGCGGCACCTTAAGGTTAAAGTTCACTAGGTACAACTTGCCTTCAATGCTGTCGATGGCTTCTATTATCGGGCTATTGGCTTTGGCCACATTGATAATCTCCACGTCTGGATTAACCTTGCCCATATTAGCTCGAGTGGTATCTTTGGTGCTTTTTTTAATGGCTTGACGGGCAAAAAAGCGTAAATTCACTTGCTCGGCGTTCAGTAGCTGCAACAAGTTACTGCGTACAAAAATGCCGTGGGTAACGCCGCGCTGCTTAAATTTTGCAATAGCAGCAGCCGGGAACTTAATTTTATCAATAGGGTAAGTGCTGATGGACAGCGACATCACAATATTGATCAGCTGCATAAAGGCCTCTTTAGGGTCTTGCAGCTTAGCATAATCACCATCGGTAGCAGGCGCTTCGCCAAAGGGGCCATTTTTCAGCCATGTCTCGATGGGGGTGTCTTTGAAATAATAATACAGCAGACCACCCGCCACCGCGATGCCAATGCCCAACCACGCAATGGGACCAAAACCTAAGAAGGCACTGCTTGAGGTAAACAAGCCTGAAGCGATACTCGTCATGGCGGTGCCCACTGCCACCATGCCCATGGCTATGGCCGCATCATTATCTTTAGCGCTATAAAGCCGCACAGTATCCCACACAGCAATACCTGCGGTGAGCATACCAGCGGCAAAACCCGCCATCTTTAAGACTTGCAAATGTTGTACTAGTCCTATTTTACCCGAAGCCGAGGTAAATCGAGCAATAGTTTCATCTGAAAAACTGTATATGATCTTTTCACTTTGCTTAGCCAAGCGAGAAGTATTATTAGCGAGTAAATTATGAGCATTAACTAAGGAAATCCCCAGATCAGCTGTAGCACTAATGATATTCGCACCTATCTTTGCAGCATTAGATTCAGTTTTCAGGCCATCTAATGTCATCTTTAAATTAATGATCTCGATCGCCACCAGCCAATAAGGCATGCGTAATTTTTCATAGCTGTTGCTAATGCTGCGGCCTTGCTTGTGTACATCTTTGAGCACCTGCCGCTGCATCATCTGATCTTTCGCCAACTCGCTCTCCTCAGGCAAAATCACCACAGAGACCTTTTGACGACTCAGCGCCGCCCCTGCGATAGCCCCCTCGTTAAGCTGTGATTTTTTGGTCGAGGCGATTAACTGGCCATTGTCATCGTGTAAGCTGCCATAGGCCACATTGCCTTTGCCTTTACCATACACATAACTATCGGCTCCTTCAGGCACGCCGTACTTGAGCCCCGCACCATGAACACCGACCACGTAACCTTTAACCGCTTCACCCGTGGTGGGCACATACTTCATTTCGCTTAAATATTTCGAATTCACCGCCTTTAACGTACTCAATGCCGGCGCATACAGCGCGGTAAAATCAATTTTTATAGTGTTATTCATCACCGCCGTCTGAAATGCAAGTAAACTACTGAACATACTATCAAAAATATTCCCCATCACCCCCGAGATACGCCTAAAGTTGCCAAATTGCCCTTCGCCATTATCCACCATTTTGGTGGCGTTCAATAAATCAAGCGTCTCAATTTTATCGTCGCTCATCAGCAGATTGTCATTGGCCCAGCAAGCAATATTGGCAGGCGTGGCCAAGCCTGAGCCATCGTTATCGCCCTCCGGCGGCGTATACTTGCAATCTAACGGTACCTCATCAGTACTGACAAATAAAATTTCATGCAGCGGATGTTTATCAGCAGGATTAAATACCTTAGCTAGAGTATTCACATGGGCATGGGGCTTTTTGTCCTCCGCAGGCAATAAGGTGTCGATGGCATCGGGGTCAATATTCAGCGCACCCAGCGCACTGCTTGCCAGAATATGCGCCATGGCACCATTAATATCATTCAATGAGCTGAAATCTTTTAGGCAAATAGCGGTTTTCTCATCATTCAACACTTTGGCCAATGCATCTTGTAACACGCGGCAATCACGGCGAAATTGACTGCGCTCAATGCTGTGCACGCGGCGATGAAATGTGCCCATTAGGTTGCTACCCACCTCATCACTGTATTTGTAATAAGGATTGGTTTTATCGCCCATTTTTTTGGGCATGATAATACGTTGCACCAGTTCGGCACTGTGGGCATGGGGCTCTTTACCCGCTTGCTTTTGCACATCTTGTAAATACTGGAAGCAAGACAAGGTCATGGCGCTATGATGACGTAATATAAAGCTTTGATCCAAAAAGGGCAGCACAAAGAGCTTTCGGTCGACGGCATCTTTAAGGTAATCGGGGGATTTTTCCTTCACACAATCAAAAGCGATACCTTGCTTAGTCGCATTTGTGATCTCTGCCAGTGCCGCACATTTGGCGCCATATTCTAATTCGAGATCCGCATAACTATCAGGCACGCTACCGCCCTCTTGTTGCAATTTTTGTTGCTCAGATTTGACTTTTTGATACAAGCCCTTGATGTACTTATCTGATAAGTCACGATTAAACAACAAAGGATTAGCCAACTTAAGCTCGACCTCGACCGCTCTTGACCGCATGGTTTTTTTTAACGTTGAGGCTTTAATTAAATCCACATTGTTATCAATATTGACCTGTGAAAATGCCACTGTGCGCTCAGCTTGTGCATCTTTATTTTCTTCAAGATAATTTAACCTTGCGCCACTCCATTGCACCTCAGAATAGGCAATCCGCCCCAACACGCCGCTTTTATTATCTTTAGCTGGCAACCAAATATCATTAAGCGGCACACCTGTCGCTACACGGGGATCGCTGCTAAAAGGCTTATCTCGCCCTGCACGATAAGCATAAAGATGCACATCTTTAAGCTGCACACTACCGTCATCTTGGGTGCGAATTTCAATTTCTCGCCACGCCCTGCCTCGATTAAACACATATAAATAGCCATTACGCACGGGGGCAAGCCTGTCTTTATCTTTAACGGGGGCAAGCCTGTCTTTATCTTTAATAGCCGGATCAAAACTCGGCATTAGCGTCAGTGGCATAATGGCATGCAATAAATAGTTTTGACGACCGTCAACGCGCTTCGACGGCACCACATCATCATACAGAGGCAGCATAATATCTTTCGATTCGGTGTTGTCTTCTGACTGAGTCTTTACCGCTAGCCATGCATTTAGTGGTTTGGTTTGTTTGCTCCAAATCCAGCTATGAATACAAGAGTCTTTAACTGTTTCCGCCTTTAACTCTTCTTTTTTACAGAAATCAACTTCTTTTTTTAGGAATTCTTGTTCTGTTTTGTCTTCCTCATCAAATAATTTAATACATTGCTGTTCATCGTGTTTAATACCAGTCACTTCAATAAACAGTCTTTTTCCATCACCATCACACGCCGGTCCTGGGCTAATTTTATTAACTGACATACAGAGCATCCTTTCTGAGCATAGAGTCTAAAAATTGTAATTTTTCGTTAACGGTTAATGTTTCCAAGCTGGGATCGGACAAACGCGCTTGATTGATCCTTGGATATTGCCGCCGTAAGGTAAAATAGGCGTCAAGTTCTTGAGTTTGATAAAAGCTCAATTGTTCTGCCTGCTTGATATAAGTGCGGTATACATTGCGTTCATCCAGACTCGGCACCGACTGCATGGTCTCGTTGAAAAAGCGAACTATATTTTTGTCATCAAATTGCAGCTCTAGTGCCTGTTGTTGCGACTCTCGCAATTGCCATAACGGCATGCTTTCATAGCTTGCTTCATCACCTCCACTCGACTGGGCTTGAGAAAAAAGCTCATAAGTCGGTTCAGGGTTCTCAACTTGTCGCCATTGACCTTGAGGATCTCCCGCGCCACAGTGCCATTGCTCATACCAATGCAGATACAATAACGGCCCCATCCATTCTTGGGTGTCTTTGAGCTGGGCTTCTCCAAAAAAATAACGGGCGATTTTTGGGTTTTGAAAGTGAAATACGCCTTTTCGTTTCCCCGAAAATTGAATCAATACCCGATGACGTAAATAGGCTAAAACCATTTCAAAAGAAACCGTGGCCCTAACAGATACGATGATCCCCGACCAAGGTGCTTTCTCACTCTTAGTACTTTTGTCATTATGGACATGGTGTTGCTGAGCATTTTCTTGATATACCTCAAATAAGGGATCATTTTGAAAAATACTCACCACGTAAGGACTTTGTTCGATTAAGCTGGCCAGCGAAGTGTCAATATAAAGCGGCGCGATGTCAGCATCACCTGCATATGTGTATATTTCTCGTGCTAATTCAGGATGAGCATGCGCCACTAGATAATGAGACAACATGATCCCATCACTGTCCTTTGTCGGTAACATTAAGCTGTTTTCTATACTCATCGCTTTTACCTGCAAGGACAATCAGTGAGTGGGCAAGAGCCATCGGCTTGTTTTTGACAAACCTGCGTAATAGCCTCATCTTCACGTTGATCGATGATCACCTTGTGCTTTAAAGCGGGCGTCACTACAACTGCCGCAGGCGCTTCATTCGCCGCGAGCTCGACGGCGGTGTAATCAAAATTGGCGGCGCCGATGGCGCTTTCGAGTGTAGCGGCCTGTATAGCCAGATCGCTCGCTTCAGGATTGATGGCATCTTCAATATTGTCGGGTAAGGCGGGTTTTTTAGGGCTGGCACCACTGCCGCTGCCTTTACCTCCACCTGCGTTGAGGTTAATGGCGCCGCCCGATAAATGTACCCCACCGCTATCGACTTTAACGAAACTTCCACCCGCTTTGACGGTAATGCCTGACGCCGCTTCGATGACGACTTTTTGGCCCGCCTTGATATGAATTTCGCTGCTGGCTTCATCGACCCAAATTTTACCCGCTTTTACATGCAAGCTACCACTGACGTGTAGATGGTGATCTTTTTTCACTAATGTACGGCTTTCGCCGTCAATATTGACATGCTCATTGGCGCTTATTTGGGTAAAGCGCTCACCTTCAATATGATTATGTTGATCATGTTTAATATCTTGCAGGTGATCGTTTTCGACTAAGGTATTCATATCTTTTTGGGCATGCAGATAAATTTCTTCTTCCCCCACTTCATCGTCAAAATACAGCTCGTTACTGCCTTCGCCTTTGTGAGTTTGGGTTTTCAGTACCATGCGGCTTTGATGTTCAGGCAAAGGATAAGGCGGCAAGTTCACCGCATTGTGCACTCGCCCCGTAATAATAGGTTGGTCGGGATCGCCCTCAATGAAAGACACAATCACTTCATGGCCAATGCGCGGCACCGACATCATGCCATATTGACTGCCTGCCCAACCTTGGCTGACACGTACCCAGCAACTAGAGAGATCATCACCATTGCTGTATCGGTCCCACGGAAACTGTAATTTGACTCGGCCAAATTCATCACAATAAATTTCTTCTCCTTCCGGCCCCACCACCACGGCCTTTTGCACGCCATTCACTAACGGCTTAGCGGTGGGAGTAGCTTGCCACGCACTGTCTGCTGGGATCACCCTAAAACGATTATCATAGGTGGTGGGCGTGGTGCTATTGGCCTCTTCGCTGGCCGCGCCTTGAACGCCCTTATGGATCAGCTGAACAAGTAGCCAATCTCGATTGATATTGTCATCACTGTGGCCCGTTAACGGGAATTTATACCCCGCCTGCATGGCCATGATGTTACCCAAACCGGTGGCCTCTATCGCGTCACGGCGCAAATAATCGAGCCGCGTTTGGGTAAAGACTTGCCCTGCCTCATCATCTTTATAACGACCCGGAAAATCAAAATGCTCATAAGTATCCGCTTGATGCTGAAGATCTTTCGCCAGGCTTTCAAGTAAAAAGCTATAGGCCGGATTTTTAAAGCTGGCATCTTTGAGGCTGACACTCGACGGTTTCACTTGATGCGTCAAGGTAAATTGCCTAACGAAAGGCTGACCCGCAGCGCCGCCACTTAAGGCATTATAAGGCACATAAGACTGTAAATAACTGAGTTTCAGGGTGGTATCACTAAAGACTAACGTATGACTAGTCTCAGTATGCTCGAAATGATAAACCAAGCCTTCCTCGGCCGCGAGACGAGCAATAAAGTCAAAGTCGGTTTCACGGTATTGCACACAATATTCGCGCAAACGCTCATCGATGGCGGGATCGCAATTAAAGGCAAAGTCGGTGATCCCCATCTCGTTAAGCAAAATAGAGATAATGGATAAACTGCCTTGCTGTTGGAAAATACGGCTATTATGCCGCAATTTTAGGCGAGAAAGGGCTGGCACTAAGGTTACACAGTATTGAGTATGGTGATGGCCAGTATCCCCTTTAGTAAACTCACTGACAATGCCATGGACTTGACGTTTAATTTCGCCATTCACCGCCCATTGCAATAAGCCCGATAAATCCACCACATCACTAGGATTAAGATCACTTTGACGACTGAGTAAGCTTATCTTGACTTCGAAAGGTGTTGATAGGCCTTCATCAAAAGTAAACTCGGTTAATTCAAAACTGTCTGCTTCGAGCCCTTCAGCACTAAATTGATAGCGCAATCCAGAACCCGTTAACATCCCACTCGCCACTGTTTCACTACTTGATGTCGCCATAGCCGATTAAAATCCTTTTTGTTATATCCCTAAGCTCTCTGCATCTTGATTGGATCGGTGTCCCTATCCAAAAAACACGCACATTGCTAAATGTTCCAGCCAGCTGCATACCGATATTTTTCGATCCTTATCAATATGGCATTATCTGATCTGACTTAGCAATATGCTCGTTATGTTAAATAAAAAGGCTTCAATCGAAGCCTTTATTAAATGCTGTTTTATCGACCTCGCAAACTCAATGGTTCAAGAGGCACACTAAAGCTTACGCTTCAGTTGGCTTACGCCAATCATCTGCACCCGATGTACCCGCTGAAGTGTGATCCCATATGATCTTACGATAAGCAAGCGACACTTTAACCAGTTGAGTGAAATCTGATTGAGTTGGATCTTGGCAATGCGGCATATGGCAATCGATATCCACAATCGTCGCGCCTTCTAAAGAGGTTGAGAAGAAGTGCTCTTGTTTGCCTTCGACTGACGTGCGGTACCAGTTCATGACCACTGTGTCGAGTTTTTCACCGGTTGAAAGCGCGTTATACATCAAAGGAACGGCTTTGTTTAGCGCCACGGTGAAAATAAAAGGCTTATGAACACGTTGACCTGAAGGCTGACCCGATTGTGGATCTGTCGGGACTGTTACCACGTGATTGAACTCTTGGACTAGCATCTCATCTTCATGACCTTCAACGAAGATATCGCCGACTGAATCAGACGTGAATGCACCCGCAGTGATGTGACCCTGAGTTTGACCTTCGATGGTGATATAACATGGAGTTGGCATAGTTTAATTCCTTTTTAGTTAACTATTTATTGTTGATTTTCGTTACTTCATGACTTGTGCCTTGAAGTGACAAAGTAAGTCCTTTTTGTATCAACTTACCTCGAACGATACTGCTTACTTACTTATCTTTATTTACTTCTTACTTTCTATATCGATGTAACGACCACTGCATGGTTAACGTTCTCCTGTAAAACACGCAATGGATGTCACTGATGCTGTCTCTCTATACTTGTTATAAAGCACTTTACGTGCCAACTTTCAATTAGTTGTTTTTATTGAAAAAGATATTTACTGTACACATTCCTGAGCAATAAGTTGCCTGAATTGGGCAATTTATTGCCCAGCTGAGCAATTTATTGCCCAGCTGAGCAATTTATTGCCCAGCTGAGCAATTTATTGCTCAGCTTTTAATGCGTTCAAATAATTTTAAGCTGGAACACTTAAAAGTAGGATTGTTGATTGGATAATTAAGGTTAATGCTCAGCAAAGTGCACCACATTGCATGAATGTTTGCTATCGAACTATGGTCTCTTCTTGATAATTAGCTAATGTATTGACAGCAAGCTGAGAAATGTCGCCTTCGCTTTTCTAAATGCTCACAATAACGCGTAAGTTCTTGTAATGTCCCCACTGGACCATGAAAAAGCCGACCAAATTCATTAGTGAGTTTCTACCCAAGCACGACGATGATCATAATTCTTCCCTGAGAATTTGTCTTCACCACACAAATAAGCTCGACGAACAACACGACTACAACAATGATAATAAGACGTATCTTCAATACTTATCTGGGTTCTTCTTGGACAAGGCACGGTACAACTCCATTTCACCAACACCATCAATCTCTAAAGTTTAGTCAAATATACAACAATAGGCTATTAACAATGGCTGGCCTTATTGTTCTTAAACCTAAACCAAAACCATCAACCAAGCTGCCCCATTCCTTACCAAAGAAGATGCCCAAGCCTCTCTTCACTGAGTTAGTTAATGGCCAGACCCAAGTGAAGGTGGTGCATAAAGGGGAAACCCTGCTTGAGATCACCGCCAAGGGCAGCCATGCCTTACTGACCACCCAAGCCAAGCTATTGTATCAAAGCCTGATAGACACTGAGGTTGAGTGAGGTAAAGGCCACTAAAGGTGAGGTGGGGCAGCTTGCCCCACTTGGTGTTTTTATCAATAAAAACGACCATCAACCCAATTGAAATACACTGGAGCTTGCTTTTGAAATAAGAGCGCCCCACTTTTCACTGATAAAAGGATTTTGTGATGAATTATTCAATTAGGAGAACCTTATTAATCTATTGTTTATTTAGACTAATGGATAGTTGATTGTTTGTTTTTTAGAGTTATATTTTAACTTCGATTTTATGGAGTAGTTAATATGTTGAAGTTGAGCCTGTTATTTAAAGGATTATCGTTATTTCTAATGATGTTTATTACATCAAATCTAGCTTATGCTACGGAGGAAGAATTAACAGATAATGATAAAGTGGCTGAAATCACACTGGAGTGTACTACTGAAGTTTGTTCTATCGATTTAGAAATAACAAAGTTTTTAATATTCACCAGTTATTTAAAAAATCAAGATGTAATGTTTTATTTACAGTCAGATGCTGCAATTATAGATTCAAAATTATTAAGCACATTCATTTCAGAAAATTTTCCTATTGAAGCATCAAAAGATAATTTAAAAGATAACGATGAATTAAATGATTCAGTTAATTCATTTTTAAAACAAAGCACACGTAAAACACGTCTTAGTAAGTATGCTAGGGCTATGTATGAGTTAAAATCATATGTAAACAATATGGCCAATGTGAACGATTTTCCAGAAATGGAAATAGTCGTAACTCAGGGGTTAATTGACTCAAACAATAGAGCTAAACAACTTGTCACAGGTGCTCTGTTAGCCATTCCAACGGGAAGAATCGCTTCATTAATGGCTACACTGGGAAAAGGTCTGACTGAAAAATTTTTATTAGAATCAATGACCGCTATGTACCTAGCAGATCTAATCTCTAATAATTTGAAAAGTGATACTCTGGAAGTGGGTGATATCATGGTTATTTCAAAAGGAAAAATGAAGATAGTAAAAAAGGGTAGCAGTAACAACACTGGTAGCGGTGGTGGTAGCGGTAATGAGGGAGGCGGTCACAGGAGTGGTGGTATGGATTTACTTGGGGATACGCCTGTTAGGGTATGCACGGGAATATTAGGTAGTATGAGTTGCTATTGGATATATTTATAATTTTAAAAAGTTAAATTGATTATTTATATAGCTAGATTTTATTTATAATTTCTAGCTATTAATATAATATAGGTACATATGGTGAAAAAGAACTTTATCCACTCAAATATATTTATTGTACTTATGGCGATCATCATGATCTGTTATATGTTATTTAGCGGTAAACCGATAGAAACTATTGACTTTTACTTTTCAATCCCACTTTTAATTTACTTTTATGTAATTTTTTTTATTATTAAAAAATATGAAAATTTAAAATCTATTAACTACATTCATTACATTAATGCATTTATAGTCATTTCGACTGTCATTTCATTAGGGATAAATGTCGCTATTATTGCATTAATTATATTCTCAATTGTTAATTTAATATATAAACTATTACATCAACCCACTTAACCCACTGGGGCAGTCTGCCCCACTTGATACTAAAACCATAAAACAAGCCGTTTCTGCTTTAATGACTCTCTTCAGTATCATCCATAATAAAAATCGTATCTAAGTATTCAGGTGACAAAAAATCATAGTCTTCTTGATAAGACCAGTGAACCAAATTCACAATAATCGCAGCCACGACAATAATCCCTATGCGGTATAATTGCATTAATACTACCTCCCTATTGGTTTGTTTTAACCTAACACCCACTGGGGCAGTCTGCCCCACTTTTTCCCCTTTCCTAATCACACCAATACTAGAAGAGATTAAAGGCTAGTGGTTAATATTTCTGACGATTACTTCAAAAATTAACCAAAAAACGTTATGCTAATTTCACTATTAATTAGTTGAATTATATTAGGATGTTTTAATGAAAGGGAATTTTTGCACAGTTAGGAGCTTCAAGCCCTCTGCGCGTACACTTGAAACGATAAAAGAAATGAATCGGATCACTGATATGGCAACCTTATTAGGTACGATAATGACTTTTATACCACTATTTCAAATTTTTGCGGGGCGGAAAACTTATCCTTTTGCGAGCAATGGTAATACTAAAAAATTACAAATCGCTAATAGTGATTGGAAAATGTTTGCAGATGCTTTGTCGTCAGTACCTAAAGTTGAAAGATTAAAGCTAGAACAATTAGCGCTTGGTATGGAACTTCGTACAACGGGTGAAGAAAGAAGCTTTTGGGGATGTGTATCTAATGCGTTATAAAATTAGTTTTTTATTATTTATTTTAATGCCTTTCTCTTTGTGTGCTGCAAGCTGGCCTTATTCTGAAAAGGTTTTGTTGAAAGAGTTAGATGATGCTTATGCAAAGGTAGAAGAACGGGCTAATTTCTGTTCTGATTTAAGATCACGAAAAATTACTAAAATTAATAGCGACTGGCTATTAACCTTGTCTGAACATCAACGGCAAATAGCCTTGTTTGCCGTCAGTAATATGGCGCTTGATCGTTGTATGAAGCAAGTAGAAGGTGATTACAACACTGCATTGATTAATTATACCTCTAAGACTGGTGATAAAACGAAATTTGATCGATGGATGATATTGAACTCAAATTACCCAAAAGAAATACAAGCAGATTTTAATAAATTAGATCAAAACGAGCTCATTAAACTATCTAAGCAAGCTGAGCTTTCTATCCCTTTCTATCCAAAAGTTGATAAGAGCATCATTCTGCCTAATGGCGATGATAACTCTCCATTTATCTATAAAAATAATGATTAGAAAGCGGCTGTAACACTCAATCCTAAATCATAAACACTGGGGCAGTCTGCCCCACTTATCTTTTCGCTTTGATATAACTATTCCTCGGCATGGGCGCATCGTTTTCAGCCAGTATGGTGACTTTCTCATTATGCACCAACCCTTGATCAATCAAGCGTTGTAATGACGCTCGTAAAGTGGGCCATGCTTGCTGTGATTCGTTTTTTATGATTATTTCAACTTTTTATTAGCAGGGTATCCATGAGTCTTGATGAACTCGGCATTAGCATCGATATGTTGCTTTAGCTTTTCAATGTAGTCACCTCTGAACTGTATAGCGACTTCAAGCGCGTTATTGTAAGAGCCGTATTTTTTTACGGAATACTGCTTTAAAGCACTGCTATTATCATCGACATTCTTCTTGTATATCACTTGTAACCCTGCAATATTTCCCGATCCCTAATTGCACGACTTTCATATTGCTAAGGCCATAGGCTGGCGCATTTAAGACTTTGCGTATTCCTGCGTATCCGGTAAATTTGATCATTTCGGTTCCAGCCTTATTCACATAAGTCGTGGCTTGGATCCCTAATTTTCCAAACTGGGAAATAATCATTGATGTTGTGACAACATCTTTGCCATACAGGCCGTAATTGATTACTACTTGACCTGTGTTGGTATTAGTCACTTCTTTCCAAGTTGTTTTGACCTCATCCCAACCTAAAGCTTGTAATGCCTCAAACCCCTCTCCTACATTAAGTAACATCACGTGTTGGTTGTTGGCCTGTAATAAATTTTGTAAGTCATTATCAGGAAAGGTACGGGTATTAATAACGAGTAACTCTTCAGACTCCTCTATTTGGCTACTCCCTAAACTCCCACCTTGGTTCGAAGAGGTTGCGACGCCAGCACTCTCTGTCATTACACCCTGTGTTTGCACCATCTCCACGGCGGTGTAATCAAATTCCACCTCTTCGATGTCGGTGACTTCCATTGTGGCAGCCTGCTTGATCACTTCTCCAGTCTCTGGATTGATTGCTTCTTCTAATGCGGTTGCGATTAATGGCGCTTTCCCTTTATAGCCACTGCCTTTGTCTGCCCCTCCTCCCGAGTTCAAATTCACCTTCGAACCCACCAAATGCACGCCAGCGGGATCCACTTTTAAGAAGCTGCCACCGCCACTCAAGGTAATTTCAGAACCCGCATCTAAGATCAGCGTGCCTTTTGATTTCAGGTGCACTTCTGCGCCGACATCGACTAGTTGTTTTTTACTGACTTTTTGATGATGACTGGCTTTCACATTTAACGTGCTGTCTTTGGTGATGGCCACCAGACTGTCGGCATCGATCGTGAGATGATCGGTTTTTGTCACTTGGGTGAGTCGATCATTGGTGATATTCCAATGCTGATCGGCCAACACATGCTGACTCTGATCATTTTCAATGAGCATTTGCAGGTCTTTTTGAGCGTGAAAATACAGCGCCTCTTCGCCAGCTTCATCCTCACCGGTTTGCTCTTCAAAAGAGGGCTCATTGCTGCCCTCGCCTTTATGGGTTTGGGTTTTTAATACGGTGCGGGTTTGATGCTCTGGCAGTGCCGCACTGGGAAATAGTGCGGTAAGTTAATCGCATTGTGGGTGCGGCCAGTGACAATGGGTTGATCGGGATCGCCTTCAACAAAGGAGCTTTAACAATGCCTGTCCTTGTTATTCACGCTGGGAGACTTAGCCGTACTGACTTTGCTATCAATTGGATGCTAAATTGGATTCTTTAACAAAAAATATTTTATCATCCAGAGACATATTACCAATTCTTGAATAACGATTTAAAAAATCATATATGCAATCCATTTCTTCGATCATTAAAACACCATTATAATAAACGGTCACACTTGATCTTGTTTTCAACATAAATATCAATGGCCTGCCAGAAAATTGAATTGATCTTACTTTGTAATCATCACAAGCTCCAACCTGACATGAATCTGCATAAGAGGCTTTATTATCCTCAACAACAATTTCGCTGGGCCTCCTCATCAAAGATAAAATAAAGTCTGATGCTTTTTTATTAGAATACAGTAGATCAAAGTTAAATACTTGATTAACTTTGCTATCAAAACTTTCGTTTTTAATCAATGAATTTGTATCGTTAAATTGTGCAATATTGATTTCTATTGCATTGCAATAAAAACATAATAAATACAAATTTATAAATAATACTATTTTCATATATCCCTTTAAAAATAACCATCACAACTCATTGGCAAGAAGCAATTTTATCCACTTTATAAAAAAAACCATCAAAACTTTTCATTAGCTTATTTTGGCCAATCACTTCATAACGAGTATAAAAATATTTTGCATCAATAGTTTTGAACACTTCGATATAATGAATAAAATCTCTTTCAGGCATAAACCCGTAAAACACACTATTCTTTGGCGGAACCACTCCCTCTTCTTTTTCTACTTTTTCTACTTCCATTTTGTACACGGGTGGTTTTATATTACTAACAAAATCACTAAAAATAGTTGGGCAAATAGTGATTTTATCTCCAATTCGCTGTTTAGCTTGCTCTATTGTTGTCAACCCTCCACTATATCTTTCAATATCAACTACTTCATAATGGCCATAATAAAGCTTCATTTTATTTTTAGGTTCACTGCTGCCAGCACATGCAAACAACGTCACTGTCATAGTGATAAAAAAAATTAATGATTTAAACGCATGACTTACCATGTTTCATATTTCCCTTCTGAATAAATTTTCCATTCATACTTTCTTCTATTTACTAAACCATTACTGACACGTTTTTTCCCATTCACCGTCTCTTTATTCCAAGCTTTCCATGCATCTTCTAAAGAGTTATAACCGTTAACCGAACTGATATTGGGATCATTAATCATTTTAAGCGCACTGGAACTCATAAAGCCTCCATCACCAATATTGTATGCAAAAATGACTAATGCATCGAACTGTTCTTGAGTAACCTCAACTGTAACGTTGTTTTTAACTACAGGTGTGAAATCATTGAGATCATTTTTCAATAAAAGCTCTGACTGCTCTTGTGTAATACCGTTTTTAAATAGCTCAAAATTCTCTTCAGAGGTAATTAAATGTCCAATTCCAATCGTTGCCCCTTCAACATAAGAATTAATTTCTTTGCCTGTGGCATCATCATAAGGTTTCAATCGTTCTTTTTCCACATCCTTAAGCCAGTTAACCCCCGTATCAGAGAACTCTAATTCACTTGCTTTCTTTTTAGCATCCTCATCCTCAGCCGTTTCATCACCACTCGCAGCACTGGATCCAGTCGCTCCACCAGCAGCACTATTACTATCACTCCCAGCATCATTGGCATTACTACCACCAGCATTCTCAGCCGCCATTCCTTGCGTTTGCACCATCTTCACGGCGGTGTAATCAAATTCGACTTCTTCGATTTCGGTGACTTCCATGGTCGCGGCCTGCTTAATGACTTCGCCCGTCTCAGGACAAATGGCTTCATCTAATGCGGTCGCAATTAATGGTGCTTTCCCCTTGAAACTACTGCCTTTGCCTGCCCCTCCTCCCGAGTTCAAATTCACCTTCGAACCCACCAAATGCACACCCGCCGGATCCACTTTTAAGAAGCTGCCACCGCCACTTAAGGTAATTTCTGAGCCCGCATCCAGTACCAGTTCACCTTTGGATTTGAGGTGCACTTCTGCGCCGACATCGAGTAGCTGTTTTTTACTGACTTTTTGATGATGGCTGGCTTTCACATTTAACGAGCTGTCTTTGGTAATGGCTACCAAGCTGTCGGCATCGACCGTGAGATGATCGGTTTTCGTTATTTGGGTGAGCCGATCATTGGTGACATCCCAATGCTGATCGGCCAACACATGCTGATTCTGATCATTTTCAATTAACAACTGTATGTCTTTTTGAGCATGAAAATACAGCGCCTCTTCGCCAGCTTCATCTTCAAAATACAGTTCATTACTGCCTTCACCTTTATGCGTTTGGGTTTTTAATACGGTGCGGGTTTGATGATCCGGCAAGGCATAAGGCGGTAAGTTAATCGCATTGTGAGTGCGCCCAGTGATAATGGGCTGATCGGGATCGCCTTCGACAAAAGAGACGATAACTTCATGGCCAATGCGTGGCACCGACATCATGCCATATTGCCCACCCGTCCAACCTTGGCTGACCCGCACCCAACAGCTGGAGATATCATCGCCATTACTGTATCTGTCCCACGGAAATTGCAGTTTCACCCGGCCAAACTCATCACAAAAAATCTCTTCACCTTCTGGCCCTACCACCGTGGCGATTTGCGGGCCGTTCACGCGCGGTTTAGGCATAGGTTTAGCTTGCCAAGCCGTACCTGCTGGAATGGCGGTTAATTCATTATGGTAAGTGGTGGGCACCGACGTATTGGCCTCTTCACTGGCTGCGCCTTGAATGCCTTGATGTTTGATGCTAATTAATAGCCAGTCACGGTTAAAGCTATCATCGATGTGCTCCATCAAATCAAATTTATAACCTGCGCTGGCCTGCATGATATTGCCCTTACCTACCGCGACTTTGGCATCACGCCTCAAATAGTCGAGCCTTGCTTGAGTAAACACTTGCCCTGCATCATCATCTTTATAACGACCGGGGAAATCAAAGTGCTCATAAGACTCAGCTTGGTATTCGAGTTCTTCGGCGACACTTTCGAGTAAAAAACTGTAGGCGGGATTTTTAAAGCTGGCATCTTTTAAACTCACACTGGCAGGTTTGACTTGATGCGTAAAGGCGAACTCACCAATATAAGGTGTGTCGGCCACGCCGCCACTGATGGCATTATACGGGAAAGGAAAGCCAATATTACTCAGCTTTTGGGTGCTGTCACTAAAGACTAAGATATGACTGGTTTCGGTGTGCTCAAAGTGATAGAACAGGCCTTCCTCGGCGGCGAGGCGACTGATAAAATCAAAGTCGGTTTCACGGTATTGGACACAATATTCGCGCACACGCTCATCCAATGCGGGCTCACAATTAAACGCCACATCTGTGATGTTCATTTCGCCAAGAATGGTCGAAATAATCGATAAGCTGCTTTGGGCTTGGAAGATACGGCTATTGTGGCGCAATTTCAGCCGTGACAGCGTTGGCACCAGCGTGATGTGATAAATCGTGTGATGATGACCGGTATCGCCTTTAGAAAAGGTGCTGACGATCCCGTGCACTTGGCGTTTAACCTCGCCATTCACGGCCCATTGCAATAAGCCGGATAGATCCACCACGTCCACCGGATTGAGATCATGCTGGCGACTCAAGAGAGTGAGCTTGACTTCAAAAGGACTCGATAGGCCCTCATCAAAGCTAAAATGCACCAGATTAAAACTGTCTTTATCGAGTCCTTCGGCGCTAAATTGATATCGTAGACCTGATCCTGTCAAGATCCCACTGCTTGATGTCGTCATAGTAAAATCCTTTTTTATTCTTTCCTAGCTAGCTAACCACGCGCATTGCTAAACCTTCACTGGCCTAAATTAACTCGTTTAACTTAGCCAGTAAATACTTAGCAATACACTCGCTTAATACTTTTATGTTAAACAAAAAGGCTTCAATGGAAGCCTTTATATTGATGCATTAGCATTGAAACTTATTGGATGTTCGCTTTATGTCATTAAAGCGAAATCATCCGATTAAGCTTCAGTTGGTTTACGCCAATCATCAGCACCTGATGTGCCCGCAGAGGTGTGATCCCAAATGATCTTACGGTAAGCAAGCGACACTTTAACCAATTGAGTGAAATCCGATTGGGTTGGATCTTGACAATGCGGCATATGACAATCGATATCCACAATCGTCGCGCCTTCTAATGACGTTGAGAAGAAGTGCTCTTGTTTGCCTTCAACTGACGTGCGGTACCAGTTCATGACCACAGTATTGAGTTTTTCACCGGTTGAAAGCGCGTTATACATTAACGGTACCGCTTTGTTTAGCGCTACAGTGAAGATAAAAGGCTTATGAACACGTTGGCCTGAAGGCTGACCCGATTGTGGATCCGTAGGCACCGTCACCACGTGATTGAACTCTTGAACTAGCATTTCATCTTCATGACCTTCAACGAAGATATCACCGACTGAATCTGACGTGAATGCACCCGCAGTAATGTGACCCTGAGTTTGACCTTCGATGGTGATATAACATGGTGTTGGCATAGGTTAATTCCTTTTATTTTTAACGACTTTATTAAATGATTTTACATAGCTTGTCGTTTATTGTTCGACTTGCCATACTCGATACCCTTAGCAATAAAAGTATTAATATGGGTATCGATACGCTTTTATTGCAGCAAGATTAAAGCATTAAGTGTGCCAACAGTTAACATGCTGTTTTTTAATGACATTGTTTTTATCATTATTTTATCTGAGCAATAAATTGCCTGAGTTGAGCAATAAATTGCCCAGTTGAGCAATAAATTGCCCGCACTTTTATGAATCAATGGCCCTTTATCAATGAGGCAGCATGAAGAGACATGCAGGTAAACGCTGGGCACAAAAAAGCCCACCTCTGTAGGCTTAACGACTGTTTAGCCGATAAAGTAAGAGATGGGCTTACACGCAATCAATGGTGATCTTTCAAGTACTCTTTTAATCTTGTAATAGATTGGCGATTGTCAGTACACCGTGAGCCGTTCCGCCCGCGGCCCAAAGACTGTCACCTGAATCTGAAAATGCAGACGCCAAATCCATATGTAACCAGTTAGCCTCAGGTGTCACAAAACGTGCCAGGAAACCAGCCGCATTAGACGCGCCACCCGCACCACCGCCTTTCATCGCACGACTATTGGCCGTATCGGCATAGGCCGATGGACACATGTCTTTATGCCAAGGATCCAGCGGCAATGGCCATACTCGCTCACCGACTTGCGCCGCTTTGACTTGAGTGAGGCTCAATAATTCGGCTTGCGGTGAGAAAATCGCATTATAGTTCGTGCCCAGCGCCATCACTGCCGCACCCGTTAAGGTCGCCGCATCAATGATAAGTCCTGCGCCGGTTTCAGAAGCCGCTTGTAAGCCATCGGCTAACACTAAACGTCCTTCGGCATCGGTATTGACCACTTCAACTGTCACGCCATTTTTATAGGTTAAAATATCGCCTAATTTATACGCATGGCCACTGATCAAATTTTCAGCGCAACACAAAAACAGTTTCACCCGTTTATTTAAGCCTGACTTTATCGCCAGGCCCAATGCCGCTGTAACCGTTGCCGCGCCGCCCATGTCACACTTCATGCCGAGCATGCCCTCTGAGCCTTTAATGCTGTAACCACCCGAATCAAACGTGATCCCTTTACCCACCAATGCAACAGAAACAGGCGCATCATCACCTAAAGGATTAAAATCCAGTTCTAATAATGCCGGCGGACGTTCGCTACCACGGCCAACAGCATGTATACCATGCCATTGCTCAGCTAATAGTGCTTCGCCTTCAATGATACGATAAGAGACTTTATCGCCCGCGATTTGCGTTAACCACTGCGCCGCTTGCTCGGCGAGTACCATTGGCGCGAGATTTTCAGGGGTTTCATTGACTAACTGACGCGCAAAAAAATTGCACTCCAAACGATGGGCAAGCTCTGTGCGCATGGCTTCATCGCCAGTCCAATGAATATCGGCAATATGACGCGCTGTCGCAAAACCTTGCGCGAAACTCCATTGTTTATCGAGATCCCATTGCTGGCCGTCTAAGTTCACTGCCGTCACGCCTTGAGAACGTAATTTACGTGCCGCTTGCTGAATTTGGCGTAATTCATCCCCTTTACTCAGATGCACAATGGCTTGATCATCTTGAAAGGTCACTTTGGCTTGACCCCAATGGGCAGCAGCGGGCTCATGAGTTAATTGCACTTTCATTTTATTGCTCATTTTGACTCCTGTGACACTCTCTTTTTCCCTAATACAGCTAATTCCCAAGGTATTAAAGCATAAATCAGACGTTACCTCGCCCAACTTATTAGAGAGTTGTTGTAAAAATGTAGGATTTATAATGCTGGCAGTTTACTCGATTACCGCTTGCAAGCACACCGTTTATCCGCGACGAGTCCCTTAACTTTGATCTCTAACTTTAGTGCTTTCGCTTTAACAGCTTATTTTTAAAGCGTGAGCTTGTTATCCTATCCCCAACTCTTTATACGTGATGTGAATACGATGAAATTTTCTCCGTCTTTTGAAAGCGGTACTTTAATTACCCGTTATAAACGCTTTTTGGCCGATATTCGACTGGATGATGGCAGCGAAGTCACCATTCATTGCCCCAATACTGGCTCAATGAAAAATTGCTTATATCCAGACCATAAGGTGTGGTTTTCAACATCAGATAACCCCAAACGTAAATATTCTCGCACTTGGGAACTCATGCAAACACCCAATGGAGAATGTATTGGCATCAATACCGGACGCGCTAATACCTTGGCTGAAGAAGCTATTCAAGCGGGGACCATTGCAGAGCTATCGGGTTACAAAACATTAAAAAGAGAAGTCAAATACGGTAGCGAAAATAGTCGTATTGATATTTTACTTGAAGACGATAATCTGCCGCCTTGCTATATAGAAGTCAAAAGTTGCACCTTACTTGAAGGCCACCAAGGCTATTTTCCCGATGCCGTGACCACTCGAGGCCAAAAACATTTACGAGAACTCATGGAAATGGTGGCAAAGGGTCACAGAGCCGTTCTATTGTTTGTGGTACAACATACGGGGATACAAAGTGTTAAAGCCGCCAAGCATATTGATCCCGATTATGCCAACTTACTCAAACAGGCGAAAAAAGCGGGCGTAGAAGTTTTAGCATACCGTGCCAGCCTTAGCTGCGACGAAAGTAAATTGATTAAAGCTTGTGCGGTTGAAGATTAAATTTAAACCAAGTATTGATAAAAAGCCCCTTGGCGCCCATAGTCTTAGATAAGATTTTGCTAAAATAAAATAAAAATAAATTATTTGCGTATACTTAACTATTCTGGTATAGATAGCGGCCATAAATTATGGACACCCAGAACGCGAACGATTAACAGGAGATGCGTTATGCCTGAAGGCAACAAAAAACTTGGCGTACTCGCTATAGCAGGAGTCGATCCTTACCAAGAAAAACCGGGTGAGGAATACATGAATTCAGAGCAGTTGAGCCATTTCAAGGTCATTCTTGAAGCATGGCGTGGACAACTGCGAGAGGAGGTAGATCGTACCCTCAACCATATGCAAGATGAAGCTGCCAATTTCCCTGATCCTGTCGATCGTGCAGCCCAAGAAGAAGAATTTAGCTTAGAGTTACGTGCTCGTGATAGAGAACGCAGACTGATTAAGAAAATTGAAAAAACATTACAGAAAATTGAAGAAGATGATTTCGGTTTCTGTGATTCTTGTGGTATTGAAATTGGTGTTCGTCGTCTCGAAGCTCGCCCTACAGCCGACCAATGTATCGATTGTAAGACACTAGCTGAAATAAAAGAAAAACAATTGGCGGGTTAACCTCTCCAATGAATAAGCGATGGTCAATCTTTGTCTATCGCTTATTTTTTTGCCTTTCTACTATGCTTTTTTTCTTCGCATCAGGTTGCGTTACTTTACCATTACGACCTTATAACCCTATTTTTTACAAGCCTATTTTTATCACCCATCCCTTTTCTCAATCAATATTTATCACTTAGCTCTCATGACAAATCCGACTCACTCGACTTACCGAGGCCGCTTCGCTCCCTCACCGTCAGGCCCCTTACATTTTGGCTCTCTGATTGCCGCACTGGGCAGTTATTTGCGCGCGCGCTCCAAGCGCGGTCAATGGCTGGTGCGCATGGAAGATATCGATCCTCCTCGTGAACAAGTGGGCGCCGCCGATACCATATTGCACACCTTAGAAGCCTTTGGTTTTGAATGGGATGAAAAGGTTTTGTATCAAAGCCAACGTGTGATCAGCTACCAAGCGGTGATCCATCAATTACTCACACACAATCAAGCCTATTATTGCCAGTGCTCTCGCAAACAGATTAAAGCCATGGGGGGCTTTTATGATGGCCGCTGTGGCCAACGCCTCCAAACTCATCAACAGGGGGCCATTCGCATACGTAACCCCGGCCCAACAATCCAATTTAACGACATGATTAAAGGCATGATCCCTATCGACCCTCACTTTGCCGCAGAAGATTTTATCATTAAGCGCAGCGATGGCCTTTATGCTTATCAGCTAGCAGTGGTGATTGATGATGCTTTTCAACAAATCACTGAAGTGGTGCGCGGGAGTGATTTACTGCTCCCTACCGGCAGACAGATCAATTTATTTCAATTATTAGGCAAAACGCCTCCACACTGGTTACATTTACCCCTAGCCTGTGAAGAGAAAGGTAAAAAATTATCAAAACAGAATCATGCAACAGCCATTGATATACACCAGCCCCAAATCAGTATTAATCAAGCCCTGTGCTTTTTAGGCCAAGAAACCGTGACGGTTGAAACCGACACTCGGCTCATGCTGGCACAAGCGATAGCACAATTTAAACTCGATAATATCCCGACTCAAACTGAAATTTTGTTAGATTAACCTCCCGTTTTTCAGGCCACTTGAAAAGCATGCATTCTGTCAGCTGAAAACCTGAATTCATCTCACTTGGGTATATATAATTTTTGGGGTATCATATGCTCCTAAATTTTTAATCTTAGTGACAATCTAAATCTGAGGTGTCCCATTTTTCGCCGTATTAGTCAATTCTGCAAACAGCTATTTGAAGATAAACCAACAATAGAAGCAGCCGCATCCAACGGGCTTCGTCTTGATGTTGTGCCGAGAAGCGCCCATACCATTTCTCGTCGACAGATTAGCGAAAATGCCCTCAAGGTACTGTATAGATTACACAAGTCCGGCTTTAAAGCTTATCTAGTGGGTGGCGGTGTCAGAGATATCTTATTGGGTCTTGCGCCCAAAGATTTTGATGTGGTGACGAATGCGACACCAGAAGAAATCAAACGCTTATTCCGTAATTGCCGTTTAGTGGGGAGACGTTTTCGCTTAGCCCATATTGTCTTTGGTCGAGATGTCATTGAAGTCGCCACCCTACGCGGCCATCATGTTGACAATACTGACAGTGGTGACAAAATTGCCAAAACCAATGCCTCGGGTCGTTTATTACGTGATAATGTCTACGGCACCATAGATGAAGATGCTGAAAGACGTGATTTTACCGTCAATGCACTTTATTACGATATCAGCGACTTTTCGATCCATAGCTATGGCGGTGGCCTGCAAGATCTAGACTCTCGTACCTTAAGGTTGATAGGCGATCCAGAGACTCGTTACCGCGAAGATCCTGTTCGCATGTTACGTGCGGTGCGTTTCGCCACTAAATTGGATATGAATATCGAGGCAAAAGCGGCCGCACCTATCCCCAATTTAGCCCCCCTGCTGAAGGATATTCCAGCAGCACGCATGTACGAAGAAGTGCTAAAATTATTTTTTGCTGGTAAGGCTAAGAAAAACTATTTAATGATGCGTAAGCTTGGATTATTTAATCCCTTGTTTCCGCTAATTGATACCCAGCTGAATGAAGAAGACAATGCACCCGTTGTTAAGCTCATTAGCCAAATGATGGATAATACCGATCTTAGGATCGCAGAAGAAAAACCGGTCACACCGGCTTTCTTCTATGCGGCCCTTCTTTGGTACCCATTGAGTCAGCGGGCTGATGATATAGCCCTTGAAAGTGGCCTCAGCTCCTATGATGCTTACTATGCTGCCATGGGCGATGTCATGGAGCAACAGTGCAACTCGATTAGTATTCCAAGGCGTTTTAGCACCATTACAAAAGATATTTGGCAATTACAGCTGCGTTTTGAACGTAACCGTGGTACCCGTGCTTTTAAGTTTATTGAGCACCCGAAATTTAGAGCCGCTTATGATTTACTCTTATTGCGCGCCGATGCTGAAGGTGGCGCTATCGCTAAGAGCACTGCTTGGTGGAAAAGTTTTGTTGAAGGCAACGAAGAGCAGCGCAGTGTGATTGCCCGTTCGGCCAGTAAAAATTTGCCCCGTAAACGTCGTTCGAATCAAGGTCGTCGACGTAAGCCGACAGCCGAGCAGGATAAAACAGACTCATGACCCTTGTTTATGTCGCATTAGGGGCTAATCTAGCGGATCCCATTACGCAGTTAGATAACGCCTGTAACGCATTGTCATTATTAACCGAGTCTGATGTACAAGTGTCATCTTATTACCGCTCTCGCCCTATGGGCGAGGTCGTTCAGCCCGATTTCATTAATGCTGTAGCCTGTTTCAATACCTCATTATCGGCCATCGCCTTACTCGATGCATTACAGCATATAGAAAATAGCCAAGATCGCGTTAGATTAGAACGTTGGGGACCCCGAACCTTAGATTTAGATATCATCCTTTATGGGAATGAACAGTTCGCAACCCCGCGATTAACCATTCCTCATATTGGCATGACACTGCGCAGCTTTGTCCTTATCCCCCTATTTGAACTTGCGCCTGAACTCATTTTACCCAATGGCAGCCCATTAAGCGGTTATGTTACACAGGCATTACAAGATGAATTAAGTGTGATTGAAACGTCAGTAGCGTAAAGTCTGGCTCAATAACTACATTATTAATTAGGTTTAAATTAACATTATGTCAAAAATTACCAGTTCGACCTTACTCAAATTTAAGAAAGAAGGTAAAAAGTTTACCTCTTTGACGGCCTATGATGCGAGCTTTGCCAATGCGTTTGATAGTGAAGGGGTAGATGTATTACTGGTCGGCGATTCCATGGGAATGGTACTGCAAGGACACTCAGATACCTTGCCTGTTTCAGTTGACGATATTGCTTATCATACTCGCTGCGTTAGCCGTGGTATTGAGCGGGCATTATTGATTGCTGACATGCCTTTTATGAGTTATGCCACACCCGAGCAAGCCATGACAAACGCCGCTATCTTAATGAAAGCGGGTGCGAATATGGTAAAAATAGAAGGGGGCCATTGGTTGCTTGAAACCGTCACCAAACTCACCGAGCGCGGCATCCCCGTTTGTGCGCATTTAGGTCTTACACCTCAATCTGTTCATGTGTTTGGTGGCTTTAAAGTCCAAGGCCGTGATACGGATAATGCACAACGTATTCTTGATGAAGCCAAAGCAATAGAAGCGGCGGGAGCACAATTACTGGTGGTTGAGTGTATTCCTGCTACATTAGCTAAAACCATCACTGAAGCCCTTACAATCCCTGTGATTGGCATCGGCGCTGGCAGCGATACCGATGGTCAAATTTTAGTGATGCATGATGTTTTGGGTATTTCAAGCGGCTATATTCCGCGCTTTTCTAAAAACTATCTTAAGCAAACGGGTGAAATCCGCAGTGCTATTCGTGCTTACATCGATGAAGTCGCAGAGGGCACTTTCCCGAGCCCTGAGCATACCTTTAGTTAATTAGATATAACCAATATTTCGATAGGATCAAGCTGTTATGATCACCATTCACACCATAGATGAAGTACGGACTCACATCCGCCATTGGCGACAAAAAGGTGAAACTGTTGCCTTAGTCATGACCATGGGTAATTTACATCAAGGCCATGTGAGCTTAATCAAAGCGGCAGCCCAAAAAGCCGATCATGTGGTCGCATCCATTTTTGTCAATCCCATGCAATTTGGCAAAAATGAAGATTTCGACACTTACCCAAAAACCTTAGCCGTCGATCAGCTTGCCTTATCCGAAGCAGGAACAGCATTATTATTCGCGCCCAATGCCACCACGGTTTACCCCAATGGCATGGACACACAAACCTTTGTTGAGGTGCCTAGAGTGTCAGAAGAGCTTTGTGGTGCGGGTCGCCCAGGCCACTTTCGGGGTGTCGCCACAGTGGTATGCAAATTTTTTAATATTATTCAGCCTGATTTTGCCTTTTTTGGCCGTAAAGATTTCCAACAACTCTTAGTCATTAACACCATGGTTGAAGACTTATCACTGCCCATTGAAGTCATTGGAGTAGAAACCATGCGTGAAGCCTCAGGCTTAGCCATGAGCTCCCGTAATGGCTATTTATGCTCAGATCAAAAACAACAAGCTGCCAGCATTAAAAAAGTCATGGATGCCATGTCGATAGATATCAAACAAGGTAAAGCCCTTGACGCTGTGACGCAAGAATACCTACAAACCTTAATCAATACTGGCTTTGTGCCTGAGTATTTAGAAGTGCGCAACGCAAAAAATCTCTACCCTGCAGCAGATCTCGATAAAGAATTAGTCATTTTAGTGGCCGCAAAAATGGGCAGCACGCGCCTTATCGATAATCAATGCGTTAATCGTTAATATCAATGCCTAACAAATCATTAGGGCTAAAAAATTTTTAGTCCATTGCTTTAATATTCCCCGCATTACTCACCTCATGCGCCTTTTTGTTCACGCATATTTTGCACATCATAGGTTTTCTAAGCTTATCAGCGTAAGATGACGTATATACACACTTTAGAAGTCAATTCACATGAAACTCTTTCTCTTTGATCATTGCCCTTATTGCATCAAAGCCATGATGGTGGCAGGTTATAAACAAATTGATGTGGAATTCATCTATCTACAAAACCATGATATTCAGGCCCGTATTGACAAAGTCGGGGCTAATTTAGTGCCTATTTTACAAAAAGCAGACGGCAGTTACATGGCAGAAAGCTTAGATATTGCTCGCTATCTTGATCAGCGAGAAGCTGAACCGACACTTGATGCTCCTCGTTTTGATGCAGCCATTAATGAATGGATAACAAAAACGAAACGGTTAAGTTCTGCCTTAGTGTATCCTCGCTGGCTAAAAATCCCCCTCCCAGAGTTTCAGTGTAATGAAGCAAAAGATTGGTTTACGGGGAAAAAAACATCGACACTGGGAATAAACTTTGAAACGGCTTATCAAAATACGGCTGAATACTTAACAGCGCTATATCCACAACTTGAAGAGATTGATTGGTTAATATTACCTTCAGAGCGAAAAAACCGTTTAAGCTATGATGATGTGAATTTTTTTCCAACACTGCGTAATCTCACCGTCATCAAGGACATTGAATTCCCCGTACATATTCGCCGATATATTGAAGAAGTCTCTGCCATCACAGCAATACATTTATACGATGAGGTTGCGGTTTAGATTTCAATGCTTAACTAACCTGACTTAGGGTTAAGCAGTACCACTTAAATAGCGCTATTTTGGCCCCTAGTAAAAAATAGGCGCAGCAAATTTTAAATATCATTTAAGTGCTATTTAACACTCGTTATCCCAAATTCAGGTTAACTAAAATAAAAGCAGCTCATTAGCCTGATTTTATTTTTCATTTACGATACCGTTAATGCGCTTTCATAAACTCATCCACTAAGTGATTAAATTGATCCGCGCCTTCAATAAACATAAAATGTTTACCCCCTTCTTCCTCATCAAAAATAACTAACTGAGAGCCTTTAATCTGTTGATGCATCCATTCTTGAGAACTCACCGATGTTGGACTCGCACGGCCACCAACAATCAGTGTTGGCACCGTAATTCGAGGGATCACATCTCGCCAATCTTGATGAAAATGATTATAAATTAATGCTGCTGCTAATTTACCCGGGAAGTTAATACTATTTTGAATTAGCCACTGCTTTTCTTTTGCAGGCATTTTACTGGACATTTGGTGGTTCAATAATATGGCTTTATAGTTATCCCCTTTAGCACTTATAAGCGTATTATAGATTTCCATAGCGGAGTCAGGATCCACTAAAGGCCCGAAATCAGCTATCTCTTGAGGCGTCCATTCGGGATTACTCACTAATGCTGCGACTCTTTCAACTAGAATTAGCTTGCTTATTTTATCTGAGCCAAATAAATCCCAATAGCATAAGATCACTGCTGCACCCAAGGCATGGCCCAATAGCACGACATTATCTAAGGATAAATGCACTAACAGCTCATCGACATCTTTCGCCAAACGATACACTTTATAACCATACTCCACTTGCTGCGAAAGGCCATGTCCTCGCATATCGAGGGCAATGGTTCGATACTTCTGACTCAAGGTTTGAATTTGATAATGATACTGTTCAACGGACTGTGACCAACTAGGGAGCATCACAATGACTTGCCCCTCGCCTTTGTCGAGGTAATGTAATTTAACGCCGTCATTGGTGTAAAAATAATGGCTCTCTTTATCTGCTAAGCCCATGGCTTTGTCCTTAGGGGTAACGCGCTCCCCATCACCTTTAATTAATACTTTCCATTATTGATAAAGAAAAAACGAATAAAGCAAGTGAGTCATTTTGGCATCTTAGATTTACGGTGAACTCTCTGTCGATCTCACTCTACTAGAATAGCAAATCGGTGAATATTTACCGAAAATAAACGTATCTAAACATTTGCTGTAAAGACTCTATTTTCTCATAATGGGAACAGTATAAAGAACAATAAAACAAAGTGATAATAGCACTCTATCTAAAGATAATTAATGGATAGGAATAAGTTAATAATAGGTATATTACTCTAAAAGCACTCAATATTTAGCCTCAATTCATATTAAACACTCAACATCGGAATAATTGCCGTGATTAATAAGCCTGCCATAATATAATTGAATTTATTCTGATAGGCTTTATTACTCAATAATGGCTGTAAAAATTTTCCCGAATAGAGCCACAGTAAGGCACAAGGGATAGTCACCAACAAAAATACTGCTGCAATCATTAATATTTGCATATCAATTTCTTCTTGTGTATTTGAAGTGAAGGTGGCTATCGCTGTTAAAGCCGCCACCCAAGCTTTGGGGTTAACCCATTGCAATGAAGCAGACTGTATGAAGCTGAAAGGCTTCACTCTTTTTTCACCCTCTATCTTGGTATTGCTCATTGCAATGCACCATGCTAGATATAATAAGTATCCAATGCCGACATATTTTATCCCTGTTTGTACCACTGGGTATGTATGAAAAAAGCCACTAAAACCAAACCCTGTCACCAACACTAAAGCAGGAAACCCCACTCCGATCCCGAATAACTGAGGACAACTTCGTCTAAAGCCAAAGTTGACCCCTGATGACATCAAAGTGATATTACTGGGACCTGGAGTAATCGCATAAAAAAAGCAAAAATAGCAATACTGGTTAATAAGGTGATGGTCATTTCGATCGTTTAACGCTATCAATGGGCAGATGGCGGCACTATAATGCGCAAATATGACAGAAAATAGTGACTTTCAGCTCATCTTCAGTAAATAGACACCATTTCTGACATTTTTTATGATTAGTTCAGCTTGCATAAAGTAATACGCTTAAAATGTTAAAATTTGTTATATTCTATACAGTAAAGACATTACGCCTTCTCTTTATGTATGTATTTGAAATGTTATGCAAAACACTTATATAATTGAATTTTAAATTAAAATAATAGATCGATGTCAGTCATCGATAAAAATCATAACCTCATCCAAAGTGCTAAATACTGAATATCAAATACAACATTCTGAGGCATTAAACAAAATGGTTTGATGCCTCATCAGCGACAATGAGTGTGTCTGCATGTCACTTAGCAGGCAAAGTCGCTTTTGCAAACCTTGTAATGCCAAATAAAAATCCCCGCAGCAAGCTATCTCGCCTTTGGCTCAACTTCGCTACGCGAAGCGGGGTATTAAGATACTGAAATACTAAAACTTACGCAGCCAACTGCGGGGAATCAGACCCACTGAGATTCAATTGATAGGCGGCATCCAATACCACTTGTTTATCGGCTTACACTCGCTGACCCAGCCTTTATTATTCTCCTTTTGTTTTCTCTGAAGTGGGATATTTAAAAATCCACCTACAATAGAATATTGAGCGGCCTCTTTTTAAAGTATTTTCACCGATAAGCTATCCTCATTAATATCCATAAAAGAGATCATTTAGGGAACATATGTCTTTTAAAAGTATCCTACTTGCATTAATAACCGTTATTGTCATCGGCCTTAGTTATCCTATTACTAAAATCGCCATGAGAGAATTACCCCCTATTTTGTTAGCCGCATTGAGGTTTATCTTTGCAGCAATTCCCTTTGTTTGGTTTACCCCCTTTCCAAAAACATCTATTTGGAATTTATTGGGTGTTGGCACTTTTCTTGGGGTCTTTGCCTTTGGTCTTATGTATTATGCATTACAGGCTGATATACAGGCTGGTATTGCGGCTTTGCTCATGCAGTCTCAAGTGCTGTTTACTATATTGCTAAGTATGATTTTTTTCGGTGATAAAATGAAAAAAAATCAGATGATTGGATTTGCTGTCTCACTACTCGGCTTCAGTGTTTTCTTTATACATGCCAAAGGAGGCGGTTCAAGCTCACTCATTGGATTACTTTTTATACTCTGTGCCGGTTTTTTTTGGGCCATAGCAAATATGTTTTTTAAGCGCATGAAAGACGTTAACTTATGTCATTTTATGATTTGGACTTCTCTTATTCCGCCATTGCCTCTATTGTTAATATCTTATACCAAAGAAACTCATCATTCGATAGATTTATTGCTGAACACCAGCATATCAGCTTGGCTATCAATACTATACCAAAGCGTCATTGTCACTGTGATTGGCTATGCTTTATGGGGCGATCTGTTACGCCGTTATTCATCAATAAACATTGCCCCTTTTAGCTTATTAATGCCCGTAGCGGGTTTAATTGGCGCCAATATTATTTTGGGCGAAAAGCTCACGGTGATGGAACTAGTAGGCACTATTATTATCATGATAGGTTTAATGATTTGTGTGTTGGGCCATCATTGGAAACGATTCACCCCTGATTCGTTAGACCTCAAACCATAACATCAAACTGTATTGGCCAAGCCCGCCTCTCTTAATGGACGTTTTTCAACATTTTCCCCTTGGATCACCATTCTCTGCATTAGCTTAATGGATACAATTCGAAATATCAGGCCATTGCATTATTTGATACTTGCGATTTTGGCCTATTGATCTTTGATTATGTCTGTAGCCGTTTATGGATTATTTATACCAGTCAGATCTGGTGTGGTATCGTTGTTCTCGGCTGGGGTGCAAATGTCGCCCTACCGGCCCCATCCATGAGGATCCCGTCACTGATATTTACAGTGTACTTAGAGGACATCGAAGTCGTTCCCTATATTAACGCTCAACATCTAGCAAAGTGCGCTTGAGTAAGATTAAACTGTAAAGCGAAGTCAAAATAGCACATTATTTAAAACATTGATGTTGAAGATAAGGCTATTGAGGGCAATCCAAGTGAAGAGTCAGAGTCAGAGACATAACGTTTACTCTGACCCGATATTTCATAGGCCTCAACACTCCGTTAAATTAAGCCTCTAAAGTTGCCCCCCCCCTGATAATTAAATAAACACTGTAATTTTTACTATAATATAGGCTGTGATACTTACAATGGAAGTTGTTATGTACAAGGAATTTAGAGAGTGTTTACATGATGAAATTGAAACCATGAAAGATATGGGAGTTTCAATCACTGCCAGTACTATCAAGTATTACGAAACAACCTATGCCCAAGGTGGCTGTCCCTGCCCTGCATGTTTCATACGTAAAAACAAAAATGTTGCTATGCAATGCTTAAGTCATGATGGAGAGAAAAATATTCATGCCGATCTTTTTGAATGCCCAGAGTGTGAAGGATTTATTGAAGTTGGAGGTTAATCGGTCTATTTAGGGAGTATTAAATTGATCCTAGGCAGTACTTTCGGACACTCGGCTAAGTGAGTAAAATACTAACCGAGGTGTAATATAATGACAAAGAAAATACGCAAAATACACACAGATGAGTTCAAGACAGAAGCACTTGCTTTAGCTGAAAGAAACGGGGTTTCCAAAGCCGAAAAAGAACGGGGTATTCATGAATCACAAATCTATAGTTGGCGTGCAAAAACAGCCAAAAAAGTCAGTACTAGCCAGAGGGAAGCCGAGCTTGCCGCCGAAGTCGCTAAGCTTAAGCTTTCGGAGCAAGCAGAGGATTTAGCTATCTTAAAAAAAGGCGGCCACCTACTTCGCAAAAAATCAAAAATAGCCCGTTTTGAATTCATGCTCGAGCACCAACATTATTTATCAACGAAACGTATGGCGCGGGTGCTTCGAGTATCACGAAGTGGGTATTATCACTGGCGTCATTATGCTCAAGAGCCTAGCAATAGAATTCTTAATCGCGATTATAGAGATATGAAAATAAAACAAATTCTCGATGAAAGTAAAGAGCGTTATGGTGCCATTCGTATTCAACGAGAGTTGATAGAAGCTACAACTGCAATCAAGACCATATCTGATAGCATTCGTAGACAAAACTTGGTGGCCAAGGCAGCCAAAAAATTCAAGGTGACGACTGACAGTGACCATCAATTAGCTATTACTGATAATGTGTTAGAGTAAAACTTTGATGCTAGCGCGCCTAATCAAAAATGGGTGCAGGATATCATTTACGCTTGAGCATGAGCCGAAAAGGAAACTGTTGGGACAACGCTGTTGCTGAGATTTTCTTCCATTCACTCAAAGTTGAAGCTATCCAATATGAACCAATAATGACTTGTGACGAGATGCGTCATGCTGTCTTCTAATACATTGAAGTTAATTACAATCGTACAAGAAGGCATAGTGCAATTGGGTATCAAAGCCCACTGCATTATGAACAGCAAAAAGTCGCTTAATTGAGTGTCCAGTTTTAGTGCGGGGTATCACTAGCTTAGTACCAATTTAAACTGTAAACAACAATAACAGAAAAGATAACGGAATAACAAAACAGAATAGCTATCAACATGATAAATAGTGAACATAGCAGAAACAAATTAAGCCTATTCTAATGTACAGAAATGAACCTTTGAGTATGAATTTACCATTATCTTTACCGATCACAAAAAGTGGTAAAATTGACGTAAGTTAAAAATGAATAATGAGATCTGGATTATTATCCGGATCATTTTTAGCTGTGCCATCTGAAGTTGGCGAGCCTCCTGTGTATAAAATAACGCCACAAGCTGCTGGTGCTGCCATTGATGTCCCCGACATCGTACTCGTACCGCCACCACGTTTTAATGATAAAACATTGACACCTGGAGCCGAGAAATCAACGGGAGGGTTCCCCCAATTAGACCAACTGGGCATCGTATCTGTAATATCAATGGCCGAAATGGTGAATATATTCGAGCCCTCAACCCTCGCAGGGGAGTGATTATTGGCATCATCACTATCATTACCAGCAGCCAATACAAAAAATATGCCTTTGTGAGAGGCGGCTAGAACTGCGGCATCTAATGAAGGACTAATACCTCCTCCAAGACTCATATTCGCACAATCCCCCGCAGAGGCATGAGCCGCGACATGATCAATACCAGCAATGACACCAGAGGTTGATCCTGAACCTCTAGAATCAAGCACTTTTATCGGTACCACGGTTGCGCCTGCGGCAACCCCCACTACATCAATATCATTATCAATCGCTGCGATGGTACCAGCAACATGGGTACCATGACCATGACCATCATTCATTCCCGCATTTTTACCTTTAGTAAAAGCTGAAAAACCTACACTTGAGTCGATATGTAAATCTTGGTTGCTAAGATCGATTCCAGTATCAATTACCCAAGCTCTCATACCGACAGCGGAATGACTTCCGCCGACTCGCGTTACCCCCCAAGGTGTGCTTTGCAAAACAGTATTAGCACTGTCACCTTTACCCGGCTTTATCGGTTTGCCTCGATTAATCGTAATAATACTATCAGGAGTAAAGGAGTCTATTTCGGTGTCATCACCGAAGGCTCGCTGCGCCGCTGCGCAGGGCATTGATATGGTAAAACCTTTAATACTGTGCTGGTAAACGTGTTTCAGCTTGACTTGAGTTGTTGAACCTTTATTGGCTTTTGCGAGTAAATTGTTTGCGCGACCCGTTATTTCGCTCGAAGGTAAGTTATCATGAAAGCGCACAATACACTGTAAATGTACATTGTGTAGCTCTGATGAACTGGAATAAGTGGGCTCATTATCAACGGCCATAACCGAAATAGAAGTGATACCTGCAATAGCAAACGTAATAGATGATGCAAGGGCTGATTTCAACATGGTACCGCCTCCGAAAACCATCAAATCCTTCGCACGACACACCACACTAATGAGCCAAGAGCCCCATTAGTGCAATTTAATTAGTAAGTATTTTATATAGTGTAATAGCATGAATTAAATAATGAGTGGGTCTTAAGTATGATATTGACCTAAACTAATGAATATACTTTTAATAATAGATAGTACTTGTGTACTATTTTGGCGCTCGCTCTTAATCATGTTTTAGCTTTACCACATTGATTATGGGAGAGACTCGGAAATGCCAGATTAGCATGGGGTTAAAGTCAGCGAGAAGAAGCTTAACGACTGCCTCTATGGTTTTCCTTACCAATAATTAGCAGTACCAATAAGGATATGGGAAATGCCTTACTGTTGTCAGGAACAACAAAGGCCATTAGCATCACCTTTAATCAAAACTTTTCTAATCCCCGTCCCAATGCAGTACTCTTAAATGATAAAGATTAGCTATAGTAACAGTAATCACAATCTGGCTGTCATCGTCATCTTAACAATACATCTACAAGGTATAAAAATCATTCATTGAAAACAACTCAGCAAGCGATACAAAAAATGTTAGCCTAAAGCACTAATGGGATAACCAAACATAATCCAACCGCTGCCGATTAAATGGAGTCAATATGCGATATCTACACACTATGGTGCGTGTTAAAGACTTAACGCAATCACTTGTATTTTATTGTGACCAACTAGGATTAATGGAAGTACGCAGAATAGACAATGAAAAAGGCCGTTTTACTCTGATCTTTCTTGCCGCTCCAGAAGATCGGGAACAAGCAACAACCCAAGCACCGTTAATTGAATTAACCTATAACTGGGATACAGAAGACTATGGGAGCGGGCGGAACTTTGGCCATCTTGCTTTTTGTGTCGACAATATCTACGAGACTTGTCAAAAATTACTTGATAATGGCATTGCCATTAACCGCCCTCCACGAGATGGCCATATGGCCTTTATCCGATCACCGGATGGTATTTCAATTGAATTACTGCAAAAAGGTGAAGCGCTTCCTTTCAGTGAACCTTGGCAATCTATGGAGAACACAGGTAGCTGGTAGGCTCTAAAAGCATCTCACATGTTAGTTTAACTCAATAACATGTGAGTTCACAGCGTTAAAAAAATTGGGGTTTATTATACATCAAAATGCTGATTGTCAATGTCGGCTAAATCAGAACTTCAAGGCCTTTGTTCGCCACCAGATTGAGTAGTTTTAATGACCTGCCACGAGGTTTTTTACTGCCTTGCTCCCACTGCCGAATGGTCGATGGACTCGTATTTAGGTAAGCGGCACTTCTTGTTTAAGTAAGTGTTTTACTCACATAGGTTTGTTCACGAATAGACTTAATAGCTGCGACGTCAAATTCACGTATGGTTTACACATCCATGACCCTGCTTTAAAAGGGATTAATGAAAGTCCACCAATGTTTTTTAGTGTATCGAAACGAGGATATCCTAATGAAGTTGATAATCCCCTTTTAAATTTAACAATGGGTGGCTCAGTTAATTCTGCATGTTTCATACGTAAAAACAAAAATGTTGCTATGCAATACTTAAATCATGATAGAGATAACAATATTCATGCCGATCTTTTTGAATGCCCAGAGTGTGAAGGATTTATTGAAGTTGGAGGTTAATAGGTCTATTTAGGGAGTATTAGATTGTATAGGTTCATTTGAATGGTGATGTTATGCATATTTCCCATCACCCATAGCTGTATAACTAGAGCGTACTCATATAAATCATCTTTCCCTGTACACGACCAAACAGAATTAAAGTAACCTACTGATACATATACTTAATTTGGTTATAATATTTTTACTAAAAAACAATTATAAAATCTATCAGCAAGTTGTCATCTATTTTAAATACTTCTTTATCTTGGAACAAGCCTAGGATCACCTTATTATCTCATTTCTTGATGTCACTGTTTGCAGTAAGGACGGTCAACCTAAAACAAATTGCCAATGCAATGAGGGATACTGCAAAACCTGAATCAAATTATCGTAGACTCCAACGTTTTTTTCATCATACAACTTTTGCTACGATGAATTAGCAAGATTTATTGTGGGACTCTTTTTCAATGAAAAAGCCCATTGGTACTTAACCATGGATAGAACAAACTGGAAATATGGCAATTTAAACATCAACATACTGATGCTTGGTATATGTTACAAAGGAAGAGCTATCCCAGTGTGCTGGTCAATGCTCAATAAAAAAGGGAATTCAAATACTGCGGAGCGCATTGAGCTTGTCAGTCGATTCATGAGTATTTTTGGTAAAGAGCGGATCAAAGGTTGACTTGCAGACAGATAGTTTATTGGTGGCGATTGGTTCGGTTGGATTAACGAGGAAGCGCTCCCTTTTATTATCAGGCTCAAGAAGAATGAAATCACGACCAATAGCCGAGGATTAGAAGTTGATATTCATGGGTTATTTTTTCATTTAAAAGCAGGTCAAACACAATCCTTAGCAGGGGCCCGCATCCTCTGGAATAAAAAGGTTTATTTAGCCGCTAAACGTTTGTTAGATGGAGAATTGCTTATTATCGCTACAAACCATTTGTTACCTGATAGTGTTAACGTTTATTTGAAGTGCTGGGAAATTGAAACATTATTTGAATGCTTAAAAGGGCGTGGATTTAATTTTGAGGACACCCGAATTACTGAGCGAGAACGAGTGAGTAAAATGATTGCTGTTCTATCAATTGCATACTGTTGGGCTCACAAAATGGGGGAATGGCGCCGAGAACAAGGCGATGGGGTCAAAACGAAAAAACACGGGAGGCTCGAAAAGAGCTTATTTCGACACGGATTAGATTTATTGCAGCAAATATCCATCGGCTCATGCCGTGTTATAAAAACCATTAACCGTTGTTTGAATTTACTCATCCCAAGACCGATTCAGCCCAAAAAGATTGAGCTGTTCATATGGTGAACAAGAAAATGTCGTGTACAGGGATCATCTTTATGACTGATACTACATGGGATTATGTGCATGCAACCCATTGGACTAAAAACGTTTTTATTATTTATAGACTTTCTTGTAGGCTTCGATCATAAATGATATTGCGATGAATATCTTTTGGGTTAATACTCTAGTGGAAAACAGTATTGCGAAGCAAGTGACTTGACCCTTTGGCGAATTCAACCCGCAAGTGCAACACTCGCCTATGCCGCCTGACGTAGCTCTTCAAATGTTACTTTAACCCTCTTTTAGCCCATTGAATATCACTCAAATCCAGTTAAACATAAACCCCGATTGTCATCTCGGAGTTACTTAATGACTCTCTGACAAATATTGCCATCACTCCTTGATGATCCTATTGCTCGCTAACCAAACACATAACACATGACCAAAAAGATTTAACCGCGTGTAACTTAATCGATTTTTTTAATCAATTTCATACTCTACTATTTCACTAAAAATTCAAAAGTATGGATAACATGACCGTAATAAATCATTCCATTTTAAATGCAAAAGTTGTGTGTAAACTATCACTATTTAGTCAAGCTACTTCCAAACTTTACCACCACTCAACAAATTGTTTATTAAGTCTTTATAATGTATCGCCGTCGAATGCAGAATCCACTATTGAGTGAAGATTAGTGGTATGACATTGCCTCGGAAAGTAACAATGTCATATAGCACTTAAGTATAATACCTGATTTTATCTCATCACCTATTTATTTAGATTATCTGGCGAATTAAATTCTAATAAAAAAATAATAAGGGTTGTATGAAAAATAAAATATTACTAGCGACATTACTAACATCATTCATTTCATTTGCAGCATCTGCAGACAGTGAATTAAGTCCTTGGTATGTCGGGGCAGGTCTTGGCATCAATGATTATCAGAACCAATGTGCCAAGAGTGTAACAACATCTTGTGATGACAATACCCCTTATGGATGGGAGTTGTTCACAGGTTTTATGTTCAACCAATATATTGGTATCGAACTGGGTTATCGAGACTTAAGCAAAGCCAATTGGACAAATTTCAACGGCGAAGTCAATGATTACGGCTCTATCGATACTAAAGGTACCACATTAGGCCTAGTCGGTTATTACCCTTTCGCCGAACGCTGGAATCTTAATGCCGAAGTCGGGGCGATGCGTTACACTTCGAAGATCACCAATCAATGGGGTGATGTTTTTGGTGATAGCGAGACAGGGCATCATACCGATTACACTCCTTATATTGGCGCAGGTGTTGGTTTTAATGTTACTGACAACGTCATGCTCTCCGTTTTATATCGACATTATCAAGATTTGAACCCTACTCAAAACAATTTCTACGATCTGGAAAACAATTACTGGGGCATTAAACTGAGTTATCGCTTTGGCAGCAAGGCAAAAAGTCTACCTACGAGCACAGCGATAGTGACCAAGGTAGATACGATTGTTGCAGATAAAGTCCCCCTCATTGATACTCCTTATCGATTTGATATTGATTCAAAGTTTGATCATGACTCCACAGTCATTAATGAAGCCGCTTATCAAGACATTAAAAAAGTGGCTGATTTTATGAAAGCATACCCGAATAGCAAAGTCACGATATCGGGTCATGCTTCTAATATTGGCTCGGCGAAATATAATCTGTCACTATCAACACGCCGCGCTCAGGCCGTTGAGGCACTGTTAATTTTGAAGTTTAATATTGACCCTTCTAGAATTACCTCAAAAGGCTATGGGTTCACTCAGCCACTCATTAAAGGTCATTCGGCCGCTGCAAATGAGGTTAATCGTCGAATTGAAGCGGAAATAACAATAACGTCACCCACCCCGTAATATTTTTAATGACATAATTGACATAAATAAGGACCTGAGCGATTAACTGGGAATATCGTTGAGTCCCCCTCCCCTTATTTTCCCACTTTTTATAATAGAGAGTGGGATTTCACAACCTTTAATCGCACAAAATCTTACGTAAAAGTAGGTTTACAGCATTTAACAATGAATGGCTTCCTTGTTTTTTTATCAACAAATCAATGTCTGCTAAGCCAGTACTTCGAGTCCCTTATTAGCAACAAGATTGAGTAACTTGAGTGAAGTGCCACGCGGTTTTTTACTGCCTTGCTCCCACTGCCGAATGGTCGATGGACTCGTATTGAAGTAAGCGGCACTTCTTGTTTAGGCCAGTGTTTGACTCACATGCATTTGTTCACGAATTATCTTGAATACGTACAGCATCATACAGCCCAACTTCAGGAAAACAGAAGGTAACAATGTAAATTTAACAATGGGCGGCTTAGTTGATTGCTCTGATTAAATAGACAAAAGGCAAGCGATTTAACGCTTGCCTTTAACGTCAGACTAAGTGCTATTGAGTTGGCATTGGCAGGATTTCAAATAGGCCATCAAAGGTATCGAGTCCGTCTACAAGTTTACTTAATAAATCTGCATCCCCCTTAACTTGAGCTTGACCAGAATTAAGCAACTCTTTTAGCTCAACTTCTTTAAGAATAATCTTAGTGAAGTCTGTTTTATCGATGACTAACTCAACATCAACAATAGGCAACTTGTCTACAGCGATGTTTGACATGTTAGCATTGGATACCTCGCCATAGTATTGCTCGCCTAAGTCCGGGTGAGAGACTGCAAAGTTAAAATCTAGGTTTGTAGCCTCTGCTTTTTCAGCATTTAACCTAACAGCCATGAAGTCGAGGAACATACCTGTTGGAGTATTCGCAATAACATCAGAAGATGCCATTTTAATTGTTGGCTCAATCTTGCCTGTACGTAGCTCTACAGCACCTTGTAGATAGCTATTACGCCAAGCCATTGTTTCGGATTGATACCCCTGCTGTTCAAAACTATTGGCTAGTGCATTACGGTATTCAACGTTATTGGGATCACATTGAACTAAGTTATTGAATAGCTGTGATGCTGCTTGATACTCACCATCCTTAAAGTGCGACATACCCGCTTTGTAAAGTGTTTCTACACCAGAAGCTTCGACATAAACACATGACTTATCTTTAGTTTGTAATGGGTTCGTGTTGACAGGATTAAGATCATGGTAGCCAAGATATAAATTCACAACTGCACGCGCATTGTGGTTATATGAACCATGGTAACCGTTAGTATGCCATGTATCTAATTGTGCCTGAGGAACGAGTTTTTCAATTTCACGACCAACATCATTGATACTGACACCGTGGTTAGCCAATCTCATCGCTTGGTTGTGGATAAAGCCATAGTTGTCACGCTGTAGTGTGATGTAATCAGAGATTTCATTTTCACTCGTGTTAGGATCATTCCAAACAGGTGCAGAGTGAGCGGAGTGAATATTATCGACAAGGCCGCTATCAATGAAACGCATCTTCATTTCCGTTAGATACTTAGTCCAGATCAGGGAGTCACGCACTTTCGCGCCACGAAAGGTATAGATATTGTGCATACCATCGTAAGTAAGCTCTGCTGTATTTAAGCTTCGATACTTAGGTACATACATTACTACCTCAGCAGGTGCTTCGGCACCAGGCATGTTAATCATGTGGAAGTCTAGACCGTCGATGGTCACAACTTTTTCGCGCTCTTTAATTTCCACCGTTGGTGCGACTAAGGTTACCGTACCACGGGAAGTGCCAAGACCAAGAGCGTTATCAACGATACCTTTAGTACTATTTTCAAGATTCATGCCGTACTGGTAACCAGCACGACGTCCCATTGCGGTACCAGCAATAATATTTTCATCAGCAAGTTCTTTCAGGAAGTCCTTGGGTGCGTAAATTTCAGCATTATCGGCAAAGTCACCAGAATCAATAATGGCTCTAGAGCCTCCAAAATGATCTGCGTGCATGTGAGAGTAAATCATACCAGTGATTTTGTGCTTATCATTAATGGCAGGAAGATGTTTTTTCGCAAAATTCCAAGCGGCTGCGGCTGCAACATCAGAAAGAAGTGGGTCATGAATAACATAACCATTTTCAGTACGATAGATGGTCATGTTTGAAAGGTCAGCACCACGGATCTGATAGACGCCATCAGTGACTTCGTACAGACCCCCTGCCGCATAGTTAAGTAGGCCTTGACGCCACAGTGAAGGGTTTACAGAAGATGGGTATTTCTCAGGCGTTTGGCCATTCATGTAATCAAATCGATTCTTTAACTCACCCGCATCATGATCGTCAAATGCTGCAATGAGTCCTTGAGAAGTGCGTTCAAATGCAGCCCTATCAGCCCATGGTAGATTTTTTGCCACTTCTGCATTGGCTTTAACGGTATGCTTTGTCGCTGGCAGCCCCTCGTAGTTCTCTAGTGATGTGTAATCAGCATGTGCGCCGAAAGACATTAGGATTGCAAGAGAAACAGTCAATGGTGTGAAAATCTTGTTCATTTTGAGCCTCCAAAATTGTGTTTTTCAATTCTTGAGTTGAAATTACCACGTGAAAATATACGAATAAATAATCAATTTCGTATATAATACATAACAAGTTGCTATGTATTATCTAATGAAGTTAGACTGGTGTTCACATGTTGAATAAATTAGATTTAAACCTATTAACAGTATTTATCGCTGTTTACAGACATTGTTCTATAACGCTTGCAGCAGAAGAGATGGGGTTAACTCAGCCCGGTGTGAGTGGTCTACTGAAAAGGTTGCAGCAGCAGGTAGGCGTAGAGTTATTTGTCCGCTCAGGTAGAGGAATAGTCCCTACCACCCAAGCAAAAGAGTTGATCCGCACTGTGGAGCCCGCTCTTATTCAACTTAATAATGCAATCGAAAACTTAAAAACCTTTAGCATTGAGTCTTCAAGAACGTTTGTGGTTTACGCATCTGAGCCAGCAATGCTGTTATTGGCTCCAAAAATTGAAACAGACGATAGCTTGGGTAACATTAAGATAGAACTTCAATCTACATCTACAGATGATCAACAATTGGCAGATGATCTAAGTCGTAGCCAAGCTGATCTGGCTATTGAATATTCCAGTAATTATCGACCTTCCTTGTTTTCAGAAGAATTTCTAAAGGAAGACATTTGTGTGATAGCAAGAAAAGGTCATCCTCGTATTTCAGATCACATATCGAGGGAGCAGTATTACAAAGAAAAACACATCACCTTAAAGCTGCGCCGAGAAAATACCTATCTCATCGATTATTTTACAGAAGAAGCTATTGAAGATAGAAATATAGCCGCAGAATGTACCTCTCTTATGTCACAAATGGCAATGGTTTCAACGACGAATTCCATTGCAGTTATGCCTGTGAGTACCGCAAAACTACATGCGGATAATATGAGGATTCAGGTCATTAACAGCCCATTTAACACCCTGCCTGTTTTTTATCGAATGATTGCTCATAATCGAGAACGTAAAAGCCCCTCTAATATCTGGTTAAGAGAGAAATTGAAATCTTATTTTATTCAAGATAGTGAGGCCTAATAATACTAATCTGCACTTGTTACTTTTTCTTAATCTAAAAAAGCAGACAACTCACGAGCAAGGATGTTCAAGTGAAATTGACAACTCTCTTTTCTTTTAAATTTAACAATGGGTGGCTTAGTTAATTTTCATACAATAGCAATACTGGATACTTAAGCCATGAATACTTCGATGGAGATGACCGTTGTTTGACACGAGACAGTAATAACCATAACGCGCGAATTACTACACCGCTTTGCGCAGTTGCAACAGAGCTTTCTGAATGGGACTTCTAATATAAGTCACTCATATCAATTCCTACCATATCAGGAATATCACTGAAATCTCTGTCATCAGAAAAAGGGCCCTATTTCAAGCTGAGGCCCTAATGATGGTTAAACACTAATCGAGGAAAATGATAAAAGTAGAATTCAAAAAGAAGCTATAATAGCGTCTCAATAACGTATTTTCCCATCAGCCTGCGGAAGGCAATAAATACAAAAAAGGTTACAAGTTGAGAAACTCTAGCCAGTATCTGAATAGTTAAACGCTAGTTGATAATAACCCTATAATGTGGATGGGGCTCCACGATCTTAACCTGCGGCAGGCAATCAATACAATTGAACCAATGTAATCCAAACACACTGACGGATTACAATACTTATTACCCCATCGAAGTGGCTGAGATCATTCAATCAAAAATAGCGTGAGAGAGGCACGGGCGGCTCCTTAACATCCATGTTATCACCGCATTTGTGAATCCTTTCACATCACGTCGAGATAGCCTTAGTTGAGTCAGGACGACGAATATGAGGCGATAGCGAGACTGTGAATAAAATAGTGAGGTGTTTAACTTCGTCTGGGGCAGCAAAGGTGATCCAAGAGGGGATTGCTGTCGATCCCCTTTTGGCCTAGTGTGGATGGGGATCCACGACCTTAGCCCGCTGCAAGCGATAAGTCACTCTGAAGTAAATTAATCAAATACACTTAAAGATGACAATTTCACATAGGAATGTTACCCGCTTTCATTTAAAGCTTACGCACGCAGGGAGATTATTAGAGGGCGAAGTTTTACAGTGTAAAACGTTCTGAGCGAGAGATCGGGCCGTTCCTTAGCATCCTTGTTATCACGGCATTCATAAATCCGTTTATATCGACGTCTAACTGGCTTTTAGATAAGGATATCGATAAGGACGAGCAGTCCTCTTTACCCCACTCTCTATTACAAGAGGGAGTGGGCACTCACGACATTATCTTCACCGCAGGTGAGTGTTATCAATAACCCACCAAAAATCAGATACAAAAAAACCTCAGTCCTTTTGCTAATACTCGCGCAAGACACTGAGGTTTTTGATGAAGCTAAGTTGGAAAATTTAACCCTTAACTCGCTTAGTGAATAGCATAAGCGCTAAATCATCATAGGCTTAGGTATAATTACATCATACCGCCCATGCCACCCATACCGCCCATGCCACCCATGCCGCCCATATCTGGAGCAGCAGGTGCATCTTGAGCCACTTCAGCCACCATAGCTTCGGTGGTGATCATTAAGCCTGCAACCGATGCCGCAAACTGTAATGCACTACGGGTCACTTTAGTTGGGTCAAGAATACCCATTTCTAGCATGTCACCATAAGTATCGTTACCGGCATTGTAACCATAGTTACCGCTGCCGTTTTTCACATTGTTCGCGACAACAGAGGCTTCTTCACCCGCATTAGAGGCGATTTGACGAAGCGGTGCTTCCATGGCGCGAAGGGCAATAACAATACCGTGCTTTTGATCTTCATTAATCACGTCAAGCTCACCAATCTTACTGGCAGCGCGGATCAATGCAACACCACCACCTGAAACCACCCCTTCTTCAACGGCGGCGCGAGTCGCGTGTAATGCATCTTCTACACGGGCTTTCTTCTCTTTCATTTCAACTTCAGTCGCTGCACCGACTTTGATGACTGCAACACCGCCAGCCAATTTGGCCATACGCTCTTGCAATTTTTCTTTATCGTAATCAGAACTTGATTCTTCAGCTTGAAGTTTAATCTGTGTCACGCGTGATTGAATTTGCTCTTGCTCACCGGCACCATCAATGATAGTCGTATCATCTTTGGTGATCAGTACGCGTTTCGCTGTCCCTAAGTCTTCAAGGGTGGCTTTTTCTAGTTCTAGACCAATCTCTTCAGCGATAACTGTACCGCCCGTTAAGATGGCAATATCTTGTAGCATAGCTTTACGACGATCACCAAAACCAGGCGCTTTAACGGCAGCGACTTTAACGATGCCGCGCATGTTGTTCACAACCAATGTTGCTAAGGCTTCACCTTCAACATCTTCGGCAACAATCAATAATGGCTTACCCGTTTTCGCTAATCCTTCAAGGATAGGTAATAACTCACGGATATTAGAAATTTTCTTATCAACAAGTAGAATATAAGGGGTTTCTAATTCAACACTGCCTGTTTCTGGCTTATTGATGAAATAAGGAGAAAGGTAACCGCGATCAAACTGCATGCCTTCAACAACATCCAGTTCATTTTCTAACGCTTGACCTTCTTCAACTGTGATAACACCTTCTTTACCAACACGCTCCATGGCCGTGGCGATGATTTCACCAATTGACTCATCTGAGTTGGCTGAAATCGTACCGACTTGAGCAATAGCAGTGTTATCGGCACACTCTTGCGATAATATTTTTAATTCAGCTACCGCAGCAATAACCGCTTTGTCGATACCACGCTTAAGATCCATTGGATTCATGCCTGCGGCAACCGCTTTTAGACCTTCGGTAACAATAGATTGTGCTAACACTGTCGCGGTTGTGGTGCCATCACCAGCAGCATCATTGGCTTTAGAAGCAACTTCTTTCACCATTTGCGCGCCCATATTTTCAAACTTATCATCAAGTTCGATTTCTTTGGCTACCGTCACACCATCTTTAGTGATTAACGGCGCGCCAAAGCTTTTATCCAGCACGACATTACGCCCTTTTGGGCCTAACGTTACTTTAACTGCGTTGGCCAGTACATTGACGCCCTTTAACATTTTTACGCGTGCGTCATTACCAAATAATACTTCTTTAGCTGTCATTTTGATTATCCTTTAAGTTCTTTAATGCTTAATTTAAGTGCTACTTATTAGGTGAGCGACTTAATCATTAAGTTCGGTATTGGTCTATATGAATGAGAGGGTGATTAGCCCACTACCGCCATTAGATCGGATTCAGAAAGGATCAGTACTTCTTCACCATCAATCTTTTCTTTTTTAACGCCATAACCTTCATTAAAAATAACCATGTCACCCACTTTCACGTCTAATGACATTACTTCACCATTATCAAGAATACGGCCATTACCCACTGCGAGAACTTCACCTCGGCTCGACTGCTCTGCCGCACTTCCGGTCAGCACGATACCGCCAGCTGACTTTGATTCAACTTCTGAACGTTTAATTATGACACGATCATGTAATGGACGAATATTCATCGATGGATGCTCCTAGTAGGTTTTCCAACATTCATTGTTGGTCTTAAACAAATGTAATGGGCACTTTCATTCATAAAAATGCCGTTTATGTACGATATATGGGGGCAAATTAAGCACTTCCAAGGGGGGCTTTAAAAAAAATTCATTTTTATTGGCAAGATTTTATTAAACTTGAATAGATCCTGTTAGAATCTGCTTTTAATACCTGATTTGACAGACTTCTGAATGAATGACAGACATGGGCTACTCACTCAGCCTATTGGTCGTGTGCTATTGAAAATGAGCCTAGGGAACCTGATTGGTATCTTAACCATTTTGGGATTTAGTCTCGTTGATACTTTTTTTATCAGCCAATTAGGCACTCACGCCCTCGCCGCCATCAGTTTTACCTTTCCCATCACCTTGATTGTGTCGAGTATTGGCATCGGGATTGGCGCAGGCATCTCAACCAACCTTGGCCGTTTAATCGGCAGTAATAATCAGCCGCAAGCGAGACTTTTTTTACACGACACCTTGCTCATTACCTGTGCACTAATCTGCGCTGTCTCCTTGCTAGGCAGTTTAACGATCACGCCATTATTTACCTTATTGGGCGCCACTCCGGCCAGTTTGTCTTATATCCAAGATTATATGTTGCCTTGGTATTTAGGCGCACCGCTACTCGTTGTCCTCATGGTCGGCAATCAAGCGCTTCGTTCCACCGGTGACACTCGCTCTCCAGCGATGATCATGTCACTGGCCGCCATTATCAACCTGATCCTCGATCCCTTACTGATTTTTGGTCTCGGCCCTTTCCCGCGACTGGAAATGCAAGGCGCTGCCATTGCGACTCTGATCGCGTGGTTAGTGGCTTTTTTACTGTCAGGTTATCTGCTGATCATCAAAAAAAGAATGTTGCAATTCGCTCGAGTTGATTTCAAGCGCTATCAAAAAAACTGGAAAAAACTAGCCCACATCGCCCAGCCCGCCACCTTAATGAATTTATTAAACCCTATTGCCAATGCCTTAGTCATGGCGATGCTTGCCAGACAAGATCATCTCGCTGTGGCCGCTTTTGGTGCCGGTATTCGACTCGAGTCACTCATGCTCATTGTGGTGATGGCGCTTTCATCCAGTCTGGTGCCTTTTATTGCTCAAAATCTGGGTGCAGGACAAAACGCGCGCGCCCATCATGCGTTAATGTTATCGCTTAAATTTATTTTTATTTTTCAAAGCTTACTTTATTTACCTCTCATATTACTCGCCACCCCTGTGGCAATGCTTTTTAGTCAAGATCCTCAGGTAGTTACTTGGTTAAGCTTTTATATTCAAACTCTTCCTAGTGCTTATGGCTTCTTAGGGATCATTATTTTAGTGGCGACCAGCCTAAATGCTTACCATAGGCCCATGAGTTCATTAGTGATTAATGTATGCCGATTATTTTTCCTTATGCTGCCATTAGCCGCGTTGGGCTCTTATCTTTATGGCGTAGAAGGCTTGCTTTTAGCCCTGCCTATCACTAACGCCTTAATGGGAATAGCCTGTTATATTCTCGCCACTAAAATCTGCGAGCCTTAACGCCGCCTTTTAAAGGTTCCCCATACAAGCCATAAAAATAATCAATAAATAGACTTTAGTTTTATTGTATCGTCTCTTTTTTGAACTAGTCTATATTCATCCTCAACAAACATTGAGGAAAAAATAACATGTCGTTATGGAAGACGATTACATTTAAAAGGAATTATTCGTAATGAAAAAAAATCTCATCTCTCTGGCACTCCTGTGCAGCGCCAGTGCACTCCCAATATTATCTGCCACCGCAGCCGTGCCTTCTTACGGTGTACTCGTCATGGACAGAAGTGGCTCAATGATGAGTACGCGTACCGACGGTCAAAGTCGCTGCTCTTACTCCAAATAAGAAGCGATTGATAAAGTGTCTCGCTTCTTCTTTAACGTCAATATTAACGGGCAACTCATCGAGGTGCGCACCTTTAATTCTGCCAATAACATGCAGTCAGTGACGGGCGGTTTCGTTGATTTTGTCGGTGCAATGACCGCCATGAACAACCTCGATGCCGAAGGCTGCTCTGGCAGTACCGCGCTTGCTCAAGCCATGTGTAGCGCCGCCGATGATCTGCGCGCACAATTTACAGGAGAAGCCAATAACGGCGCAACATTACGCGTTTATGGTTCAACTGATGGCGATGAAAATTCAAGCCCATCAACGCCTTGTGGTGGCAGTAACTGGCAAGATGAAGTACGCAGTAAATATGTCGTAGAAACACCTGCTGTAGAATTTAATCCAACCATCTTTACGGGCACCGTCAGCATTACTAGCCAACATCTTGATGCCGTTGAGCAAGACAGTGGCAAAAAAGGAGTCATATCCACTCGCAGCAGTACCTTTGAGTTTCTTCAAGAACTCGCCGTGGCAACAGGCGGGGAAATTGAGTTAATCAGCGATAGTGATGGCGACAACCCTAATGAGCCATGGTTTGATAAAGGTAAATAGTTCGATGAAAGGCAAGCAATCGATTGACACATATTAGGCCTAGCCCCAAGAAGACTTGGTTCGCTAACCCATCGATTCCATACGACATGTGGCCTAATATTGTTCTGAAAAATGATTAAATCAAATATCAATAAGTCACTGCATATTATGTGTGCTTATTGATGTTTTTTTGTTACAAGAACACCGCAATCAAGTCGTAGCCTCACTTGCAAGGATACGTATGTTAATTTATTGTTTAATAAGTTTATTTGTCTTTTAATCTGGCTCGTTAGACAATATACATCCCTTCTATAACACAGCAAAAACCTTAACGATTATGTGGATTGAATAACACTCTTCACTTAGGTATAGTTTGCGGCAAAATAAGAATAAGACATTTTTTTGTCTTTTTTCAATAAGACTTTACCTCACAATTTAGGAGCCATGGATGAAACTTTCATTTAGCAGTATAACGTTAGTGCTACTAACCTCTCTCATCAGCGGTTGTAAACCCGCCACCAGCACTGTCGCCATTGACCCTATTCGTCCCGTAAAGTTAATGACCATAAACAGCCTTTCTCAAGGACAAGATCGTACCTTTCCGGCAAGAATAGAAGCAAACCAAGAAGCAAACCTCAGTTTTCGTATTGCTGGACAAGTTATCGCCTTACCTTTACTTGAAGGACAAGAAGTGCAAAAAGGCGAGTTACTGGCTCAACTTGATGACAGAGATGCCCATAACGCCTTATTAACGCGCGAAGCAAATTATGATTTAATCAGTGCTGACTTTAAACGTAAGACTCAGCTATTGAAGAAAATGCTCATTTCTCAAGCCGAATTTGACACTGCCAAGGCCGAATTAAAATCAACTAAAGCAGCATTAGCCAATGCCCAAGATCAACTCAGTTACACACAACTGAATGCGCCTTTTAGTGGGACTATCGCTAAACGTATTATTAATAATCATCAAATTGTTCAGGCCAACCAAGCGGTACTGACATTACAAAAGAACGCCACCATTGATGTGGTCATTCAAGTGCCTGAAACCTTAGCCGCATCGATTAAAGATTATGATGAAGCCCGCGCTCGCCATGCGCAAATCACCTTTAATGCAAAGCCCGAACGTCACTACCCAGTAACATTGAAAGAATATTCAACAGAAATCACTCCCGGCAGTCAAACCTATACGGTCACCTTTAGTTTGCAACAGCCCGATGATCTGAATGTTTTCCCCGGCATGAGCGCTGAACTGACCTTAGACTTAGTCAAAGCCGATCTTAGCACTGCCCCGATATTATTACCCCAAACGGCCCTTGCTAAACGTGATAGTGATAATGCCAGTATTGTGTGGATTTTCGATGACACCACTCAAACGGTCCATTCGAGTGTGATCTCGATTGGCGCGGTTCATGCTGATGGTATCGAAGTCCTCAGTGGCATAAAACTGGGTGAGCAAGTGGTTGTTGCAGGCATACAACACTTAAATGAAGATATGAAAGTAAAAGCGCTACGCTGGCAACGAGGAGTTTAGTCATGAACATAGCGCAATATGCTATACAGCATCGAGTTATTAGCTGGATGTTCGCCTTACTTCTGTTAATTGGTGGCGGTTTATCCTTTTTTAAATTAGGTCAACTTGAGTTTCCTGAATTTACCATTAAACAAGCGTTAGTGATCACGGCTTATCCTGGCGCTTCTCCTGAGCAAGTTGAAGAAGAAGTCACCTTGCCTTTAGAAGATGCATTGCAACAACTCGATAGTATTAAACACATTACCTCCATTAATAATGCAGGCATGTCGCAAATACAAATTGAAATAAAAGAGAATTACCCCAGCAATGTCTTACCGCAGATCTGGGATGAAGTCAGACGTAAAATCAGTGATACGGTGCCTAAATTACCACCCGGTGTAGCCACGCCTGCTGTCATCGATGACTTTGGGGATGTTTACGGCATTTTGTTCAATATTGCAGGTAAAGGCTTTAGCACCCGAGAATTACAAAACTATGCTGACTTTGTCAGACGCGAACTGGTGCTCGTGCCGGGGGTGAAAAAAGTCACCATTGCCGGAAAAGTCACCGAACAAATAGTTGTGGAAATATCACAGCAAAAACTCAATGCTCTGGGACTTAATCCTGACTACATTTACAGTTTAATTAATCATCAAAATGGGGTATCTAACGCCGGCAGTATTCGTGTAGGCGATAATCGTATTCGTATTCATCCCACAGGCGAATTTCACAGTATCAATGAAATGGAGCACTTGTTGGTGAGTGCGCCGGGTAGCCAGCAACTGGTTTATCTAGGGGATATTGCCAAGGTTTATAAAACCAATGATGAAACCCCCAACAATTTATACCGCAATCAAGGTGCTAGCGCGTTATCAATGGGCATTTCTTTCTCGAGTGGCGTCAATGTTGTCGATGTCGGCCAAGCTGTCGCCAAACGCCTAACAGAACTTGAAAGTGAACGTCCTTTCGGCATTGAGCTTAATCAAGTCTATGATCAAGGCAAGATGGTCAATCAAACCATCAATGGCTTTTTAATCAATTTAGCCGAGTCTGTGGCCATTGTGATTATCGTGTTGCTGGTGTTTATGGGCGTTCGCTCAGGCTTACTAATGGGAGTGGTATTATTGCTCACCATTTTAGGCACCTTCATTGTGATGAGCATGCTCAATATTGACCTACAAATTATTTCCTTAGGGGCATTGATCATTGCCTTAGGCATGCTGGTTGATAATGCCATTGTGGTCACAGAAGGGATTTTAATCGCGCTTAAACGCGGTCAAACTCGACTCGATGCCGCTAAAAGTGTCGTGAATCAAACCCAATGGCCCTTATTGGGCGCGACTTTCATCGCTATCATCGCCTTCGCCCCAATTGGTTTATCGGATACGGCGACCGGTGAATTCTGCGTCTCTTTATTCCAAGTATTACTGATCTCACTCTTTATCAGTTGGATCACGGCCATTACCTTAACGCCTTTTTTCTGTCATCTGTTATTTAAAGACGGCAAAGTCGAAGATGCGGGTAATGAGGATCCTTACAAAGGTTGGTTATTTAACCTTTATCGCCAACTGCTTGGTTTTTGCATGCGTTTTCGCTTATTGACCTTAGCCGTAGTGATAGCAGCCCTGGTGTTGTCTATGTCTGGATTTGGGCACATCAAAAATGTGTTCTTTCCGGCGTCAAATACGCCGATATTTTTTATTGACGTTTGGATGCCAGAAGGCACCGATATTCATGCGACTGAACATTTTGTCTCAAAATTAGAGCAACATATTCAGCAGCAACAAGATCAACAAGACGTCGGGGTCGTCAACATCACGACGGTAATAGGCCAGGGCGCTCAACGTTTTGTGCTGCCTTATGTCCCCGAAAAAGGCTACCCAGCCTACGCTCAGCTCTTAATTGAGATGAATGATTTACCAAATTTATATGCCTATATTAAAGCGGTATCCCATGATTTGCGTCTACACTTTCCTGAAGCACAATACAGCTTTAAGTATCTAGAAAATGGCCCAGCGCCTGCGGCAAAAATTGAAGCTCGTTTTTACGGCGAAGATCCCATCGTTCTGCGCCAGCTTGCTGCCAAAGCTGAAGTCATTTTAAAAGCAGAGCCTAGCGCTGACAGTGTCAGACATAATTGGCGCAATCAACTGTTAGTGATCCGTCCTGAAATCGCGACTGCCCAAGCACGAGAAGCGGGGATCAACAAACAAGATATTGATAATGCTTTACTCATCAATTTCGGGGGGAAAACCGTGGGTGTCTATCGTGATAACAGCCATTTATTGCCCATTATCGCCCGCTCACCCGATGAAGAAAGACTCGATGCCGATAGCATTTGGAAACTCCAAGTGTGGAGCGGTGAAAACAATATGTTTGTGCCTGGCACGCAAGTGATCTCAGCCTTTGATAGTCAATGGGAGAATCCACTGATCATGCGCCGCGATCGTAAGCGCGTCATTTCAGTGATGGCTAACCCCAGTCTTGATAGCGATGAGACGGCCGACTCGGTCTTTAGAAAAATCCGCACTGAGGTTGAAGCCATCCCCCTACCTGTGGGCTACGAGCTTGAGTGGGGCGGCGAATATGAAACCTCAACAGAAGCGCAAAAATCAGTGTTTAGCTCAATCCCTATGGGTTACCTTGCCATGTTCTTAATCACTGTATTGCTGTTTAACTCAGTCCGTCAACCGATTGTCATTTGGTTTACCGTGCCGCTGGCCTTAATTGGCGTGGTATCGGGACTGTTATTATTTGATGCCCCCTTTAGCTTCATGGCGTTACTCGGACTACTTAGTTTAACAGGGATGATCATTAAAAATGGTATTGTGTTGGTTGACCAAATTAATCTCGAACTCAGTCAAGGCAAAGAAGCGTATTACGCTGTGGTTGACTCTTCCGTCAGTCGTGTTCGCCCAGTATTGATGGCCGCGATTACCACTATGCTAGGTATGCTGCCATTATTAACCGATGCCTTTTTTGGCTCTATGGCCATCACTATTATCTTCGGATTAGGTTTTGCCTCGGTATTGACGTTAATCGTCCTGCCCGTCACTTACACTTATATTTGTGGCGTATCGATGCCGAATAAAAAAGCCAAACAAAGCAGTATTAAGCAGCCTGTCACGGCGCAATAACAACACTGTTTCAACCGTAAACAAAAAAGCGCTGACATTGACATGTCAGCGCTTTTTTAACGATTGAAGCAAATTCGATAAGCCACTATGTATTAATTGCTATGCAACGCCGAATTTAACTCAATCGTTTTAGGGTTCGGTTTACAAAAAACTTGGCCCGTCTGCGAATCTTGAATAAAGAGTAATTTCTCACGGCCTGACAGCGCCATCGCTTTAACAATATTATCACCTGCAGCAACACTATTGCCGCCTAAATCCACGGGCTTATCTTGCGCATCTAATAGTGACACTTTCATGCCTGCATAAATATACAAACCCGCCGCAATGGTTGAACCAAAGCCTAATGAAATGCCCGTACCTGAATTCGCGCCTAACAAGCATTTCTCACCGATACTAATGACATTATTATTACCACCCGATAAGGTGCCCATGATAGATGCGCCACCACCAATATCACTGTCTTTTTTGACAAAAACACCTGCAGAAACCCGCCCTTCAACCATGGCGTTACCTTCTGTTCCCGCATTAAAATTAACATAACCTGCTGGCATTACAGTGGTGCCTTCACCTAAATAAGCACCCAGACGTGCGCGCCCCACATCGGCAACACGCACCCCCGTTGGAATATGATAATTGAGCATGTAGGGGAATTTATCCACATGGGTCACAGTGAGCGGCTTGCCCGCCAGTAAATAACTCACACGCTGAGTTTCAACATCGGTAGGCAGCATTGGGCCTACATTCGTCCAAGCCACATTGGTTAATTGACCAAATGCGCCATCAAGACACAAACCATGAGGCTGCACTTTACGTTGAGATAAACACTGAAGTTTAAAGTAAGCTTCTTCCGCACTCGCTACCGCTTGCGCGCCATCAAACAAATAAAAGACACCAATATCGGTTTGACCATAGTCATTTTGAGGCTCTGGATTATCGACTAAGGTTTTGAACAATTGCACATTAGCATGGGCGTCGAGTGAATCATGAAAAGGGGCAAACTGATTAAACACTTCATTGAGCGTCTGTGCAGATAAAGAAACAAAACCACTCGCTTGCTGAAAGCCAGTTGCCTTTAATAACACCGCTGCGGTACCAAAATTAACATCAAAATTAATCAGAGGATACAGCACATCTAACGTTGCATCACCTTTACTGCGGCGAACGCCTAAACCGAACGCGACGGGTTTTTGATATTGACTATCGGCTTGGATCTCTGTGACATACTGCGTAAATGCTTCTTTTGTGCTGATCATCTTGGTCTCTTATTAATGAATAAAATGAACGGATATAAAGTCACCTGAATAGCCTTTATACCATCGAATGATGAGAATTAAGTATCAGAAGGATAAACGCCACCTACGGTAAAGTCTACTCCCACACTCTTGAGCTAAAAATTTGCCGCTTTTACTCAACAAGACATTTAAAAAACAATAACAAAAAAGCCTTGCAAACTTTAACTTGCAAGACTTTTTTAATCGATCACTATGACATCACTATTTTACTTCGAAAGTACTCGATTTACCCGAATAGCTATTTAAAGCGCCACTCCATCCACTTTTCCAGTAGCCATGATGACGAATACGATAAGTTCCTGTCGGCATGTCATCCTCAATCGTCCACTCTAACTTGGCATCAGAACACGCCATGCAATCAATATCCGTATCACGGATCCAAACAAACAGAGTGCTGGCATCATTTTCTGTTAACTGCGTTTCCCAACTGCCATTCACTTTACGTTGCACCTCAAAGAAAGCGTCCATGGTTTTGAAGTTATTTTGAGGGTGGCCTGACCGAAACTTCACCGTAACGGTATCGCCAAGATTATAGCTTGAAGAGGCATCTTTGGTGGTTTCACCAAATGATTCCCAAAGTCGCTTATCATCATATACCACTCCAGCGGCATAGATCAGTTGATCATTTTCACGATTAATCGGTGTTGGGCCATCGGATACAGAAGAACCTTTAGCGATGGAATCAGCCAGCTCGGTGAATATTTGACGATGTGCCGCTAATGAATCAGGGCCAAATACCGTATGAGCACCTTCATAATATTGCTGATCATACTCTTCATTTGTGGTGATATAACCACTATAAGCATTAGCCAAACCTGCGATAACAACATGCTTAACCCCACTGGCCTCTAATGCCGCTAACACATCACTACGTAAACGGCGCCCTGACATGGTGGTCATTTCGCCCGGCACGCCGACTAACGCTAACTCACCAATTTGAAATAACTGAAAAGGCAGAGTATCACTATATAAATCAATATTATCGCTTAACTCTATATTCACGAATGTGGGTTTTGGATATTGACATTCCTCATATTGATCACTCCCCGTCGCAATATTTGAAAACGCATCCAATAAACCGAGTAAAGGGTAACCTGCTAGCACATTACCAATTAAGGTATCGTTTTCATTCCAATAAGTCCCTTCGTTATCTTGGGTCATTCCTTCTAAAATACCGTCCATATCGGAAGGACCATCCCAAGCCGCTCCTGCAGTAAAGGACCAACCCACTGTACCGCCACAAAGTGCTTGCGCTATACCAGATTGTGTATAACTTGCACCCACTTGATAATTAGGCATTTTGACATATTGAAAACGGTAATTTAATGTCCCCGTTAATGAAGCCGTTGGATTATCATACAAAGACACTGCCATATCATATTGTTTGGTCGCCGATAAAATAACATCTTCTTTAGTTGTCTCCATACAACCATTTTGCACACCACAGACATTGGGTGACACATCACCTTCATCACTGTTTGCAAAAGCGGCAACAAACCCCATCTTTAAAGGTGGTTGTGTGCCTTTTAACTTTTCAAATAACTGACTCGCCATACCTTTATTATCACCACTGATATAGCGGTAAGTTTGCGGAGAAGAGACGTTATGGACCGCAAACCAATTGATCATACCAATTTCAGTACCATCATCTTTTAGTAGCTTGAGTACTGTCATGGTATCGTTAACATCAGTACTATAATCATCTTTATCTGGGTTAAAGGCATAGACATCTTTATTACGATTAATACTAGCATCCGTCAAACTGCCTTGCGCAAATTTAATATTGCCCGAAGCCTTATTACTAAATGCACTGGCAATCGACTGATAAATACCCTCCACGATCGTAGCGTAGTTATCTTCATCATAACCCAGCGAACTTAAGTTTAGCATTACAGTATGATCATAACCGCCCGGACCAACATGGGTATGGCTCGCGGTTAACATGACATTTTGCTCACTCAAATAAGGTGATAAACTGGAATTAGCTGCAATTTTAGCCATTACGCCTTGATGCACACTTTGTGGGATACTTTGTAGATCTGCACTGACAAAAACGACAAAGTCATCCGTGCCTAGCGCCCCAATGGTGAATGCACGAGACCACAGACGAGTAAAAATGCCCTGTGTCGTTTGGGCTGTATCACCGTAGCCCACCATGCCTCTATCTGCCGCCGGTCCAGTAATATCATACATACCACTACCGACAAGCCACTCCCCAGCTTGAGCAGAGAAAGAACAGGCAATCGCACTCGACAATAACATTGAGCTTAACGTTAACGGTTTAAGTACAGAATTGAATCTATTCATAAAGTATCCCCAGGCTTTAAAGCCATTAATTATTATTAGATGTAATCAGCAACCCAACCACACCCAATATAACAACTTGGCAACCAATGGGTCTTTACGCATGATAATTCAAAACTTTTTCAAAACACAAATCGACATATCGACAAATCGACAAATATAATGAAAACATTATTTACAAGTGCGTTACCAGTAGAGGTTAATCTTTCATCAATCGAGTATTTTAAAATGAAATAACCTATCTCAAGTATTTGAAAATAATATTTAAACAGGCCTTGCTTCGGCCTAAATAATGAAAGGGGAAAATAGAAGTTAGTCGACAAAAAAAGAGAAGTGTAAATTAGAGTAAATACACGACTTAAGTCGTAAGAGCATCCACACGAAGGCAAGATATAGAATTAACAGTTTCCCCCAAAACAACTGAGTTACTTCATATTCATTGAGTTTGAGTTTCAAGTTGTGCCAACTCAGTACGGCTAGCAATATTGAGTTTTCGATATATTTTATAAAGATGATTCGAAACCGTTGAAGGCGCAACGCCCATTTCTCTGGCCGCTTCTTTAAAAGACAAGCCCTTTGTCACCCATTTAACGACTTCTTTTTCCCGCAGACTGAGTAAATCAACCGTGCGAGTTTCCCATAGTGCAATACAATATAAATCACCAAAAGCATTTGATGTCATCTGTAATCCTTTTTCAAGCAAGGCATGATCAAATACACTAAAGGGTAAGTGACCCGATGAATATTGAGGGTAATATTGACGCAGTAACGCCATGAAACGGGGTTGTGCTTCAAAAAACAAACCATATTTATCACAAATGGCTAACGCTTCTTGAGCATGACTTTTTTTTCTTTGAGTAAGATGTAAAAAATAATAATGGGAAGCGCTACTCACCAAGTGAAAACCTAAACGATCTAAGTTCTGCGTGTCATTAAGACTAAAAGGATTATGTTTTTCGAAACGATATAGGCTAATGAGATCGACAATACCCGTTGAAGCATCGGGTAATAAAATGCCTATAATACGCTCCACGCCATATTGAGAGAAAAAATCAATATAAACGGAGCTTGAATAAAACAGCTCATCAGCAAGAACAGATGACATATCTAACGTCACTCCAGGCTGTTTTTTTAACGCTTCAAAAAAGGGATTAATGGTTTTTGTTTGCGCCAAAGCACTAGAATACGTCTCATCAACACCTAGAACATCAACACTATGAAAACTATCAGAATCTAGCCGACCACATCCCCATAATGCACCATCAAAGTCTATTACTTGGGCTATTTGTGCCAGTGCGCGACGGCGATAGTCACTACTGCTCGTTGCCGCTAAACGATATAAATCTGCAATACAGATATCGATATTACTCATCATTCACCTTGGCTCGATCGGTATAGGTATGGCAATAGGTCATTTTTACTATTTTTATTTCTCCACATAAACGTAATACTCAGCACCAAATCTATCACTTTTCAAACCTGTAGGGGTGTTTTCATGGATGTTAATTTAAAGATCAACCCAGAACTGCTATCAAATGAAGAAAAATTCAACAATAACTTCTTTAAGCGCTTTCACTTAAGACACGCCGAACAACCATTACAATTGAATGAAAATATAGAAAAAAATTATCAATTTCCCACCTTTTATGCTGATGCGAGTTGTGCCATCGCCATTTTTCATTGTGACTATGCCGCCGCTAAAGCCATGATGCCCGATCCAAGCATGGAGCCCGTTAAAATGACGAAGGGACGTTCATTGGTCATTTTTTCATGTTATGAATATCGCCATGTCATGAATGTCGCCCCTTATAATGAAATTGCCATAACGATCCCCGTTGTTAGCGACGGGGGGATGAACTTGCCCATATTAACCATGCTGCTGGGGGATAAATTAAAGAACTTCGGCTATTACGTGTTTCATATGCCCGTCACTTCGCTAGAAAACAGACTCAGAGGACGCAAAATTTGGGGACTACCTAAAGAAGTTGAGCAAATTAACATCACCAAAGATGAGCAATCTTCAAAAATTGAAGCCTCAATCGATGGACAAGCCCCTTATCTGACACTCTCGATTCCTACACAAGGTCAAGCCCAATCATTTGATGTTAAGTCAAATCTGTTGTCTGTACTGAACTCTAACAGGCTTAAAAGTACCACTCAATTTAAAGGCACCTTCAATTTAAACAAAAATATGAAGACCTTACTGACAAAATCGGATGTCGGTAATGGGATCAATATACAACTTGGCGATGGGCCTATGGCTGATAAATTAAAGGCCTTAAAAATAGAACAGCACGCTTTTCAATATCGCTATACCGATAACATGAATGCGTGTTTCGACCTTCCCCATGAAACAAGGAGCTGTTAATGGCAAACAAACATTATCTTATTTTTGGGGCGGGTGCGATTGGCACCACTGTCGCCACTTGGTTGAATCAAGCTCAGTTAAATGTGTGTTTATTTGATACACAAGCAGTCGCTGAACATATTAACCAACATGGACTCGATATTTATCATGGCGAAAAGCCCAATGTGCGCCACAAGAGCCAAGTTCACGCTTATTGGCAATTAGCCGATGTCCCGAAACCCGATGTCATTATTCTTTGTGTTAAAAACTATAGTTTACATGGTGTGAGTCAATTATTATCGGAGCACTTTGGTAAAGAGACGATGATAGTCGGTCTTCAAAATGGAATAGAGAATCAGCAAGTACTGCCTGAATACTTCAGTAAAATCATTTATGGGGTACTTTGTTTTAATGCTTGGGTCGATGGTTTTGGCGTGGTGGGTTACCAGAAAAAAGGGCCTATCGCCCTTGGACATAACGGTGGAATAAAAACAGAAGAAATCAATGCGATCACCCGTGACTTCAATAAAGGAGTTGAAAGTATTGTTTATCAAAACCTTGCCGATACGGCTCATTGTAAAATTGTCATCAATCTAACCAATTCATTAACGACATTAGTCGCTTTACATCAAAATGATCAATCCAAGAGTAAGAAGTTTCAAAAATTACTGACCAGTATGACCTACGAAGGCATAAAAGTGATGAAAGCGGCAGGGTTCAAAGAAAGTCAATTAGGCGGAATGCCTAGCTGGGCTCTGATCACCGCAGCAGGACTATTACCCGGATTTTTGACTCGAAAACCTTATTTAAAAAACTTAAAAAAGTTAGTTGTTTCGAGTATGGCTCAAGACATTATTTTAAAGGGTGGCAGTGTCTCTGAACTCGAATCTATTAATGGCTATGTTATCGATTTAGCTAAAAAACATAATGTCAATATTCCGGTCAATAATGCCATTTATGCACTCTGTAAAGAGGCCTTTAGCCAACAACCCTTTAAAGCCATTTCGATTGATGCCATTTGGGCACGCGTAAAATCATAGCCTCTTCTTGATAGCTTGATAGCCAAATAAAATCACACTAAAAATAGCCAATAAAAAAGGTAGCGTTATCACTACCTTTATCTTTACTGCTGGTTACTTAAAAATCAGACATCGATTTATCATGCTGACTTTGCTTAAAATCACTTTGATCATCACTGGCTAATTGTGTTGGGATTGCTGCCGCCGAATTACTGGCAAAATGGTATTCAGGGGAAGCGGCATAAGTATGGGATAAATCATGTTGCGTTTGATTAAAACCTTGATTGACTATTTTAGTGATCGCACCTTGCAGCTGAGGATTTTTATCAAATTTATAACTATCATTGACTTGCCGAGTTCTAGAAAAATCATGTTGGCTCATTGAATATTGCTCTGCTATTTCGTCAGCGATACTTGTTGCAGAGACAACCACTACACTTAAAACACACGCAAAGTTAAACACTTTCATACAAGCCAACCATTATTATTACATTATTTTAACATAATAATACAAAACACTCAATTAGTGAATAGTTAAGCTCTAAATGTTAACTTATGTTACATTTGAATTGTAAAGTAAGCGACTCTGGACGAGTAAGAATAGAAAAGTAACATGATAAAAGGAGGATTATCCCCATCCACCTGATTGGCATTATGCCTAACTGAACGTCATTGGCGGACTTCATTTCATGTTCAACCAACCTGAAGTCAGATAATTGACCATAAACAAGCCTATTCATCTGCGCAGAGATGAATAACGACTTTAGACAAAAATCTTTATTCAATTCATCAAGGACTGTAGAGTATGAAACATCGGCTAGACATCCTATTTATTTTTAATCCAATAACTCAATGTATCAAACAGTTCATCCAGAACGATGGGTTTAGTAATATGGGCATTCATGCCTGCATCCAGACTTTTTTCCCTGTCACCAGACATTGCATGAGCCGTCATCGCAATAATCGGTAAATGGTCCCGATCATATTTTTCACGCAATTGCTTTGTGGCAGTCAATCCATCCATAACCGGCATTTGAATATCCATCAAGACAGCATCAAACGCTTCGTTTTCAATCATATCAATGGCGACTTGCCCATTTTCAGCCACCTCAACATGGTAACCAGCACTCTTTAACAGCTCTGTTGCCACTTGTTGATTGATGAAATTATCTTCCACTAACAAGACCTTGCCAGCCAGCCCTTCTTCATCAATACTGATGGCTTCCTCAGCTTGCGCTTTTTCATCAATACTGCCCGCTAATAGCAGCGCCTGATCAGGTTCATTTTTTGCCGAAAACGCGGCAATAATTTCATCAAATAAAGAAGAGGCTTTAAACGGTTTTTGCAATAAAGCTGACACTTTGGCATGACTCAATTCTTTTTGCATTGGCTCAGCAGAATAAGCCGTCATCATAATGATCACGGGCCTTTTTTCCAATCGACCATCTGCCACCATTTCATCGATATGCTTAACCACCTCTGGACCATCCATTTTCGGCATCATCCAATCCAATAAGAGAAGATCAACGCTCTTCTTGGCTAAAATGGTCAAGGCCTCTTCACCGCTCAATGCTGTATCCACATCGAAATGGAATCCACGAGTGACGCTTGAATAGATTTGCAAGGCTGTTGGGTTATCATCCACGACCAGCGTGGTTAAATTTCCCAGCCAAGAAGGAAAAACTAACGGTGGGGCGACAGCTTCTTCAGCAATTTCAAAACTCACCGTGAAGCTAAAAATACTCCCCACATTGGGCTCACTTTCCACTTGTAAGATCCCCCCCATCATGGAAACAAGATGTTTACTAATGGATAAGCCTAATCCCGTTCCACCATATTGGCGTGTGGTCGAGCCATCAGCTTGTGCGAAAGCATCAAACAGACTCGCCTGTTTTTCACCACTAATTCCAATACCGGTGTCACGAACCCAGAATTTTAAGCTAATATAATCATCTCGCTCACCCATATCTTCACAACCCAGCTCAATTTCTCCCGTTTGAGTGAATTTGACCGCGTTGGAGAGCAAATTGACTAACACTTGTCCAAGACGCAGAGGATCTCCCTCTAACATAAGCCCTGCCGTCACAGGGGCATATAAGAGTAATTCAACACCCTTTTCTTGGGTTGTCAGAGTATTAAGATCTAAAGCATGATCAAGCACTTTATCTAATGGGAATGACACCTTTTCAAGCTCTAGCTTGCCCGCTTCAATTTTAGAAAAATCTAAAATATCATTGATAATTCTTAATAAGGAATGCGCAGAAAAATCAGCTTTATCAAGATAATCAATTTGCTGAGGTGTCAAAGTGGTTCTTTTCGCCAATTGTAACATCCCTATGATGGCGTTCATCGGCGTTCGAATTTCATGACTCATATTGGCCAAAAATTCACTTTTATATAAATTAGCCATCTCCGCATCTTGCTTAGCTTCAAGCATGGCCACTTCATTGCTCTTATGCTTAGTAATGTCTTTATGTGTCCCCACCATACGTTTGGCTTGGCCATTACTCATAAACTCTACAACACGCCCACGAGACTGTAGCCAATGATACTCGCCACTCTTGCCCTGCATCCTAAATTCCACGTCATAAGTACCCGATGGCAAGGCTAAATATTGTTCCATCGATTGCTCAACTCGCATACGATCGTCTGGATGAATTAATTCGCTAATGGTAGAGACCAATGCAGGGAACTCATTACTGTCATAGCCCAACATAGTGTAATACGCCGGATTACAGATAATTTGTTCTGAATCGAGATACCAATCCCATAAGCCATCTTCGACGGCATCCATGGCTAAGTGATAGCGCTCTTCAGATAGGCGTAATTGTTCTGCTGACTCATATTCTCTAGTGACATCACGCCACACCGCAATTAATCCGAGCAGCTCACCACGACGATTGTAAAAGGGTAACTTTAACGTATCGAGTAAAATAGACTTACCCGCTAGTTCGACTTTTTCTTGGTATCGGAGTGTCGTTTTATCTTCCATCACTCGTAAGTCTTCGGTTAAGATCCGACCAGCTTGATCATCACTCGCGACTTTATCCGAAAAACGCCCTATCATTTCACTTTCAGTAAAGCCTAGCATGCGCTCAGCCGATTTATTACAACCTAAATATCGCCCTTCTTTATCCTTAAAAACAATGGCTTCAGGTATTGAATCTATAAGTGAACGTAATAGTGAAAATTCACGTTCTCGACGCTCAGTGGTTTCTTTCAATCGTTTGGTACGTTGCGCGACTAACTTATCTAGGCGCCTATTTTGCTCTGCTAAATGCCGGGTATATTGTTTGTTTTCTTCAAAAATTCGGCTCACTAATTGGTACCATGGCTCCCAACCATCTGACACACGTTCAGGTACTTTAATCGGCTCTTGCGAGCACATTTCTAAATGCGTTAATAAACGCGTGGCGGGATTAACAAACGAGCGCCGAGTTTGCCAATGTACTATGGTCACCAAAATGGATAACGCCAACACCACCAATAAAAATGACAGTTTCAGCTTTTCCCAAGAATCTTTAAATAAATCATCTACAGGTTGCAGATATAACAGTCGCCAAGGCGCATTATGCAATGCCACAGAATGAATATAATAGCCATTACGGATCATGCCTTCATGGGCATCAAATAGCACAGATTCCGGAATTGAGTGTAATTCAGAGGGGATTTTCTGACTAATGTGATAAACCCGATTAATGTGTGTCGAGTCCACATCACTGTTCGATAATATATTATTGCCTTGATCCAGCAGGATCACCGTCCCCGGCATTTTAAAATATAGACGAATTTGTTTTGCCAGCGACGCTAAGGTCATGTCTAAGTTAATCGAACCAATAAATTCGTCTTTCAAGTAAATCGGTACACCTAAGGTCGTTAATAACCCCTTATTGGTGGGATCGACATAGGCTTCACTCCAAAAAACACTGCGCTGCGGATTCATGGATGGCGTCGCTAACTGAAAAGGTTTCTTATTCAGTAGCTCTTCTCGAAAACGCTTTTCGTTGGACGGCCACGGATAATAAGACATCATGCGCCGCTTAGAAATATAGTAAATCGAAGACGCCTTCGGTGCTGCTTCCGTAGCGACAGGAAAGGATAACGATAACTCAAACAACATTTCCAGTTCTTGATAGAACTTTTCACTACGGCCATTGAGTGAACCCACACCCGTAATACGCCCCATATTAGTGAAAGGTTCACCATTATGAGCGTAACTAGGCTCTAAGGTAAAATACTGACCTGTTTCTTTGAACTTTTGATATTGAGGCAGATTGTCTTTTCGCACCAGTTCATCAAAGCGTAGATGATCGACAGCAACATTTCGTAAGCTTTTAACCGCTCTGATACTAGATTCAAGTAAAAGATCAATTTGTAAAACATGACGTTCAACTTGTTCTTCTCTTTGTTCAATTAAATGCTGCTTCTCTCGATCGAAAAAAAACCATGCCGTCACTAATGCCATGATAATCACACCAATATAGGTATAAAAAACAGCTCGGTTATAATTTTTTTGTATCGGAGATTTTAATTGAAGACCTAGTTCAGTTGGTTTCATTCACAACCCTTGGTGAAACACGCTTTTTGTCCATAATGATACCATGCAGGCCAACTTCTGGCGCCGAAAAAGAGCATTCACTACCGACATCTTGACTACACAAAATCAGTTAGACCCAAACATTAACAATAAATCAAACTTTACACATCAACTGTTTACAATTGATGTGTATTATTATCTTAAGCCAAATAGAAAAATGTATCGGCTTGATTCAGTATATCAAATCATCGAGATCAAACGATTAATTTTTCTTAAAAAATCGACGACATCGCTTGAAAGAAATAGTCTAAAATAACCCGTTAACGCTAACAAGTTATTGCCGCTGAATTCAGCTGACTTAGATATTACTACCTAAGCCACTTTAACGTACTGAATTCTAGATAATTGCTACATTCCCCTATAAGTTTTCCTCAGCAAATTCTGCCAAACGTGAGCGTACAACCCCATTTAAATAAATATTAGCACTGCCATCGAAATCTTTGAAGCGCTCAACGATATAGGTTAATCCTGACGTCACCGCCGTTAAATAATTCGTATCAATTTGCGCTAAATTACCACTGCAAATCAATTTTGTGCCTTCTCCCATACGCGTTATCATCGTTTTAAGTTGAGAAGCGGTTAAATTTTGACATTCATCCAAGATCACCACCGAGTTCTGAATAGAACGTCCTCGCATGAAATTAATCGATTTAAACTGAATATTGGCTTTTTCCATGATGTAGTTCATGCTACCCGCTGGGTTCACATCATTTTTATGCAACACTTCCAATGTATCGGTAATAGCCCCTAACCAAGGCGTCATCTTCTCTTCTTCCGTACCCGGTAAAAAACCAATTGATTCTGCAATCTCTGGGGTATTACGAGTCACAATAACCTTATCATATAAGCCTCGCTCGACCACGAGTTCTAACGCGGCAGCCATGGCTAATAATGTTTTACCGCACCCCGCTGGCCCCGTTAAAATAACTAAATCGATATCGGGATCCATTAAGGCCTGCATCGCCATACCTTGATAAATATTTTTAGGCTTAATCCCCCACGCCTCAAGGTGCATGAGCCTATCTTTACCTAAATCAAGAAATTTCAATTCGGTTTCTGTTTTCTCAACAATTCGACCACAAAAGTTAGACTTATCATCGAGCATATATTGATTACAATAAAAAGGCTCATCACCAAAAGCGGTTAATGGCACCTTATGCACCGTATGTCGTCCGTAACTTTCGGTGCTCACCTTATCCGTATAATCCCAAAAATTCCCCTCAAATTGATGAAAACCTTTCGTTAAAAATCTGACGTCATCAATTAATTGATCTCGGCGATAATCTTCCACCATTAAGATCCCAGCGCCTTTGGCTTTGAGGCGCATATTGATGTCTTTTGTGACCAATACTAACGTTCGAGGGGCATGTTTTTTCTGTAAGTGAAGTGCGGTGTTAATAATGCGGTTATCGTTATTAATATCAGGAAGGGAACCATTGGTAAAATCGAGTTGATGATCGGGGAAAATGGATAAGCGACCAGATGCGTCACTATGATCTTCTCGTCTCGGGAGGTTAACGCCTTCAACAATTTCTTCAGGGGTAATTTCCCCCCCTAAAATATCCTCCAACGCTCTAATGGCCACACGGGCATCACGACTCACATCCCGTTTTCTGTCTTTAATCTGATCGAGCTCTTCCAATACCGTCATCGGAATGATGACATCATGTTCCTTAAATGAATATATGGCCAAAGGTTCATGCAGTAATACATTGGTATCTAATACAAACAACTTTCTGTCGTCTTTATTCATGACGCCTCCATTTGTGTATTATTTGATGATTATCCTATTAAAACGCTCCTATTGATCCGCTATACATAATATATTAATACGCCTAAACGAGATAATTTGCCAGCCTGTAAAACTTAACTTGCTAATAAACAGCTCATATCAACATTACTAATCCTCACTATATATAGCTTAGAACAATATGTTAATCTTATGTTGCCCAACTATTTACGCCTTCATAGTGCCAGCAAACTTTTTGAGTATCAAGTCAGCTTTACGCTATACCCAAGTGATAAATAAAAATCCCCGCAGCAAGCTATCTCGCCTTTGGCTCAACTTCGCTACGCGAAGCGGGGTATTAAGATACTGAAAGACTAAAACTCACGCAGCCAGCTGCGGGGAATCAGACCCACTGAGATTAAAATGATAAATATTTCGGCTAAACTCACTTATTTGGAGAAAAATCATTAATCACTTTTTTATCACTAATCTGTCTGAAAAAAGTCTAACAATGAGAAAGAGAATGACTTGGGTAAATCTTGCAGTTTTACGGTGTTTGGGTATACCATACGCGCCCATTGTGTTCCCCCTGTAAATGAGAATTTTAAATGCCGTTTTCCTTAGGTCAGCGCTGGATAAGTGATACTGAATCTGAACTTGGTTTAGGTACTGTTGTTGGGGTCGAAGGCCGTATGGTCACCGTGTTATTTCCTGCAACGGGTGAAAACAGATTGTTTTCACGAGCAGAAGCCCCACTCACTCGCGTGATTTACAACCCTGGCGACAAGGTTGAGAGTCATGAGGAATGGAGCTTGAAAGTGACTGAGGTTGAAGAAAAAGATGGGCTTATTGTTTATCATGGTATTCATGACGAAACGGGCAAAGAGGTCAGTTTACGAGAGACTCTTTTAAACCACAACATTCGCTTCAATAAGCCACAAGACCGTTTATTTGCAGGACAAATCGATCGTTTAGACAGATTTGGCATACGCTATCAATGCCAATTACTCAGAAATAAACTCGCCACCTCTGACTTACTCGGACTTCAAGGTCCCAGAGTCGGATTAATCCCTCATCAACAGTGGATTGCCCATGAAGTCGGTCAACGGTTCGCACCACGGGTCTTATTAGCGGATGAAGTGGGATTGGGTAAAACCATTGAAGCCGGTTTGATTATCCATCAGCAATTGCTCACTGGCCGCGCCGAACGTGTATTGGTTATCGTCCCCGATACCCTGAGACACCAATGGCTGGTTGAAATGCTAAGACGCTTTAATTTGCGTTTTTCTGTCTTCGATGAAGATCGCTGCGTTGAAGCCTATGCTGATAATGATAATCCTTTTTATACTGAGCAACTGGTCATCTGCTCACTGGAATTGTTACGTAAAAAGCGTCGTCTTGAACAAGCCGTCGATGCCGACTGGGATTTATTAGTCGTCGATGAAGCACATCACCTTGAATGGTCAGAAGACTTACCGAGTCGTGCGTACCGCATTGTCGAAGCCTTAAGTGAAGAAATTCCGGGGATATTACTGTTAACCGCCACACCGGATCAATTAGGTCATCAGAGTCACTTTGCTCGCCTGCGTTTGCTCGATCCCGATCGTTTTTATGACTATCAAGCTTTTTTAGATGAAGAAGCCAGCTATAAAGATGTCGCAACGGCTGCAGATGCTCTGGCAAGCAATGAGCCCATCAGTGAAGACATCATCAATAAACTCATTGAACTCGTCTCTGAAAAAGATATCAGCGAGACTATCACTCTTATTCAAAGTAAGGACGCTGATAAACGTCACCAAGCCAGACAAGCATTATTGCAAGAGTTACTCGACCGTCACGGTACAGGCCGCGTGCTTTATCGTAATAGCCGCGCATCGGTAAAAGGCTTCCCTCAACGTATTTTTAATGCTTATCCGCAACCCATGCCTGAGCAATATGTGACGGCAGGACGTGTCAGCGCAATGATGAACAAACATCTTGATACTGCGGCAAAAGTGAAACAAATTCTTAGTCCTGAAAAAATCTATCAAGATTTTGATAGTGGCAGTGCTAGCTGGTGGAAGTTTGATCCACGCGTCGACTGGCTGATTGATTTCCTAAAAAACAATCGCAGTAAAAAAATCCTGATTATTGCCAGTCAAGCCGATACCGCTTTAAGCCTTGAAGAAGCTTTACGTACCCGAGAAGGCATTCAAGCCACGGTATTCCATGAAGGTATGTCTATCATTGAGCGTGATAAAGCCGGCGCTTATTTCGCACAAGAGAGTGGCGGGGCACAAGCATTGATCTGCTCTGAAATTGGTTCAGAAGGGCGTAACTTCCAATTCGCCAGCCATTTAGTACTGTTTGATTTACCCCTAAATCCTGATTTATTGGAGCAGAGGATCGGACGTTTAGACCGAATTGGTCAAAAAAATGATGTCGAAATTCACTTGCCTTACCTTAAAGATACGGCGCAAGAAGGCCTAATGCAATGGTACCATAAGGGACTGAGTGCCTTTGAGCACACTTGCCCAAGTGGTCATATTCTGTTTAGTGAATTTTCAAGTGCCTTACTTGATAGCTTGCTACTCAATGATGAAACCAGCTTTACGCCTTTACTCGAGCAAACCCAGCTGCGCTATCAAGAGCTAAAACTTGCCATGGAGCAAGGCCGCGATAAGCTGCTTGAAATTAACTCTCATGGTGGAGAGAAGTCCACTGAACTAGTCAGAAAGCTCGCCAGTCGCGACGAAGATACCCACCTTATTGGTTCCGTTATTCGCCTGTGGGACATTATCGGTGTCGAACAAGAAGACAGCGGCGAAAATGCCATTGTACTGCGCCCAAGTGAGCATATGATGTTCCCAACCTATCCTGGGTTACCCGAAGATGGCATCACCGTGACCTTCGATCGTGATATTGCCTTATCTCGCGATGATATTGCGCTGATCACTCAAGAGCACCCATTGGTGCAGACGGGTCTGGATTTAATCACCTCATCAGAAACGGGTACCACTAGTGTTGCAGTATTGAAAAACAAAGCCTTACCTGCTGGTACCTTGTTTTTAGAGCTGATTTACATGGCCGATGCCTCGGCCCCTAAATCGAGTCAACTCTATCGATACTTTCCACCGACACCTGTACGTATTTTACTGGACCAAAATGGCAATAATTTATCCGATAAAGTGAGTTATGAAAGTTTTGATAAGCAGCTCAGTGCCGTTAATCGCCACATTGGCAGCAAGCTCGTCAACGCCTACCAAACAGCGCTGCACCCTTTATTAAGTCAAGCACAAGCCTTTGCCGATAAGGAATTAATCTTATTAACCGACAGCGCTCGCGCCAAGATGACCACACAATTATCCGGTGAGCAAGCTAGGCTCGAAGCCCTTAAAGCCGTAAACCCTAATATTCGCAGTGAAGAAATTGAGCACATTAAAACGCAAATCAGTGAGCTTAACCGTTACCTTGATGCAGGACAGCTACAACTTGACGCCATCCGTTTAATTGTCGTGAGTCACGCCTAAACGTTAAATAGAAAATAACCAGAAGTAAGATTTGAAGGGAGCCTATGGCTCCCTTTTTTCGCTAACTGTAACTAACTTGTTATTCCATTGAAAAGGCATTAATATATTGATTATAATAATTATATTGAGTGTTCTAAGTGAATAATTCAGCCGTTTCTTTCGTACTAACAAGTTGTAATCGATTTGATTTACTTGAAAAAACATTAGCCAGCTTTTTAAAATTTAATACTTATCCTATCGCACAGTACATCATTATTGAAGATAGTCACAATCGCGATAAGTTAGCGGCTGTGCTGGCTAAATTTCCTACGGTTCAATTTACTGTGTTGCTTAATGAACAACAGCTTGGCCAGATGAAAAGCATAGATAAAGCTTATAATAACGTCACCTCTGAATATATTTTTCATTGCGAAGATGATTGGGAATTCTACAAAAAAGGCTTCATCGAAGCCTCGTTTAAGGTATTAGATAGCGATGATAAAGTTGTCACCGTTTGGCTAAGAGAACAAAACGATACCAACAAGCACCCCATTGAAGCTGAATTGTTTTACTGTGATGATAATGCGACCCCCTATCAAATTATGCAACGAAATTATCATAATCCTCAAGAATGGCATGGCTTTACCTTTAACCCTGGATTAAGAAGATTACAAGATTATCAAATCTTTGCCCCTATAGGTGAATTAGGCGGTGAGTACGAAATGAGTCAATTGTATTTTGAGCACGATTTTAAAGCGGCTATTTTCCCCAAAGGCTTTGTCCGCCACATTGGCTACCATAGAGGGATCCGCTATAAACTTAATCAAAGTGAATTAACAAAAGATTTGTCTGTGTATGTCAAAAAAATCAGAGCCCATATCTGCCAAGCATTCCGCATTTAAAATACTCAAATATTAAGATCCCAACCTGAGTGCCTTAATATAACACTCAGGGTTTTTATTACCCTTAATGAGGTTCTATTACCACCTTGATTGGCGTTTTTCATAGGGCCGTTCGGGTTCTTTACCTTGCCTTAACGCTGCTATTGCACGGTTCCTCCCCATTAATAATTTAATTTGACTAAAGGTTTCTCGTCTGAGTAAGCACCTTATACTGGCCGTCCAACTCAAATTAATACTCAATTTAATCGCCGCATTCGCATCCGGAGAGGTTTGCATTAACATTTGAGCTAATGTCTCTGCTCTTTGCATAGGATCGACGACGACTTCAGTCACCAGCCCTTTTTTAAGAGCTTCATCCGCCGTTAATACTGCTGCTGTCATGGTTAATAGCAAAGCTTGATCTTTTGGCATGATCTCTCTCAATGTCACTAGCCCTGCCATATCGGGTACCAGCCCCCATTTAGCCTCCATGATGGAAAACTGCGCGGTGGGCGATACGACTCTAAAATCTGCTCCCAAGGCTATTTGCATACCGCCGCCAAAACAACAACCTTCAATAGCCGCAATAACTGGCACCGGAAGTTGCCGCCAGCCTAACGAAATTCGCTGCGCTAAATTGGCATTCCCCGGCAGTCCTTTCAATAATATTCTCACCGCTTGTAATGGTGATTTCATCACGCTCTTAATATCCAAGCCTGAGCAAAAATTATTACCAACGCCGTATAAAATCACCACTTGTAAATCACGATCTTTTTTTAATTGCTTAATCACACGATCTATGGCAATAAAAGCATTAAAATCAAGCGCATTATATTTATCAGCTCTATTGAAGCTCACATAGGCAATACCCTGCTGTTTTTTAACTTGTACATAATTCCCTTTCATTTCAACCACCGTATAATTAACCCTATAAAAACAAAAAAATATCGTTTGACCAACATTGCTCTAAATATGCTAGCATCATTGCCTACGGTAGCAGCACTAAAAAACAATCTTTTTATAATGAAAACAAACGCTGATCCCCCATAAATTTGAGGACATTGATTAATGCCATTCCCAGTACTCATCTGTGATGATTTTGCATTAGCCCGAAAACAAATTGTTCGTAGTTTACCTCCCCAATGGGATATTGACGTCACCCATGCGGTTAATGGATTAGAAGCGATTGAAGCCATACGTCAAGGTAAGGGCGCATTGGTTTTTCTTGATTTGAATATGCCAGTTATGAACGGATTTGAGGTGCTTGAAAAAATACAATCTGAAAAAATAGTCTGTCAGATTATTGTGGTTTCCGCCGACATTCAAATTAATGCCCTAATGAGAGTGAAGGCTCTTGGTGCGCTTGATTTTATTCAAAAACCCGTTAATCCCGAATCACTCAAGCACATACTCGATGAACACAATTTATTTCGCGTTCACCGTACGCATATCCCCCCCTTGCCCGACATTTTCCCCCTTAGCCTCCTTGATGCCTGCAAAGAGCTGGCTAATGTCGCCATGGGCAGAGCGGCGGCTTTATTATCGACCTTACTGGATGTATTCGTCATATTACCCATCCCAAATGTTAATACGCTTGAAGTCAGTGAGCTCATCATGGCGTTAAAGTCAACCGACGAGCAAGAGAGCATTTCCGCTTTGTGCCAAGGATTTATTGGTGCCGGTATTGCGGGTGAAGCTTTATTATTATTTCACGACTCTTCTTTTAAGGACATGGCAGCCCTGATGGACTTGCCTTCCCCGCCGGATCAACATGCCGAAGTCGAAATCATGATCGATATTGGTAATGTATTAATCGGGGCATTTCTTAACGGCTTATCTGAACAGCTCGATATGACCTTTAGTCAAAATCACCCCGTTATCTTAGGGCGACATTGCAATGCCAATGATTTAATTCAAGAGAACTCAGATAAGTGGACTAGAAGCTTAGCCATGGAAATTAATTACCGCATTGAGCATCATGATATTCAATGCGACCTATTACTCGTGCTCACAGAAGATTCGTTGCCTACATTAACAAGCAAGCTGGCTCACTTTATCGATAGGAATACCGCCTCTCATGACAAATAACGCAAAGGTAAATGATCAATGGCATTGGCTCGTCGACATGGTACAAACCATAGAAGTGGGACTAGTTGTACTCGATAAAGACTTTAACATACAACTGTGGAATGGCTTTATGGAGAACCACAGTGGCATCACTTTCGATACACTGCACAATAAAAACCTTTTCGAGCAATTTGATAGTCTGCCCAAAGTTTGGTTACGGCAAAAAATGGAGTCCGTGCTCCTGTTAAAGAACCGCTCTTTTATTAGCTGGGAACAAAGACCTTTTGTGTTCCAATTTAAAAATTACCGTCCTATTAGCTGCCGAGCTGATTTCATGTATCAGAATGTCACCTTACTCCCCCTCACCTCACATGCTGGCGACATCACTCATATCAGTATGATCGTGTACGACGTTACCGATGTTGCCATGAATAGACAACAATTAAAAACCGCTAACGATAATTTGGAGCGCTTAAGTCAAATTGATGATTTATCACAGCTCTATAATCGTCGACATTGGCAAATTTGTATGCAAAAAGAATTCGATAGACATCATCGTTATGGACACCCAACTTCATTGGTCATGCTCGATATCGATTATTTCAAGAATATTAATGATAATTACGGTCATTATGCCGGTGACAAGGTCATTCAAACCATTTCTCATACCATTAGCCAATCCCTGCGAGGAACCGATTTTGCGGGGCGCTATGGAGGAGAAGAATTTGCTATCGTACTGCCAGAAACAAGCATAAAAAATGCCCTTTTCCTTGCAGAAAGACTCAGACAAAAAATAGCACAAACCACTTTTATTTTCAGTGGTAGCGCCATCCAAATTACCATCAGTATTGGCCTGTGTGAAATAAACATCAACAGTCAAAGCAGTGAACAATGGATTGAAAATGCTGATATTGCGTTATACGAGGCTAAAAGAAAGGGTCGAAATTGTTGTATCCAGTATCAAAGACCTAAAGCGAATTGAGGATGGTACCCTGCCAAAGAGACTTGAACTTAGAGTCGACACAAATACTGATTTTATTATAAAAAAGCCTATCCGAAAGATAGGCTTATATTCTTTAATTCAACTCACTCCTAATGTAAAGCCTGGCCTTGACTGTCTGCTTGGATCTCATCTTCAGCCTCGTCTTCGTCACCCATAAAATGAGTACCCCAACCGTCATAATCCACTTTTTGTTTAGCGGCAACTTGAAGCAATTTTTCACAGGCATCGTCCAATAACTCAACTTCGAGTAAATGGGTACTAATGGCATCAAAGCAAAAAATAACAGAACCATCTTCCAGCTCCATTTCTTCTGCATCATTCACGTCAAACCCGAGCTTAAATGCCTCAACAGCCGCTTTTTCTAATTTATCAAAATTCGTTGATGAAAAATGATGTTCGATACTGTACTGCGCATCGGGATCAGAGCCATCAACCAACATGGCTTCAACAATGTCTCTATTTTCTTGTTTCTGTAACTCTAATTGTCGTGCAATAGACATGAATGACTCCAAATCATTAAATATTATTTGATAGGCTAGGGCCTGTTGATCATTGGTTTGCTCATGAGCGCTTGAGCTTCTTTGTTTAGTAGTGCTAATTTTTGGGTCATTTGAACATGGATCCGCGCCGATAATTCCTTTACATGAGATTTATCGAAACCTTTGGTAGTAATAGGCTCCATCATTTCAATCAATACCACACCGTTATTCCAACGATTTAATTTAATATGACATTGGTTCGATGCCAGCACCGGTACCATAGGCACTCCAGCTGAAATGGCCGTATAAAAAGCCCCCATTTTGAAAGGTAACAATCCTCGACCTTGAGAACGAGTCCCTTCTGGAAACATCCAAATCGATAAACACTTATTTTTTATTTTTTGGGCTGCTTCAGCCATGGTGTCAAACGCTTTACCACGATTTTTACGATCCAGTAAAATATTACCTGTTAACCAATATATTTGTCCTATAAAAGGCATCCAAGCAATGCTTTTCTTTCCTAAACTCACCGTCCCTTTCGGCACAGCAGCAGTATGAGTAAATATGTCAAAATTATTCTGATGATTAGCTAAGAAAACACAAGGATCATCATTCTTTTTTGCCTGATTACGGACAATCACTTTAATGCCCAAAACGGGGGCAGCAAAAGAAAACATCTTAGCTAACATATGGACATTATTACGGTGACGTGGCCTAACTAAACAAACTAAGCTGCCAAACATAAAAACAAATAGCAACATAATAGCCAATATTAAACATCTAAAAATTAAAAGCACCGAACTCTCCCACAACTTAAGTCGGCACAGTATAGCTAGCCAACATACTCGACTCAATATATTGTTTACACATGTATGCTGAATTCATGTTAAGCATACGGCGTTAATAGGTTTTAATTTTGTTACCCATTCATGTCACAACTCTAAATTGATGATTTTATCATCATTTACTAAGCACACTTTGTTCCGTTTCTTTTTTATAACATACTTTCAGTGTCACTCTCATGAGCATCGCACTCAACGCTAGACAGGCGACAATAACCGCACCACTGGGTAAATCCCAGCTTGCCGATAACATTAGACCACCACAATAGCCAAAAATTCCGACTAAATAAGCTAAAGCCAATCCGAAGCGACCATAATAACGATTAATGGCTAAAGCGGGTAATATTAAACTGCTAAAAACCAAATAAACGCCGACTAATTCCACCGATAAGGTGATCACAATGGCAAAAATAAGATAAAAAGCACGCCCTTCTAACAAGCAAGGCTTAAGTATTAACAATAGTAATATGAGGGTATAAGCAATGGCTGGAAAAACTAATTGAGATAAATTCACCCAAAGAATTTGCCCCGATAAAAGCTGCTTTAATAACTCGGCACCATGAGGATCATTCGCTAAAATCAACATAGCGGCGACAGCCGCCAATACATAAAAACAACCAATAAAGGCTTCGAGTTCATCACTCATTCGACGTGAAAGCCAAGCAATAATACCGGCACCTGCAATCGCAAAAATAGCAGGCATCCACACGTTTGAGAAAGGCAACTCGGCTAAATCATGATTTAAATGTCCAATAATGGTACCGAGTGCAGCCACTTGGGCAATCGCTAGATCAATAAAAATAATGCCCCTTTTAAGTACTTGTTGCCCCAAAACCACATGCGTTGACAGTACTAGCAATCCTGCAAGCAATGCGGGGATCAAGATAGACACTAACTCAATATCAAACCCTATACCATTATCAAACATGGAGAAAAACCTCATTCTACTTAAAAAAAGAGCATCAAGATTGATGCTCTTTAACGTACACTGTTCATTAAGATAAACCGCTACTCAGCCTCTAGCTTCTGCACATTTAATAACAAATTAAGTGTACTGCTGTACAAGCTAAATAAGTCTTGGCTTTCGCTGTTTCCGCCCACAGACATAGGTAAAGTCACCACCGGTAATTTAGCCCGTTCTCCCAGCCAAATCGCACCACGATCATTTTGGTAAGACGCTATCACGATTGCCATAATATCTTGCTTAGCCGCACTTTTTAATAGTTGGGCTAAATGTGTACTGCTTGGCGGTAATCCCGGTTTTGGCTCAAGATCGCCGACTTGCTCAATGCCAACCCAATGAAATAAATAGCGAAAACTTGAATGATAAGCGATCACTTTCTGTCCTTGCAAAGGGGCAGCCATCTGCTTCCAGTTCAGCATTGCCGCTTGCCAACGAGTAGTGAAATTCGCTAAATTGGCTTTATATTGCGCACTGTGACTCGTATCCAATTGGATCAGTTTATCCGTTAATGCTGCCGCAATTTTAAGCAGTCTTTCTGGATCAAAATGAACATGAGGATTGCCCTTGGCATGCACATCCCCTTGACTTAAATCCACACTATCAAGCTTATCTAAGGTCTCTATTTGATCGGTAGCAAAAAACAAACCTTGATCCGTTGAACGCACCTTGGCATTAACCGATTTCATTTGCAGCATCGGTAGCCAGCCAATTTCAAGATCGGCCCCCGCACAAACGACTAAATCAGCTTGACGCATTTTGGCAATTAAGCTGGGTCTGGCTTGCACTTGATGAGGATCTTGCATGGCCGTCGTTGCCGCATAAATCTTAGCATCGGGGGCGAGTTCTTTTGCAAGAGAAGCGTATTCTGGCTCACAAGCAAAGATATTAAGCTGAGCATAACTCACTGAAGAGATAACCACACCCAGTCCCAAAATCGCAGTTTTAATAAAATTAGAATTGATGCGCACCGTGAGCTCCTAATGTCATAACATATTGAAGAGTGACGACGTTATCATTTTCAATACCGTCAAAGTTAGTGCCTTTTTGCAGTGTATATTGCAAACGGACCGTCGAAAAATGACTGTGATGCCAAAAAAGACTCACATCGGTCTCTGTTAATTTTTGATCCTCAAAAGCATTGCCATCCAATTGCATGGTATCCACTTGTCCATGACGTAACCCTACGCTCCACTGAGGCGTAAACTGATAAACCCCACTCACATACCAACCTTGCTGATAATGTGATGAATAGGGATAAATATAAGCTCCCTCTGCAGGCGCAAAATCGGTTAAACGGATCCACTCACCACTCAAGGCTAAATTTTGATATTTATAATTGCCATTCGGTGCCCACTTGTAAACGACATCGGCGATATACATATTCTGGCCCGTATAAGCCGCATCATGGCTGTGTTCATCGCTACTATGATCATGACTGTGGTCATGTTCATCTGCGGTAAGTTGGCCATTTTTGTTATGTAAGTAGCTCAAGCCCGCTTGCCATGAGCTTTCTATGCCAATATCACCGCCCACCTTAGTATAAATAGTGTAAACACCGAGATTGTCATATTCCCGCTCATTATGCTCATCCTCGGCGCGCAAACTATCGCCTTGGAAAATCTCCGACCCCATGGTCCAATACAGATCAGTCGGGGCAAGATAAGTCAAACGCACGCCATCATCGTAATAATGACTGCCTAAAAAAGCCCGATAAACCGCAGGTCTATCCGCAAACGAATCGGTATGAACATGCTGATTATTCAAATAACCAATATCGGATAAAAAGCGGCCACCTCGCATAGAAAAACCAGCTGGCATAGCCAACGTTTGTATAAAGGCCTCTTCAACATTCAGCTCAGTTTCACCGTCATTGACTTCAAAGACAGTGGTTAACTTACCGTAAAATAAATCATCAATATTGGCACTTAATGACAGCTCTGTATGCCCTAGACCAAAACCCTCTGTCGCTTCCGATAACGGACGCTCGGCATTTTGGTAATAGCCATCCAATACTACGCTGACTGCTGGATTGGTTAATGTAGGCGCTTCGGCCCATAAATTTGCAGAAAATAAGCTGCAAAACAGCCCCGTAAAAGTCATGTGTTTATTTAACACTGAAAATTCCTCTCAATCGCACATTTTCCGTTTAAGCCTCATAGGCTTACGGAAATTAATTATAGTGTTTCATTTATCAAATCTTTTCATAGCACATAAAAAGATACACATTCTGACATCAGTGATACGCAATGATTTTTAGCACAATAAAATCGAGTTCCATCAACATAAATAAGCGCTCGATAGCAATGACATTATCCAATCAATATAAATGAATCAATATTGATGAACCGATCTCATTGGTAGCGCTATTGATCACTAACGACTTGATGCAGAATATAAAAAACCTTAAGAGGTAACGGGAGGACCACGGCTGTTAAAAAAACACCTATGAATGCGAGAATAAGCAATGACGGGAGGGTCGAAAAGCAGATAGCTTTGTTTAACCTGCAACACATTCAATGTGGTTTGCGGCAGATACTTATTATAATGGTGCAGATGAAAACAAAGCGTACAATGATTTTTAGCACCGTCATCAACATGACGAACATGGTGGGCAGAGGCCACAAATGATAAGCACATCAACACCACACTTAGCCACAAGGCTAAAGCGCGTCTGCTGCGTTGACTCATCATCGGGGTATTCCACTCATGTTAAATCGGGTTTCTCTATTTTGTCATCAATGACCGATTGCTAAGCTATTCATAACAAAAATTAAATTAGATGCTAAAAAACAAGACAAGTGTAAGGATCCTTTAACCTATGTCAAGTTAACTCTACATAGAATACCAGTAAGGACTGAATCACCTCCCTCTACACTCCTCATTGACTGTATTGCCAAAGTCACTCATCGCGGTGTGATATTCATGTTTTATTAAAACATGGACATTAATGAGATGGAACGCCTCCCTTTACTCGTTATCGTGATGATAGCCACTGGTTGTGCAACAAAAAATACCGTACAACATATCGTACCAGTAAACTCGATAATCAAATATCAAGACGAGTCAGCCAAACCAAAGCGATTTTCTAATTTATACCCTAAAAAACCATCCTATCCTATGACATGTACAGGCAATTGCTATCCCGCATCTTCATGGGTCAAATGTGAGCAACCCGCTGAAAATTGTCAATTCACTGCCAAGCAACTTAAACCTCAACTCAATACCGGCTATAAGATCCGCTGGCTCGGACACGCCAGTTTTTTGATTAACAGCCCAGAGGGTACCAACTTACTGGTTGATCCTGTCAGTGAACAATTCGACTGGCCTGTTAATTGGGCATTTTGGCTTAGCGAGGGCTTCAATCGCAAACCACCTACATGGCCTGCTGAGGCCGAGCTTGCCACTACGGATGCGGTGTTATATTCACACATTCACTATGATCACTTTAATAAAGACGATTTGCAGCGACTCGGTACTCATGCCGAATATTATGTACCGTTAGGCTTTGCTAATCACTTTCCAAAAAATGGATACCAGATCAATGAAATGGCTTGGTTTTCAACTAAAAAACAGCAACAACTAAACATTCACTTTGTTCCAGCACATCATTTTAGTAATCGAATCTTGATGCCTTATCTATACGAAGATAACAACACCACACTTTGGAGTGGCTGGATCATTGAATATCAAGGGAAGCGATTATTTTTTGCCGGTGATACTGGCTATTCACAACATTTTAAAGATATACAGCAAAGGTATGGTGATATGGACGTTTGCCTGCTCCCAATCGCATCCTATTACCATCCTGAAAATGCCGATTGGTATCGTTATGTCCATACCACGCCAGAAGATGCCTTAACCGCCTCTCAAGAACTTAATTGCAAAATCATGATCCCTTGGGGTTATGGTAATGCCAGTTGGAAAATGGGGGATCATAGCTCTCACTCCGCCTTACTGCGTTTATTGCACATGCATAAAGAAATGCAATCGAACATACCGCTGTACATTCTTAACGAAGGCGATACAGTGCAATTTTAACAGGCTGGGGAATTTGCCCAACCTAGCTGAGAGTAAAGTTATAAACAGAAGACTTGCTGCATTTTTACATACAGCCTCCAGGACATTCAAGCTACAATCTTTCAATAATCGTCACGTTGGCCAGCCCCCCACCTTCACACATGGTTTGTAAACCATAGCGGCCACCGCTTCTTTCCAGCTCGTGCAAAAGTGTCGTCATCAACTTAGTGCCCGTGGCCCCCAGAGGATGCCCCAGCGCAATCGCGCCACCATTAACATTGGTTCGAGCATGATCGTAACCCGTCTCCTTTAACCAAGCCATCGCGACTGAGGCGAAGGCTTCATTGATTTCCACCACATCGATGTCATCTAATGCCATTCCTGATTTCTGCAGCGCATATTCCGTTGCAGCAATCGGTGCCGTTAACATCCAAATGGGATCGTCGCCGCGCACACTCATATGGTGAATGCGAGCGCGGGGTGTGAGGTTATAACGTTTTAACGCGGCTTCTGACACAATTAACACTGCCGATGCAGCATCACTGATTTGGGAGGCCACCGCCGCAGTCAGTTTGTCACAGCCAAACAGGCTGTCCAGCTGCGCCATTTTCTCCAAAGTAGAATGACGTGCGGTTTCATCCATCATCACACCTTCAAGCGGGATAATTTCCCTGTCGAAACGGCCTGCCTTAATCGCCAGCAAAGCCCGAGTATGTGACTCTAATGCGTACACTTCTAATGCTTCACGGCTAAAGCCCCATTTATCGGCGATAATTTGCGCAGCTTTATATTGGGTTGGCATCTGGTTGCCATATCGGTTCACCCAACCTTTAGATCCCGTAACAGGATCACTAAATCCCATCGATTGTGCAACCGTCATGGCCGAGCCAATGGGAATTTGCGTCATGGTTTGCACGCCGCCAGCCACCACCACATCCATCACGCCCGACATCACCGCCTGAGCCGCAAAATGCACCGCCTGTTGTGACGAGCCGCATTGGCGATCAATGGTGGTACCGGGTACGGCTTGACTCAAACCAGCACTAAGCCAACAGGTGCGGGCGATATTGCCCGTTAAAGGGCCGATATTATCTAGGCAGCCAAAAATAACATCATCATATTCATCATCAGGGATCCCATTGCGCTCAACCAGTGCTTTCAATACGTGGGCGCCCAGATCGGCGGCATGCACATGAGACAGTCCACCTTTACGACGCCCCGTGGGGGTTCTTAGCGCATCGACAATATAAGCTTGGGTCATGTTATTCCTTTTATACTAAGGTCAAAGAATCACTCTCTTACCTTCAACAAATCATTTTGTCTAAAACATTGTCCATTAACATCTTACGATTCAAGTTAAATAGCAAGCCGTTTATATCAGAGAAATATTCAGAGGATTGTTAACGAATGACATTGAGCGCGATTTAGCAAGACAAGTGGCCAGCATTGATATAATTGAATTAAGCACGCAAAAATAAAACCTAGCCTTATCACTAATAGTTACCATGACCTTGGCTAGCTCTCTACGTTCAAAAAGGCTAGAACAGCCCTGACACAAGAGAATGCCATGTATGTCTAATTTTTTGTCAATTATAAGTAATGTGCCTAAAAAAACCAAAAGCTATACAAGTATGAGTAAACTTGGTTCATAATTAAAACCATTAAAAATTAATTAAGGCATCCATAATTAATTTCTATCTTATTTAGCTCTTGAGGCTAACTTTTTATATACCGCATCTTTATCACGCTTACCTATCGCCAATACATAGACAACAATCTCATTATCTATCACTTCATAAGCTAACCTATAACCTGCAGTTCTCAATTTAATTTTATAAACTGACTCATAGCCTTTTAGCTTGGCTGAAGGAACATGAGGATGCTCAAGTCGCTCCGCCAGTTTCTTTTTAAATTGTGTTTTAATTGGCGGGGCTAACTTATTCCACTCCTTCAACGCCTGCGGGAGATACTTTAGTTTATAAGTCATCTAAACTGACTTCTACAGCGTCAGATAAATGCAAGCGACGACTCTCAACTAATTGACCCAATTCATAATCATCGAGCCTATCCATCAACCATTCATAGGTTTCAGCAGGCACAAGATAAGCTGTGGGCTTATTGTGATTTAATATCGCAATGGCTGCACCATCAGCCTCATTAAGTAACGCAGTGGGATTTTTCTTTAACTCTGAAATACTCGCTGAGCAATCCGCTAAGACCTGTCTCATACCAACCTCAAAAAAGCACTAAATTTAAACCTAATATTAGCACTTAATTTAGCGACTACCTAGTATTCTTTATATGGGGGCAACGTTAGAAAGGAGTAGTGATCACTCATAAAATGAAAGAGATTAAAGAGAGTCTTGAGGACTGGGGCTTTGAACAAGGGGAGGTTTAAAATATGCCATTAATGATGGCTGTCTATATCCCAATCAAAGCCTGATTTATGTACTAAAACTAGGTAAATAATCGAAAGTGTCTTGATTATACTTATTTAAATGCTGAGGAAATGGAGTTAATGAAATGCTCTTATTTAGTTAGTTCTTAAGCCGAATTCAGGTTTATTAGCCTATGCTTTACCTACCCTAAAGTGGAGCTATCATCCAGTCGACCTCCACAAGGTCAACAGTAAGATACCTTTCAGGAGCCAGAAAATGTCTGTTAATACCAACCTACTGCCCACTTGTCGGCTTATAACACTATTTATCTGCCTCTGTTCTCTCGGACCTGCTATTGCTTCAGCACAGGAAAACAGCCTACCTAGCCGGCTCTCATTAAACGAATGGAAAGTACCTTGGGAAGGACTTCCCAGGGATCCTCATGTCGATACCACAGGTCAAGTCTGGTTCTGTGGGCAAACCGGTAATTATATTGCCCGATTATCTCCCTCAAACCAGCAATTTAAAAAGTACAAGGTGCCTGAGGGAACACACCCACATAACCTGATTGTGGATAAACAAGGTCAGGTTTGGTACGCCGGTAACCGCAATGCCCACATTGGACGCATGGACCCTGAAGACGGAAAAATTCAACAATATCCCATGCCTCAGGGCGTCGACGATCCTCACACACTGGTGTTTAATCAGCAGGGTAATATCTGGTTCACCGCCCAACAAAGCAATCGTATCGGCCTGTTAAATGTGATCAATGGGCAAGTACAGCTCGCCACACCAGCAACAGCTAACGCCCGCCCTTATGGAATCAAAATTGATGCCCAAAACCTCCCTTGGATAGCACTATTTGGTACCAATAAACTGGCCTGGATAAACCCAAAAAATATGGCAGTGACCGAAATAAACCTCCCCCGCCCCGACGCCCGCCCCCGCAGACTTGAGATCGATCCAAGCGGCAATATCTGGTATGTCGATTACATCGGTGGATATCTAGGTCGCTACTCCCCCAACAACAAAGAGTTTAAAGAATGGAAACTCCCCACCAAAAACCCTCGCCCTTACGGCACCGCACTGGACAACAAGGGGCAGCTATGGATTGCAGATACCGGAGAGGTACCCAATATTCTCTTTGCTTTTGATACATCAAAGGAGAAATTCACCAGTAAAACGACAGTACCCAGCGGTGGAAATATTCGGCATATGTATTTCGACAATAGCGACGGCAGTTTTTGGTTTGGGGTGGATAGCGGGTATTTGGTTCAAGGAAAGCCTGATAAATAACATCTAAATACCAATTAAATAGGATCAGGAAAAACGGCCTGATCCTCAACAAAAATCACAGTAAACAAGAGGGGTAATACCAATAAATGCCAAAAAAAAAGTAGCTTGACCTTCTTCGCTTTAGCCATCGGCATGCGATTCAGTTTCGTCTTTCTACAGAACACGAAACCACACCCTGTGGGATCCGCCCCCTCTAATGCTAGGAGTGATTCTTTATAAGGTAACAACATTTTGATTCACATGAGCAAAAACCTTGTCAGCGTAAGCTCCGTTACAACCCGCTGTAGAAGTACTGCAAATCAAACCACGGACTTGGTATCTGTGATCCTTACCATCCACTGACTCAGTTACTATTGTCCTCCTCTTCAAACTCCCCCCAGTCTGATTCAACAAATACTGCATCGCGCCCATTCTGGCACCGTTAGCCCTATTTTCTGTTACAAAGAGGCCACCACTGAGTGCTGAGGCTGTGCCGCCAATGGCGGCCGAGATGATCGCTCCACCGACAACTTCATGGGTTTTTAAGTCCGAGCCACCGGGTAAAAAGGCGCCGCCAGCCCCTTTGGTAACCCCCGCTGAGATGAAGCCATGCCCAAACTTACCGCCTTGCAACTCAGCCGAAATGCCCCCCACCATGGCATGAGCACCAATTTGCGCCGCCGCTTGCCCAGAGGTTAGCATATTGCTGCCAAATTCCACAAAGGCATCCTTGGCCCATGCCCCTGAATCAATAGCCACTTGGTTTATATTACCAAGCTCATTAAAGTATTCACCAATGCCTTGCAACGCATACCCTACAGCCGCACTAATAATACCAACCTTTAAACCTGCTGATAGACTCCCTGTCATCGAATAGGTCATGGCTGCATTAAAGAGTGCTGAACACCAAACCTGGCAACCCGGAATAAAGTTCAATGCAATGCTAATCACTGAACTCAACCACTTTACCTTACCAATCGCCTTAAACAACTTCTTAAAAAAGTACCCACTAGGATCTGTGGCATTAAGCGGATGATTTTTTACAATCTAAGCAGCACATAGGATTAGGCATTGTCATTTTGCAGGTTGTTAGTGGTGAGGTGGCTGCACCACAGCACGACTTAACAATGCCTGTCCATGTCACTCACCACAAGCACAATTGAACAATTTAACAATGCCTGTCCATATAACTCCTGCAAAATGATAGAGAGTCCTCAATGTGCCTGATGGTGTTGATGGTATCGACTATCAAGATAGGCTCGTTCAAGACAAGGGCCGATACTGAACCCGACTGGGTGTTGTGAGCACTTGATAGTCACCTCTTAGATAAGTGATAAAATTGATGATAAAAGACTCAGTTCATCTTACATCAACCCGTAAAAGACAAGAGTAAACAACTCGACTGGGTGCCATTTACTTTTGGGTATGTAGGTACGGAATACATCAGGGGCGCAAGCATAAGCTTGTTAAGCCCGTATATATGTCAGCACTATTGCTTAAAGCAAAACGAGTCAGTCAATAAATATCGAACTAAGAGACAACAACATTCACATGCCAAGACAAAAAAGTCTTAGCTGGGAAGCTTATGTCTTGACTCTATGGGAGCGTCCATATATGTCTTAATTACAGGGCGGGATCGCACTTTGTTAACAAAGATTGAATCTGCTGAATTACTGTGATCTAATCGCACCTCACTTTCTGAGAGGTAACCCAATGACCCTGATCGAACACCTTACC
>NZ_JAKIKS010000002.1 GCF_023284005.1 Shewanella surugensis
ATCGGATGGACTGGCTTGCTTTACAGCGGTTAATGATGCGGAATGTAGCCATTTCAGTATTGTTACAGGTGGTGGGCCCAAGAGTGTTACCAAGCAACAATTTATTTGGGTAAATACGATGATAGGGAATGTAAAAAATGCAATAACAGGGACTTATCATTCAATTAATCCCAAACATTTGCCTAGATATTTAGCTGAGTACTGTTATCGTTTTAATCGAAGGTTCTCGCTTGAAGACATGTTGCCACGATTTATGTATGTCGCACTACGAACTGCTCCTATGCCACAGAAGTATTTAAGCATGGCTGAGCTTTATGGGTAATCAGGAAAATAAATACGCATCTATATTGAATTTATGTTTTCCCGAGTTTAACTCGATGCTAAGTAACCAAACGCACTAAAACTCAGTGCCCTGTTCATTTTTTATTGATATCATTAATATTATTTTAATTAAAGTCGCTTTACAAATGACTCATGTGTTTATTTGTCTCACTATGTATATTATATAAAGCCAATAGTTATGCATTATTGATTTAAGCAAATTGATTAAAATAAGCTAGAGTATTAAAAATATCATTCACACGTCGTTTTGATAAAAGGGTTAATATTGATATTATCGGACACAAAATATTATTTTTTAATTATAAATCATGTAGTAATATAAACTTAACCGCATCAGCCATCACAAAATCACCACCCCACATAATTAACAAAATAAAAACCTTTTATCAACTCTTTTATTACAACCTTACAACATAAAAATACCAAGTGTATATAATGAATATATATTATGCTAAATTAGAATTAGCTTAATAACACCTAAACACCTGATATTCATCTAGTTAGTACTTTTATACTATATGCAAATTTTCAACGCTTCAACAAAGATAACAAAGCTCAGCTCAGGATAGTGGATGTCTTTAATCAAAGCGTGGTCGAGTTAGCAACTTAATTTAATCCATACTTTCTATATAAAGGATCTACACATTATGTCGCTTATCTATAAGCTCACTCCCCTTGCTTTGGCCATTGGTTTAAGTGTGTCTGCACAAGCAGCGCAATGGCAAATACTTTCACACACAGAAGCTAACCTTTCTAGCTCTATTGATAGTTCATCATTATTACAACAACTCAATTTAAATGATGCTTACCAACTAGAAGAAGTCCGTCGCGTTAACATTGCCAATGGAAAGGAAAAGATCCGTTATAAGCAATTATATAAAGGCATTGAAATTTATGATGCCAACGTCGTGACTCAAGCGAATGAATGGAATATCGAGCAAGCACAATTTGCTAATACCTTACAAGATGTTGAAGTCGATCTTAGCAGCACCGCACCTAAACTTACAACTGAACAAGCCTTTAATACGTTATTAGGACAGCACTTATTATCAGGCGGCATCGAAAATAAAAAAAGCCAACTCTTCGTCTATATGGACGATGAAAGTAATGCTCGCTTAGTTTATCAAGTCTCTTTCTTTGATGCAGGCGCAAACCCTAGCCGCCCTTTTGCCATTATTGATGCTCATTCAGGTGACATAATAAAGCAATGGAATGGCCTCAGTCATGCACTCATTGGAACCGGACCCGGTGGTAACGAAAAGACAGGGGAGTACGAGTATGGAACAGATTTTGAGTACCTAGATGTGACTCAATCTGGCACGACTTGTACCATGAACAACGATAATGTGAAAACCGTTAACCTTAATGGCTCCACTTCTGGTTCCAGCGCACACAGTTTCACCTGCCCTCGCAATACTGTCAAAAGTATCAATGGCGCATTTGCTCCCCTTAATGATGCGCACTTCTTCGGTGGTGTTGTATTCAATATGTATAACGATTGGTATGGCACGGCGCCACTCTCTTTTCAATTAACCATGCGGGTACATTACTCTAGTAACTATGAAAATGCTTTTTGGGATGGCTCAGCAATGACCTTTGGTGATGGCGCCAATACCTTTTACCCACTGGTGAGCTTAGATGTCTCTGCTCACGAGGTCAGCCATGGCTTTACTGAACAAAATTCAGATCTCGCCTACAGTGGTCGCTCTGGTGGTATGAATGAAGCCTTCTCCGATATGGCGGGTGAAGCCGCTGAGTTTTTCATGCATGGCAGTAATGATTGGTTAGTGGGTGCACAAATTTTTAAAAGTACTGGCGCATTACGTTATTTTGCCGATCCCACTCAAGATGGCAGCTCCATCGGTCATGCCGATGACTATTCATCAGGCATGAATGTCCATTACTCTAGCGGTGTCTTTAACAAAGCCTTTTATCTGCTCTCCAACACATCAGGCTGGGATACCAAAAAAGCATTCGCTATCATGGTAAAAGCGAATCAGCTTTATTGGTCATCAAACTCTGACTTTGATGAAGGTGGCTGCGGCGCAAAACAAGCGGCTGATGATTTAGGCTATAGCGCTGATGATGTCATTAGTGCCTTCAGCCAAGTCGGTATTAATGCCAGCTGCGGTACGACTCCCCCAGCTGAAGCCATCGAGCTTGTCAATGGCGTGGCACTTTCAGGCTTATCTGGAAGTACCAGCTCACAAACACATTACTTTATTGATGTCCCTGCAGATGCATCAAACTTAAGTGTGCAAATGAGTGGTGGTAGCGGTGATGCCGATCTTTACCTAAAAGCAAGTACCCAACCGACTACCAGTAGCTATGATTGCCGCCCTTATGATAGTGGGAATGATGAAAATTGCAGTGTTACTACACCCGATGCAACTCGATATTACGTCATGCTAAATGGCTATTCTAGCTATTCTAGCGTCACATTAGCGGCAAGCTTCGACGGTGGTGATGGTAATGGTGGTGGAGATCGTTTTGAAAATAATGAGAGTGTTTCTATCCCAGACAATAGTAGCGCTGGTGCCACCAGCTCAATCGCAGTTGACTTAAGCAGCAATGCTGCCAATGTATCAGTAGACGTGAGTATTAGCCATACTTACATCGGTGATTTGGAAGTCACACTAACCAGCCCTAGCGGACAGAGTTACATCTTACACAACAACACAGGTGGTAGTGCCAATAACATTAATGAAACTTATTCTATTAATTTAAGTGGCGATAATGTCGGTGGCGCTTGGCAGCTCAAAGCCGTCGACAGCGCTCGTGTCGATACGGGCTCGATTGACAACTGGAGTCTTACTTTCTAGAAAACAAAAAGTGAATGTGCTTCTTCATTAATAAAAGATCAGCAGCAATGCTGATCTTTTTATTTAATCTCACAAACCGCTCAAGATGATTGTTAATGATTGACCCCATTACTGCGTTTTTTATCCAGCATGTAATAGATTATCAATCCCACCAATATGCCCCAAAAAGCACTGCCTATGTTTAATATCGCCACACCCGATGCTGTGATGACAAAAGTGAATAAAGCCCCTAGACTTTTATCTGCCAATGCAATTTGTAAACTTGTAGAAAACGTCCCTAATAATGCCAGTCCTGCTAACCCCATCACTAATGCACTGGGAAAGAGTGTTAATATTTGTGCTACGGTGGCGGCAAATAAACCCAGAACGACATAAAATCCCCCCGCCCAGACAGCCGCCCAATAACGTTTATTCTTATTCGGGTGAACCTCTTTCCCCATACAAATGGCTGCCGTTATCGCTGCTAGATTAAAAGCAAAGCCACCAAAAGGGGCTAAGCATAAACCGGTGATCCCTGTTGTCGTGATTAAAGGTGATGCCTTCACCTGATAATCATGAGCCTGAAGCACTGCCAATCCGGGTAAATTTTGAGAACACATGGTCACAATAAATAACGGCACCCCAACGCCAATAAGCCCTTCGTATGTCCATTTAGGTTCAATCAATACTGGGGTGGCCAAGTGCCAGTCCAAAGCCACAAAAGATAAGTCCCCTAACAGGTAACTCATCCCAATACCACTGATCAAAACAACGGGAATATTAAATGTCGGCCAACGATATTTACCCAGTAAATAAAGCACCAACATAACAAGGATTAATAATAAATGGGTTTGCGCTGCAACAAAAATATCCAATACGAACTTAAGTAATACCCCAGCAAGCATTGCCGAAGCTAACGATTTAGGAATGAAGCGCATCATTTTATCCATTAAGCCCAATGCGCCGCTCAATGTGATCAATAATGAACATAATAAAAACCCTCCTATCGCTTCATTCAATCCCACACCACTTAAGCTGGTTACCAGCAAAGCCGCCCCAGGCGTTGACCATGCAGTGAGTAATGGCACTTTATAATAGAGAGACAATGCCAGCGTTGATAATCCCATCCCCAACCCAAGAGCCCATATCCATGAAGTGATTTCTGCCGCTGAAGCTCCTACAACATGAGCCGCATTAAACACAATAACCGCTGAACTTGCATAAGCCACAATAACGGTAACGGCTCCCGATAATGCTAAAGAGAGCTGATCTTTAATCGCCATATTGTTCCCTTTCTAGATTGCGCATTAATTATTGAGTCATTTCAGTTAGCGTTTAAACACCCTCTAAAAAGACGGCACTTAAATTCAACACATTTTAACCATAATCAACGCTGTGCGCTATAACATACGTAATGGACAAAGCTAACACAATGCGCTATAACGCACAACAGGTGAACTAAAAAGTCTCTACAATGAATAATCCCAATCAACACTTAGCAAGAATGCTTAAATATTATCGACATCAAAAAAGCTGGAGCTTAGATAAAACAGCACAAGAAACCGGTGTTAGCAAAGCCATGTTAGGCCAAATCGAACGAAAAGAGTCCAGCCCAACGGTGGCAATACTCTGGAAAATAGCCACTGGAATGCGACTTTCTTTATCGCAACTACTTGAACCTATTGACAACGGTGGTGATGTTCAAGCTACAATTATTCACAATCAAGCTCCCATATTTAGACACGCAAGTGCCTTACGATCCCAGCCCACAACAGATAATATGTTGATTGCACCTTTATTTCCCTTTGATCCACAGCTAAAGTTTGAAATTTTTGAATTGACACTGCTTGGTGGCTTTGAAAAACGGTCACAAGCCCATGCAACAGGAGTGATTGAACACATCATTGTCATATCAGGTTCAATAGACGTATTCTTAGGTGCTCAATGGCAAAGAGTGAGTGTAGGCGAAGGGGTTCGTTTTGCTGCAGATACATATCACGGCTATCGAAATCTATCTGATTTGCCTGCAGTATTCCATAACATCATTTATTACCCATAAAAGTCTTCTGCTACTGATCCCAGCTGTAGTCTTTTAAAACTTCATCGCAGACATAAAAAAGGCCCATTGACGGGGCCTTTTTACCATTCTGCTTTTGACTATAAATGCCATAAAATCATGTAGTTACATGTAAATTATTTTTTAATACCTTCGATCACTAAATCAAGCTTTACATGGCTCGAGGCAGGGCCTAAATCCATTTTAATATTATAATCTTTTAAAGCAAATTCGGTACTGCCTTCAAAACCCGCTCGATAGCCACCCCAAGGATCATTACCTTCGCCAATTTCATGCGCAGTGATCGCCAGCGGCTTAGTAACACCATTCAGCGTAAAATCACCATTAATGATGAAATTACCTTGCCCTTTATCAACAACTGACGTTGAGCTAAAGCTTGCTTTAGGAAATTTACCTGTATTTAAAAAATCACTGCCGCGTAAATGCTTATCACGTTCAGCATGATTAGAGTCGACACTGGCGGTATTAATGACGACATTCACTTTCGCATCCGAAACTTTATTTTTATCAAAACTAAAATCGCCTTCAAACTCGTTAAAACGACCGACAACAAAGCTATAGCCTAAATGACTGACTCTAAATTCTATTGATGCGTGTGCACCTTGAGTGTCGATAACGTAATCTGAGGCTTGTGCCACACCACCAAACAGTAACGAAGTCGATAGTGCCATTGATAATAAATGCTTTTTCATGTTTATATCCCTAATATATAATGACGGTAGTCAGAGCCTAATCAATTGAATTAAACTCATTTTAATTTTTAATTTCTTTAATACTAAACGTCGCTGTTTTGCTGTCTTATTTAGATGCTATTTTAAACATTCTAATGAGAGTATTGTCTTTATCTAAAAAATGATGCTTTAGCGCACCAAGGCTGTGAAGGATAGCAAGACCTATTAAGCTATACGCCAATACTTGATGAATTAAACCGGCAATATCAGCTTGATCAGTAAAAAGCTGTCCTAAACTCGGTAACTCGAACCAATCGAATACCCAAATACCTCTATCATCCGCCGTTGAGATTAAATATCCGCTAGACATAATGGCAAACAGTAGTAAGTAAATAATCATATGGGTGTAATGGCTTACTTTCTTCTCCCATTGCTGATGTTCGATTGAAGCCCTAGGTTTAGGGTTAGCAAGACGCCAAGCAAACCGAAACACCGTCAGTAATAACAACAAAATACCGACACTTTTATGTATGTGTGGTGCCGTTTTATACCAAGTACTGTAATAGGTTAAATCAACCATCCAAAACCCGAGAAAAAAGATTCCGAATACTGTCAATGCACTGATCCAATGCACTGCGATACTAACAATACCGTATCCATCACTTGTATTGCGAAACATACCTCCCCCTATTCCTTTACACTCTGTCGATATCATACCGAGAAATTATTAAATTAAAATCAATAAAAATAGATAATTAACTTCTACTTTTTAGAAAGGCCAGAACGCCTCATTAAACAAACAAAAACATAACAAGCTAACCCCTAATTATTGTCATTTAAGTTTCATGTTTGACTCTTCTTCTTGTTAATGAATGAAAAACCATCAACTAACACAGAAAAAGCACAGTTTGCATATTAACTAATCGAACAGTAACGAGATGATAAAAATGACTTGCAGCAAAAGGATCACCGCTATATTATACGCGCACTCCAAAGTGAGATGACGTGAAAATATCTACTGGAAGTCAACATTTATTGCCCGAATAGCTCAGTCGGTAGAGCAGAGGATTGAAAATCCTCGTGTCCCTGGTTCGATTCCGGGTTCGGGCACCATATTAAGTTGTTGATAGATAGCTTAAGCAGTATTTGCCGGTATAGCTCAGTTGGTAGAGCAACTGACTTGTAATCAGTAGGTCCCGAGTTCGACTCTTGGTGCCGGCACCATAAAAATATGAAACAAATTAGCCCGAATAGCTCAGTCGGTAGAGCAGAGGATTGAAAATCCTCGTGTCCCTGGTTCGATTCCGGGTTCGGGCACCATATTAATATTAAGTTGTTGATAGATAGCTTAAGCAGTATTTGCCGGTATAGCTCAGTTGGTAGAGCAACTGACTTGTAATCAGTAGGTCCCGAGTTCAACTCTTGGTGCCGGCACCATAAAAACATGAAAAAAATCAGCCCGAATAGCTCAGTCGGTAGAGCAGAGGATTGAAAATCCTCGTGTCCCTGGTTCGATTCCGGGTTCGGGCACCATATTAATATTAAGTTGTTAATAGATAACCTAAGCAGTATTTGCCGGTATAGCTCAGTTGGTAGAGCAACTGACTTGTAATCAGTAGGTCCCGAGTTCGACTCTTGGTGCCGGCACCATCTCTTTCATTTATCAGAAGCTAATTCTCTTTGTTCTACTCCATGCTACGCTTTATTTTTAAAAGCCCCTACACTCGCTAAATGATACATTCTCATTAACTCAGAAACATTCATCTTCTATTAGATTAAACATAATAGATCATCAGTAAAATGACTTGCCAGTGATTATCATTTATCACTGGCAAATAATATCACACCGCTTCTTCGTTCTCTTCTCCGGTACGAATACGGATAACACGTTCTATATCTGTTACAAATATTTTACCATCACCTATCTTCCCTGTTCTTGCTGTATCCACAATGACTTCTAATGCTTGCTCCAGCAACTCATCTTGGATCACTAACTCTATTTTGACTTTTGGTAAAAAGTCGACCATATACTCAGCACCACGGTAAAGCTCTGTATGGCCTTTTTGCCTACCAAAGCCCTTCACTTCCAGTACCGTCATTCCCGTGATCCCAATTTCAGCAAGCGATTCGCGCACATCATCTAATTTAAAAGGCTTAATAATGGCTTCGACTTTTTTCATCAAACACTCCTGTTATCTTGCAAAATAAGGAAAATACTTGACTTCAAGCTTAACACGATGTCGATTAACACTAAAGCCTCTTATTCATTGAAAAGTTGCGTATTTATTCTAATTAATCCCGTTATCATCTTGAAAAAACAACTAAATTTAAAATAAAAATGAAGCTTCAACATATTAATACTCACTTCTTTTTATGGGATATGGTTATATTTTGTCTATACTTAAAGATGGTATCCGCCTTCCTTCTCGTAAGGGAAAATCGACTATATGAAAATAAATCATGGTTTTACTCTCGTTGAATTAATGACTATTCTAGCCGTTGCAACTACACTCGTTCTAGTGGCCGTACCCTCCTTAACCGCCATTTATCATCATTTAAGGGCTGATTCGAATATTAGGCATATATTGCAAACCTTACAGCTCGCTCGAAATCAAGCCATGAATTATGGTTATACTGTGACAGCTTGCCCCTTAATAGAGAAGACCTGTACAGAAGATTGGCATCAGGGAATTGATGTTTTTTTTGATAACGACCAAGCCAATAAACTTGATGGTGATGATAAGCTTATCTATCAAACCGGCAAGTTCAATGATGCCGATTTTGTCACCTTTAATCGAACATCGATTCGCTTTAAAACCAATGGAATGGCCTCAGGAACAAATGGAACGCTCAAATATTGCCCAGGAGATCCCAGTAGTAGCTACTCTAAAGCCATTATTATTAGTCAATCAGGGCGTGTTCGCTTTTCTAGTGACACCAATATTAGTTGTGAATAGTATTCGTTGGCATTTATGACCCTATGCAGACATTAGCTGTTAATCTCAACACTCAAATGTTCAGCACTCTGAGATTTTGAATACTCAATATTTTCCTTACATTACTATCACCAACAACCCACTGGTGTACGACTACCTTCATAGGTGATGGTTATTTCACCGCAATCGCTATCTCTTGATGCTTGTATGCCTTGTGCTGTCGCCACCATCGTAAAGTCCGTCGTTCCTGTTGAGCTTATACTGTAAAAACCTTTATCCGTAATGTAAGGATCCGCATTCACACCTAAGTCTGTTAAATCCGTTGCATATTCTCTATTATCAAAGTAAAACTGCTCTTGTAAGTTCGTCAGATGAGTTAAGGCTGTAATCGCTTCAGTACGAGCACTTTGAGTCATGTAATCGGCATATAAGGGATAGCCCATAATAGAGAGGATCCCAATGATAATCACCACTATCATTAACTCGACTAATGAATAGCCCAATGTTAGACAGCGAATTTTCATGTTATCTCCTTAAACACTATTTTGTTACTCATCATTCATTTCAGTATTAATCAACATTTGGTATGAAACCATCCAACTATTCATGTCCATGAACATAAATGCGATTTACTCCTGGTTGCCCACCAATACATTGGCTATCTTCTGGTGGGCAATCATCGAGTGGATCCTCTATCCTTTCCATTTCTTCGCCCGCAGCACCAATTCCAATTAAATACATGTAACTGTCATCACTTCCATTAGCGGGGATCACGAGTTGAGGTGTATCAGGCACTCTTTCGCCCATCTCTAAATATTCATGGGTATAAGCGCGTGTTCCACGATGTAAATTAAAGCCATATAGACGTCCCATACCCGATATTAAGCATTGATCAGTATCATTCAAATCACCTGGCACATAAGAAGTAAAAAAGACCGTCCCCTCAACGATTGTGGCTGCAGCCAAGCTTTTTTCACCATTATCAGAGAAATGATAGTACCAACCCCGTTTTTGCCCAAACGCCAAATACTCAGATTCCGTTACAGGGGGAGCGGCAGTGACATCATAAAGATTGTCCAGTGTTAACGGCTCGGGAATATCTCCATCTTCAGTTCCAGTAAACGATTTAGTCACTACATTACGATCTTGCAAAGTGAAAAAATTGTCACTTCTCGACAAGTCAGACGGCTGCGCTCTATGCCCTGTTCCTATCACCACAGCATCATAAGGCACCTTTTGGTAAGTCACTGTTGTCGTTGTTTCTCCGCCTTCTTCTATACTCACTTCCGAAATATTGGTAAATACAGTTTGTACTGCAACTGGTTCAGAGAAAAAGCGTCTATCATTTGACAGTCCTTCAGCACCTAACTCAGCAAATTTAAACGCCGTCCAAGGGTGCTCACTATCAAAAGGATCGCCACCCGGTAAATCCATTCGCCATACATTGCCCCCCGTATCGGCGGCATATATGCGGTCAGTCAACTGATCGCCATTGGCATCTAACACGGCCACTGAACTAGGAATACTGTCGGTTAACGTTGGAATATTGGTTACTTTGCTACCCGTCATTGCTCCAAATGCATGGATAAGCTCCCCGGTTTTCGCATCGACAATAAAGACACCTCTTCCTTGAGCGTCTGGTGTACCTTGCTCTACACCATCTTTTGTTGCTGGTGAGTAACCCGCGCCAAAAACTAATACCGGCGTAGCTCCTTGTCCCCCAGTGTCAACGTTTGATTTAGGAATGAAGGTGATCACAGGTTTTGACCATGTTTGACCCAGTTCTGTCATGCCTGATGAATCGGAACTGATTTTCCACATCATTTTCGGTGAATCTGGCAGGGTAATATCTAATGCATAATAAGATTTCCCGCCACGGCGCATGCCAAAAAACACCCATGCTTTTTCAACCCCATCACTGCCCGTTTCAACATAAGCAATAGGAGGGCTATCGAGCCCATAAACCGAATGCACCCCCGTTGGCACATTAACTCGTAAATCCACTAAATTAGGTAATAACTCATAAGGCATAAATGCCCAAGACTCAGACACACTGTCACCCACATCTTTAAACATATGCATAACGCCGTGATTCGTGCCCACTAAAATACGTAAATCCGGCACTGCAGGCGTACCAAAATTAATGGCGAGGGGTTTAGAATGTAATGGATCGCCAAAAATATCCTGCCGATTATCAGACGTGCTTCCATCATTATCATCATCATCGACATCTTGCCCTTTTGCCCAATTAAATAACGAGTCCAATTGAGATGAGGCCACGCCCATGTAACTGGCTAAATCACTTTCACTGCCCGCTCGGCTTATTGCATTGTTTTTTGAAAAAACGCTTAACATTCCTGAAACACCAAAGTCACCATATAAAGTCCGACTCGAATTATTATTCATTAAGTGCTCAGCCACGCCACCAATTCGAACATCATTGCCATCTCCGCCACCACTGGCAGCACTGCAGGTACTGGTATGAGTCCAATACGAGCAAGCCGATGACTTTAAATTGCCATCAAGGCCAATCGCCAATGCATCATTTTTATCGACGATGTCGCCTGCTCCTGTTACCTTAAATTTTTTAAGATTGCCGCGCCATCTAGGGCCTTTATTGGGGAGAAACATCGCATAATAAACCGAATCAAAAGTTTGGGTTCTATCGAAATTATTACTGGCAATGGAAGGCGAGGTAAAGCTAGCATTGACCTCCAAAATTTGTGAAAAAATTTGTTGCAACGCGGCTTGTAATTGAGACGCATCGTTAGCCGCAAAATAAAGTCCACCGCCATAATCTGCCGCCGCTTGTAATATCGGGGCAGCATCAGCGGCACCCTCGCTAAAGCCGATGGTAAAGGTAGTGACATATTGCTCACCCGCAAGATTAGTATTGACATCTTCTCTATTTAATATGCCTGCTAAGGCGGGTAAATAACTGGTACCAGAACGAGTGCAAGTACGATTATTCCCACAATCATATTCATATTCATAATCTGTGCGCTCAGATTGTCGATAACCGGGTAAATCATCAATATAACTATTTGCATTGGTATCATTTGTGGGAACACCATCAGTCATGTACACCACATAAGCTCGATTGGCACATTGGCTGGCATCGAACGGCGAGATATAACTGCCATTAAGTTCTATACTAGTGTCTCGGCTTGGCATCGAAGTATTGTCATTGTCACCATAAAACACTGATTTACCAGAAAAATAGCGATAGACTTCATACAAGGTTTCACACAAAGGCGTGCTGCCATCATCATCTAAATTATTCACTGTATTAATTAATGCTATTTTATCATTGGTGTCTAAACGTTGAATCCCCGAAACCACTCGGCCTCCATGTTTAGAATTACTATTTCTATTAAAAACAGCTAAACCAAAGTCAACGCTTGGCGTAGTCACTAAAGTATCTTCGATGACTCTTTTTGCTATTTCCATTCGAGTGGATGTTAAGGTCTCTTTGTCACTGTGATACCAAGTGACATAACGCTCAGTATATAAAGTCACCGACTTACCAATGCCTAAATTGGTTAACTTGGCTTTATTTAGCGCACTGGCTATATCGGCTTCAGAAGAGCCACTGCTAACATAGGTATATGGAATAGGTGAAGCTTGAGAACCTAAGCTATCCACTGGAAGCCCGTGCCCCATATCACTGGCATTGATAAATTCAAGTGCAGCACTGTTTTCAAAGTCTTCAAAACAATCTATGGTATTAATGCTACTCGCTAGCTCATCGGATAATTCAGACCAACTGCCACTGTCTCCGACAAAGGAATATTCACGAATAAAACCAGTAAAAAAACCATAATTTTCTAACATAGAGTATGAGGATTTGCAGCCATTGTTTGCCTGATAAATAAAGTTTGAACTGCTCAGCGCTGGAATATCTCCTCCCCCTTTAGTGTAATAAAGCTTGGTCGTTGAGGTTAAGCTTTCTCCCCTGTCATAAGGAGTTTCAGTCTCTTCGTCGTCTCCCATACTCCCCGAGGTATCAAAAATAATCAGCACTTGCGGACGGGCCCCCGAGCGGGCTGAAGATTCAAACACATAAAGCTGGGTATCATCACTATAACTGACACTAATGATTAGAAAAAATAAGCCACCGAAACATAAGCCCACCCATTTAACCTTCCATTTCATTAAATTATTCATGATTAATCCGCCAATACTTCTTGCTCTAAACCGGTCACAAAAGACAACTGAGCGGCATTATCGCGACCAAAACTCACTTGACTGGTTACCTCAACTTTTCGACAAGCCACTCCCGCCGTCGGACGAGTACTGCGCGCGCAGGGTACATCCCCTTCATTTAATGGAATTAGGGTACTCGTGGCTTGATAATCGGGATCATTGATCACAAGCGAGTCATATAAATTCGCGAGTACACTGCCTTGGTTGTCGAGAACCACAGCATTGAGGGCCCCTTGCACAGCGACACTCGCCTTAACCCTATCGGCTCCGGCCTGTGACATGCGTAAAGATTGGGTTGAACTCATGGCAATTGCGACACCAACCACCGTCATAATGAGTAATATGATCAATGAAAAAAATAATACCATCCCTTGCTGATCCTTCATGAGACTGTCCTTAAGATTCCATTTAAAGTACGTTTAACGACATTAAAAATAATGATCTTCTTTCAATGCCCAACGTTAATCACCTCCACCGTATAACCTGTTCTTTAACCTCCATTCAAACAGATCAATCTGCTATGAGAGCATTTTCTAGTGCAAGCGTCTTCATCATTACTTTACGTCTAAAGCCGTCATTACTCGCGGCAATCTCTTTATCCCCTAATCGATAAGATGTCGTATTGGTAAAATTTTTATCTTCATACAATGTTCTGATTAATAAAAATATCCGTAATGCAACCGCGCCTTGGTCCCACATAAGAGACGTCACGTTCTCGGCTGGCATAAAGCTATCAGCACTTCTATCACCATCATTATCAAAGCCGTATAGCACTCTTATATTTTCAACACCTTCAACCAATTGCTCTACACTGCTTGACGTTTTCATTCCGCCATTAGCCAAGATCCGCCTCATTAGAACAGGCATGCCATTGTCTTCTTTAATAAAATACACATGATGCTGATACTCCCAAAAACGGGCATTGTCTAATATTGGCGTCGATTGATCTCCAGCAAAAAATATCGCTTCATTATTAGACATTCCGACATAATATCGATTGTCATCAAAAACAGTTACATTAGGCCCGATTAGTCGCTTAAGCTGTAATACATCGGTATTTGTCGTCACCCCCGTTAGACAGTTCAACGATTCATCACTCACACCTTGCTCATAACCCCAAAGTAATCTAAAGTGCGCAGGCATTAAATTAGGAAAGCTCTCATTATTCAGCCCACTTCCTATACAGTCTTGTTCATCTGTCAAAGCGGGTGCGTTTATTTGTGTATTCACTCCCAGCAAAAAATCCTCACCCGTAAATTCGGCCATAAACCCCTGCATCTGTAGATCTCTCTCAATAAAATCTAGCGCGATACGGCCATTTTCTTGCAGTTGATTAAAATGACTCGTGGTGGTGACATTATTTGCAGACATAATAAAAATAGTCAGTACACCTGCGCTCACAAATAAACCTATAACCATGGCTATCATAAGCTCAACAAGCGATAGTCCTTTTTGTCCGTGCATTTATGTTTACCTGTTTATATAATGAGTGTATTAATGACATAAACGCGTCGCCTTACACTACTCGTACCGCATGCTTGAACAAAGTCATCATATTTTGCTGCTCCATCACTCATACTATTAATGCCTCTCCAAGTCATCACGATTAACACATCACCATTTCCATTCGCTTGAATACACCCCACAGCGGAGTCTAAGCCTCCGACACTATTCTCGCCCTGGAGCTCATAACCACCACTCATGAGTAGCTGCCATTGATAACGATCCCAAGCCAGTGTTTGTGCGGGTGTACACATAGGAGAAGCCGAATTGGCAAGATCGCAGGCAGGTTCTGAAGACGTTGGGGCACTATTATAGGTCCCATTATAAGCTGCTATTTGAGTTGGATTGAGTTTCATCCGATTGATCATATCGCTAGCTAACAAAGCCGCTTGTGTTTGCTGAAAAGATTCAAAGCTACTGCGTTTAGCTATTAAATGAAGATTAAAAATACCGATTAATCCGACCACGAGAATAACGAGTGCAACTAATACTTCAATTAACGTGAATCCTTGTTGCCATTTTTTCATCCTTGTATCCTCTACTGATATGATTACAGAGGAAAAAAACTTTGTTTAAGTAAGTGATCAATATTGAGCTTATACTCAAAATAACCCTAACAAAAATCCAAGCTAACAATGCTAAAGTATAGTATAAAGATGAGGGGAAGGAGGGATTAATAAGAAAAACATAAAAAAGAGGCTGAACGCCTCTTCTTTCATCACGTTATAAGTTAACGCAATTCAGCGGGGACCGCAAAAACAGTATCTTCTTTTCGTCCTTCCACTTCAGTGATCACACTCGGTGCAAGCTCTGCAATGGCTTTAATTACCTGTTGAACTAAAACTTCAGGAGCTGATGCCCCAGCTGTCACAGCGACTCTAGTGACATTATCAAACCACAGAGCCTTGACATCATCGGCATTATCTACAAGGTAAGAATTCGTCCCCTTCTTCTGTGCCAGTTCTTTTAAACGATTCGAGTTAGAACTGTTCTTAGAACCCACCACAATGAATAAATCGACATCTTCAGCCACATTTCTTACCGCATCTTGGCGATTTTGTGTTGCATAACAAATATCATCTTTACGCGGTCCTTCAATAGCAGGAAAACGCTGCTGAAGTGCTTTAATCACATCAGCGGTATCATCCATAGATAACGTCGTTTGCGTCACAAAACACAAATTATCAGGATTTTTAACCTTGAGATTTTCAACATCTGTAGACGACTCGACTATATGTACCCCACCATCAGGGTTATCATATTGCCCCATAGTACCTTCGACTTCAGGATGTCCCTCATGACCAATTAAAATGCATTCAATCGCCTTACGGCTCGCTCTAGTAACCTGTAAATGCACTTTAGTGACCAATGGGCATGTCGCATCAAACACTTTAAGCCCACGTTTTTTTGCCTCCCGACGAACTGCTTGTGACACACCATGCGCACTAAAAATCACAATGCTATCATCAGGAACTTGATGCAGCTCTTCAACAAAAACGGCACCACGATCCTTAAGATTCTGTACCACATAGCGATTATGTACCACCTCATGTCTCACATAAATAGGCGGTGAAAATAGCTCTAATGCACGCTCGACAATACTGATCGCTCTATCGACGCCGGCGCAGAAACCACGAGGATTAGCCAAAAGAATATTCATTTATCAAGCACCTCAACCACTTCAAGCTCAAAAGTAAGCACTTGCCCTGCGAGGGGGTGATTTAAGTCCACCGTCACAGAATCACCGAGTACTTCTCTTACTATTCCGGGGATCTCACTGCCCCCAGGACCAGCAAAACTCACAATAACCCCAGCCTCTAAAGATAAGTCTGCAGGGAAACGACTCTTATCCATATGATGTATAGCATCAGGATTTGAGTCCCCAAAAGCATCTTTAGGCTGTAAAGTAAAACGGTGCTTATCTCCTTGTTTGAGTCCTTTAATTTCAGACTCAAATGCTGGACTTAAACTTTCATCACCGATATTAAATCGAGCTGGTTTACCTGATGCTTTTGTATTATCAGCAGTTGAACCATCTTCGAGTAAGATATTCATATGACATAAAATAGAGGACATACTCGACATTAAACTACCCCTTCACATCATCATTGGCTTTCTTGCTCTCTTTTCCAGCAACCAATGAATCGAGAATAATTAATCCTGCACCCACACAAATAGCAGAATCCGCTAAGTTAAATGCCGGAAAATGACTATTTTTCCAATACACATCCAAAAAATCAACAACAAAACCATGTTGTAACCGATCAATTAAATTACCTAATGCACCACCTATGACCAAGGTGTAAGCTAAATTAAGCCGCCAAGCTTTAAAGGATTGCTGTCTTAACCAAAAGCTCAATAATAAGCTAAACCCTATTGCAACGACGGTAAATAACCAACGCTGCCAGCCGCCGGCATCGCTTAAAAAGCTGAACGCTGCCCCATAATTTCGCACATAGGTAAAATTAAAAAATGGCAACAACTGTATAGAGTCATAAAGTGCAAAATTCGATAACACCCATTGCTTTGACAGTTGATCGGCCAATAATACTAACGCAACAACCCAGTACCAACGTAAGCCACTCTCTTTCCAACTCGACGGCATAACTCTTTCCTTTTATGCAAACTGACGAATTTCACCGTCACCTTCAATATTGGTCACGCAGCGTGTACACAAGCTAGGGTGAGCTTCGACTTGACCCACATCTTCTCTATGATGCCAACAGCGTTCACACTTTGGCGCCTCTGTTTTATGCAAGCCGAGTTTCAAGCTATTCAAATCTGTATCAATCGCATTTTCAGGCGCGTCAGCCAATGCACACAAGGTTGCTTCAGACGTTAATAGTGCAAACCGTAATTCATCACCGATAAGGTTTAAAGTTGACAGTAGCTCAGGCTCAACATATAACGTGACTTTAGCCTCTAATGCCCCACCAATTTGCTTATCGCGTCGAGCTTGCTCAATGACTTTATTGACTTCAGCACGAACACTAAGCAATTGCTCCCAAAAGTCATCACTTAAATCATTGTCTAATGTGATAAATTCAAGACCTTGAAACCACTCTTGGGTAAAGACGAATTGCTCGCGCTCACCCGGTAATAATTGCCAAATCTCATCAGCCGTAAAACTTAAAATAGGCGCAATCCAACGCACCATGGCTTCACTAATGAGATAAAGTGCTGACTGACAACTGCGACGAGCATGACCATCTTGCTTAGCGGTATATTGTCTGTCTTTAATAATGTCTAAGTAAAAGCTGCCTAACTCAATAGAACAAAATTGCATCAACTTTTGCGTCACTAAATGGAAATTATATTGCTCATATGCCTCTAACAATTCTTCTTGCAATACTGACGCACGACGGAGCACCCAACGATCAAGTGCCACCATATCTTCAATAGCAACAATATCAGTAATGGGATCAAATCCATTAATATTGGCTAACAAGAAACGAGCAGTGTTGCGTATACGACGATAAGCATCAGCGCTGCGTTTTAAAATCTCATCAGAGACCGTCATTTCACCGCTATAATCTGTTGCCGCTACCCATAAGCGTAAAATATCTGCGCCTAATTTATTGGTGACATGCTGCGGTGAAATTACATTCCCAACAGACTTTGACATCTTACGACCTTTACCATCAACGGTAAAACCATGGGTTAACACTTGCTTATAAGGGGCTTTACCGTTCATTGCTGTTGAAATCATCAAAGATGACATGAACCAACCGCGATGTTGATCTGAGCCTTCTAAATATAAATCGATATCATGGCCATTAAACTCTGGCCTTGAAGCCACAACTGTCGAGAAACTCGAGCCTGAGTCATACCATACATCTAAGGTATCCGTCACTTTACGGTATTGATCCGCCTCATCACCTAAAAGCTCCTGAGCATCCAGATCCCACCAAGCTTGAATACCTTCTTGTTCGATACGATTAGCCACTCTTTCCATTAAAGAGACACTGTCCGGATGTAACTCTTCCGTTTCTCGATGAACAAACAAGGCAATGGGGACGCCCCAGGTACGTTGTCTTGAAATACACCAATCAGGACGGTTCTCAACCATTTTTTCAATTCGGCTTTGTCCCCAATCTGGGATCCATTGAGTTTGCTCTATTTCACTCAATGCTTGTTTTCTTAAGCCGTTATTATCCATAGAGATAAACCATTGAGGTGTGGCTCTAAAAATAATCGGCGTTTTGTGGCGCCAGCAATGTGGGTAACTATGAGAGATATCGACGTAATGCATTAACGCCTTTTTTTCAGCTAAAAGCTCAATGACATTTTTATTCGCTTTGAAAACATGTTGTCCCGCAAAAATCTCAGTATCAGGCTTAAAAACACCGTTATCACCAACGGGGTTGGCTACTTCAAGCCCATATTGTTGACCGACAATAAAATCGTCTTGGCCGTGACCTGGCGCAGTGTGTACCACTCCCGTGCCCGACTCAACAGTCACATGGTCGCCCAAAATAACAGGTACATCAAAATCATAGAAAGGGTGATTAAACCTTAATAATTCAAGCTCGCTACCTTTAATATGACCAAGAATGCTATGAGAATCTGCACCATAACGTTCAACGCAAGACTCAGCTAACGCTTCAGCTATCACGAAAGCCTGCTTCTCATCTTCGTTGATCATTTCAACTAGCACATAATCTATATTCGCGGCTACCGATAACGCACGGTTCGCGGGTAATGTCCAAGGTGTTGTGGTCCAAATCATCATCGATACTTTTGCCGAATAATCACTCAAACCAAATTTAGAGAGTAACTCAGCCTTATTAACTACCGAAAAAGCCACATCGATAGCGGGTGACATTTTATCTTCATATTCAACTTCCGCTTCAGCCAATGCCGAACCGCAATCGGTGCACCAATGCACAGGCTTAACACCTTTGTGCAAATGCCCACTATCAATCACTTTTGATAATGAGCGAACAATGTTTGCTTCTGTACTGAAATCCATTGTTAAATACGGGTTTTGCCAATCAGCAAATACACCTAAACGAATAAAGTCATCCCGCTGCCCATCCACTTGCTTAGCCGCATACTCTCGGCATTTTTGGCGAAAATCACTGGCACTGATCTTATGGCCTGGCTTACCGACTTTTTGCTCAACTTTGAGTTCAATAGGTAATCCATGACAATCCCAACCTGGGATATAAGGTGCGTCAAACCCTGATAACGTTTTCGCTTTAATAATAATATCTTTTAAGATTTTATTAACCGAATGCCCAATATGAATATCACCATTGGCGTAAGGGGGGCCATCATGCAAAATAAAAGGTTTACAGCCAACACGACTATCACGGATCTGCTGATACAGTCCGTGTTCGGTCCAGGATTTCAACATCTCTGGCTCACGATTAGCCAAATTACCACGCATCGGAAAATCAGTTTCCGGCAAATTCAAAGTAGATTTATAGTCGCTCATTGATCCTACACCGTATTATTAGCTAACGTTATTAGCCAGCATCACTGCCAAGCAAAGCTTTTGCTTTGTCGGCATCATTTTTAATTTGTTGTTTAAGCGCATCTAAAGACTTAAATAGCTGCTCATTTCTAATTTTTGCCACCAGTTCCACCATAACGGCTTTACCATAGAGATCACCTGAAAAATCAAATAGGTGAACTTCTAATTGGCACTTTTGACCCTTGATTGTAGGCCTAAAACCCACATTGGCGACTCCTTCGTAAATATCGCTTCCTTGCCAATAAAATTTGACAGCAAAAACCCCTTTAACAGGACTCACTTTTCGTTTTAATGCAATATTTGCAGTTGGAAAGCCAAGCGTTCGCCCTATCTGGTCACCATGGAACACTTTACCACTTAACACAAAAGGATGTCCTAATAAACGCCTTGCTTGCTCTAGGTTACCTTTAGCCAGCACATCTCTAACTTCTGTGGAACTGACTCGTTTATCTGCCAGCATAAAACTTTGCGTACTCACCACAGCAAAGCCATTTTCTTCGCCGGCACGCTTAAGCATAGAAAAATTGCCTTTACGCTGCCGCCCAAAACAAAAATCATCACCCACAACAAGATATTTGACACCGAGTTTTATCACTAAAAGATCATCAATAAACTCATCAGCGGACAAAGTGGCAAACTTAGTATTAAAATTTACGCATAAAAGTCTATCGATCCCAAACTCATCGAGTAAAGCCAACTTATCACGTAATGAACTTAATCTCGCAGGTGCATTCTCACCGTTAAATAATTCTTGTGGCTGAGGCTCAAAGGTCATCAAAGTCGCGGGCAAGTTAAGGTGCCTCGCTTTTTTAACCAGTTGAGTAATCACTTCAGCATGACCACGATGAACACCATCAAAGTTCCCTATGGTGAGTACACAAGCGTGATGCGCTGGTAAAATGTTATGGATCCCGCGAATTAATTCCATTCTTAATATGATAAGCCTATCTAAATGGGCGGATTATATACTATAGCCAAACGACTTGGAAATGAGAATACCGCCTAAATTCGAACACTTCCACTCACAACTTTCATTTATGTCAAAGTCTCGTTATTGATATAGCAATAAAAGAAACACTTTCCACGTCAACATTAACACTAACCTTCTGTTATTATACTAATTAAACAATATATCAATCACAATATCAAAACGGTTTACAGTCAAGGCTTTAACATAATAATCCAAAATAAAATAGTGAGATGTTAATTTTTAAGGCACAATGATTTTACATTTTAAGCGCCTTTCATTTTCCATGGGCGGACTCCCAATATCACCAAACTCACTAAATAGCTTAATGCACCAGCCCCAATCAACTCTATCAACATGACACCTCGTTGATGTAAAGACCAACCCAACCAGATATTTTGACTCGGATCTAAATGGTATAAGACAAGGGCCATTATCCCAGTTGATAAGAGAACTTTACTGAAAAACACAACAGTAGACGCTTTAATTTTATACACGTTCTGACGATATAAACCGCGATATAATAAGGCCGCATTTAACAGTGCTGATAACGATGTGGCGATGGCAAGGCCTACATAGCCAAAAGGATAAGCTAATAATAAATTCAACCCAATGTTACTTATCATCGCTATGATCCCATAACGCACAGGTGTACGGGTATCTTGCCTTGAATAATACCCAGGCGCTAATATTTTTATCAGCATAAAACTGAGTAAACCACTACCATATGCCATTAAACTGTAAGACGCCATTTCAACATCTTCAAAACTAAATGCTCCCCTCATAAACAACACCATCAGCATAGGTTTTGCCAATAAAATCAAGCCAAACATAGCTGGGAGCCCTAATAGTAATATCGCTCGAACTCCCCATTCCATGGTGCTGGTAAATGCCTCACTGTCGGCATTAACATGTTTCTTCGATAATGCCGGTAAGATAACGGTCGCAATCGCAATGCCAAATAATCCCAGAGGAAATTCAAGTAACCGATCAGAATAATAAAGCCAACTAATTGATCCTGTCATTAAAAAACTAGCAATAAAAGTGTCAAACAATAGGTTAATTTGTGAGACCGATACCCCAAAAAGTGCGGGTAACATTAGCGTCCTAATTTTTACCACACCGGGATGATGCCAATCCCATGAAGGCTTAACCCACACACCCTCTTTTAATAAAAAAGGGATTTGAAACAAGAATTGGACGACGCCACCACAAAAAACTCCCCACGCTAATCCAATTTCAGGTTTGTCCAAATTAGGGGCGATATAGAGCGCTGCGATAATAATGGAAATATTAAGAAAAACAGGCGTAAATGCCGATACCGCAAAACGACCTCGTGTATTCAATATCGAGCCCGACAGTGCGGTGAAAGTAATAAACCATAAATAGGGAAAAGTGATCTTCAACATCAATGATGCAAGTTCAAATTTTGCCCCATCAGGTTCATTATTGAGCCAAGCATAAAACCACCCACCACCAAATAAGGCCGCTAAAATAGGGGAGGCTATCACTCCCACCAACGTCATAACGGTCACTAAGACACCTAACGTTCCCGCAACCTTCGCAAGTAACTCCTTTATTTCATCTGTAGTATTATTTTCTTGGTATTGTGTTAAAACGGGCACAAAAGCCTGTGCAAAGGCCCCTTCAGCAAATAAACGACGTAAAAAATTGGGGATTTTATTCGCAAAGAAAAAAACATCTGCGCTACTACCAGCTCCCATCAAATTAGCGATAATAACATCTCGAACCAAACCTAAAACCCTAGAGATCAATGTCATAAAACTGACAACTATGCCTGATCTAATTAGTTTTCTACTCAAAAAAACCCCCTGAATTGACAAAAAGACGACGATATAACATAAATAGTCGTGCTTACCTCTGTTGCCTGACAGTAATAGCTGCTAGAATTGCGCACCATATTACACGAGTTAAGCCGAAGATAACCAAAGTCGATTGGATTATTTTGTGTTTAAGACACAGATTCAATCATAGTCATTGACAAAATGATTAAAACAAGGCATATTCCTCGACCTTAAAAAATATCAAACCCAGTTTTAGGAGTTGCACCTTGGCTAATAGCAAGTCTGCAAAGAAGCGCGCGCTTCAATCTGAAAAGCGTCGCCAGCATAACGCTAGCCGTCGCTCGATGTTGCGTTCTTACGTAAAAAAAGTAATCGCTGCGATTAAATCAGGCGATCACAAAGCGGCGACAGAAGCATTTGTTGCGGCACAACCCATCGTTGACCGCTTAGCGACTAAAGGCCTTATTCATAAGAATAAAGCTGCACGTCATAAAGCACGTCTGAATGCAAAAATCAAAGCACTTGCTGCTTAATTTTTCTTTCTTATGATGCAAAAAAAACCGGCTTAGGCCGGTTTTTTTAATGTCATTTTCAACGTCCCTGCTATTGATGTGCTGAAATGGTTAAATTAGGAATACTTTCATCATAAAGACTCGATATAAATAGTCCTTACTTTGACTGTCTAGATATCGTTAAACTATCAATCTCCCAACTTATTGATACACTTACTAACGATTAGGCTGCAGTGCAAGTTTCTTGCGCGTAAATAGTATTCAACACCTGAATAATCTCACTCACCTCATCACTATTGAGCGAGTAAAACACTGTTTGTGCTACTTTACGAGTTGTCACTAGATTATCTTTACGAAGCCATGCTAAATGCTGAGACAGTGCTGATTGACTTAACCCCAACTTTTTATTCATGTCACTAACACACATTTCACCTTCATTAAGCAAATAGCATAAAATAAATAGACGACTTTCATTCGCTAACGCTTTTAACAATACAACAGCATTATCTGCTCTTTGTTGCATTAATTTAATATTCATGACTAGCACATTCTCCTAAAACAAACATTAACCCTTAATATACCCCGAATGTAAATATATAGTCGGGACATACCGCACACTTTTTGCTAAATTGTTCAAAAAATGGATATAATCAATAACAATATAAAGGATTTTCATGATAAAAAAATATCAACAATTATGCATTTCATTAATTTCATTGGCTTTAATGGGCTGTCAAAACTATCAATCTAAGATTGAATCGAATGTGGATGTCGCAACAAAATTGAAACAACAAGCTTTTCAATCGCCCTTAGCTTACGACTTAATCGAGTCACTTACTGTTGAAGTTGGGCCCAGACTCACTGGTAGTGAGAAAGATCGTCTTGCTGTTCAATGGGTAGAGAGAAAGCTCAATACACTTGGGTTTGATAAAGTGTATAAAGAAGCCGTAGAGGTCCCCGTTTGGAATAGAGGAGCAGCAAAAGCGGAAGTCATTGCCCCTTTTCAACAACCACTGGTTATTACAGCCTTAGGTGGAAGCATAGGTACGCCCCAAAAAGGAATTCAAGCTAATATTATTCGTTTTAAGACCTTAGATGCATTAAAAGCCGCTTCGATTACTGATGTGAAAGGCAAGATTGTTTTTATTGATCATAAAACCCAAAAAACAGTCACTGGCGCCGGTTACGGCGAAACAGTTTCTGGTCGCTCAAAAGGCGCTATTGTCGCAGCAGAAAAAGGGGCCGTAGCCATACTCATTCGTTCTATTGGTACTGATAGTGATCGTATGGCTCATACCGGAATAATGAAATATGTCGATGGCATACAAAAAATCCCTGCTGCCGCTATGTCAAACCCAGATGCCGATCTTATCAATGCAATGCTTCAACGAGAGCCTATTATCACACTAAGTCTTAATATGTCTTCAGCCAGAAAAGGAGTTGCGCAATCTTTTAATGTCATCGCCGAAGTCACTGGTCAACAAAAACCTGATGAAATAGTGCTTATCAGTGCACATTTAGATTCTTGGGATGAAGGAACGGGTGCCCTTGATGACGGCGCTGGAGTGGCGATAGTAACAGCTGCTGCAAAACTTATCCAAGATCTGCCCAAGAAGCCTGCCCGTACGATCAGGTTAGTGCTATTTGCCGCAGAAGAAGTCGGAATTGTAGGCGCAAAAGCTTATATAAAAGCGCATGAAAAAGAACTGGGGCAACACTATATTGCCGCTGAGTCTGATTTCGGTGCGGGGCTCATTTATCAACTCGATCTTAATGTTAGTAAGCAAGCCTTTCATGAGCTTCATCGCCAATTAAACCCGATGGCATCCAATGGGGTGAAACAGGGTAATAATACCGCTCACGGTGGACCTGATGTGTCGATATTTCCCAGTAGGGGGATCCCCGTTGCTTCATTAAGACAGAATGGATTCGATTATTTTAATTATCACCACACACCAAACGATACTTTAGATAAAATCGACCCTAAAAAACTGCAGCAAAATGTTGCAGCTTATGCACAGTTTGCTTATTTAATGGCACAATCGACGAGTCAATTGAGACCGATGAAATCTAAACAATAATCATCCATACTAGCAAGCAGCTTCACGCTGCTTTTGCTCTACGCCTGTTCTTCCCTTAAAAAAACAGGTCGTTCGAGGTTCGATTCTACTTCACTATAATAGTAACCAGCACTGTCAAACTTCATCAGTTCATCCCGTTCATTGATATCATTCTCGATAATATAACGCGCCATTAATCCTCTTGCCTTCTTTGCATAAAAGCTAATCACCTTATACTGACCGTTCTTTTGATCTTTAAAAACGGGAGTGATCAGTTGTGCATTCAACTTTTTAGGGTTTACTGCCTTAAAATACTCATTAGATGCTAAATTAACAATAATCTCATTTTCTGAAGTCGTCAGTGTTCGATTAATGTCATCCGTTATCATGTCCCCCCAAAATTGATATAAATTACTTCCTTTGCTATTTTCAAGACGCGTTCCCATTTCCAATCTGTACGCTTTCATCAAATCAAGCGGCTTAAGAAGGCCATATAATCCAGACAAAATACGTAATTTTTTCTGTGCTGATTTTAACTCTGTCGTCGATAAAGAATCAGCATCTAATCCGGTATAGACATCACCACGAAAAGCAAAAACCGCCTGCTTAGCATTATCAAGTGTGAAATCAGTAGTCCAACTGTTAAAACGTGCGACATTCAACCCTGCTATTTTATCACTCACCTTCATTAAAGTGGCAATATCAGTCGGGCTTAACTCCCGACAAATCTTAATGAGTTCCGCACTCTCTTTTAATCGCTCAGGAAGTGAGTACTCCTCAGTCATAGAAGAGTTTTCGAAATCCAACGTTTTCGCTGGAGAAATCAAAATCAACATAAAGCACCTTAAAATATTATTCGCTAATACCCACAATCATACTAGCCACAAACAAAAAATCCACGCATTATATTCGTGGATTTTTAGATTGCCTCAATAGATTTTTATCCAGGTTTCAAAAATGCGATTCAATTTGAAAACTCAATATATTCCTTCATCTTTTTTCTGAATCGATACGCTCTTTCTTTTAAGCGGATCTGGATCTCTGGTTATTTCACGCTCACATTCAGTTTTTTCATTCGACCATGCATTATCTTTTAAGCGCATTAACTCGGGGAATTTCTTATAATCAAAACTAGGCAGCTTCCCAGACTTTAATTGATGACAATAATCCTGAATCACTCGCACCGTCAAGCCTGATAATAACAATAACGCAATGATGTTAACCGTTGCCATCAATCCCATCGACACATCAGCTAAGGCCCAAACTAATTCTACTTTAGCAAGAGAGCCAAACATCACCATGCCTAATACTATTAGCCGAAACACGGGCAAAATATGTTCTTTATGGCCAGTCAGGAACAACACATTGGTTTCTGCATAAGAATAATTAGCAATAATCGATGTAAAACAGAAAAATAAAATAGTAAATGCAATAAATGCGCCTCCCTCCTGACCCACATGACCCGTTAACGCATCTATCGTCATTCGAATACCATCGCCATCGCTATCAATATCACCAGTTAACAATATAATGGCTGCCGTTGCTGTACAAATAACCATGGTATCCACAAAAACCCCCATCATTTGTACAAAACCTTGAGATGCGGGATGATTAGGATAGGGAGAAGCACTACCCGCGATATTAGCGGCACTTCCCATACCCGCTTCATTAGAAAATAGACCTCTTGCTATCCCTGACTGCATTGCTTGGGTAACACTATAGGCCACCCCTCCAGCAACGACTTCTTGTAGCCCAAAAGCGCTTTTTACAACTAACATTAATGCTGCGGGAACTTTTTCAAAATTAAGAACCACAACAACCAATGCAACAGTAATATAAGCCAATGCCATAAAAGGCACTAGTAATTCAGACACTCGAGCCACTTTACGTAAGCCACCCATGATGACAAAGCCACTGAAAATGACGAGAATAAGTCCTACATCGGCAGCGGAAAAGCCAAAGACTTGCGTCATAGCAGCCGTAATTGTGTTAGCTTGAACAGCATTGAAAACGAGTCCAAAGGCAATAATGAGAAAAATGGAAAATAGTATCCCCATCCAACGCTGGCCTAAGCCTTTTTCCATGTAATAAGCAGGCCCGCCCCGAAATTGACCGTTTTCATCACGCACTTTATAAATTTGCGCGAGAGTCGATTCAACCATGGCCGTAGCCATTCCAAGTACCGCAATTAACCACATCCAGAAGATAGCACCGGGACCACCAACACTAATGGCAACAGCCACACCCGCCATATTTCCGGCCCCAACACGTGCAGCCATACTCGTACAAAACACTTGAAAAGAAGATAATCCCCCAGCTGTGACGCCTTTTCGACTATTCAATAAAGTAATAATCGAGTGTTTAAAATGCGTAATTTGAATAAAGCCTAATCGTAAGGTAAAAAATAAACCTGCACCAACCAGTCCATAGACGAGTATCTTTCCCCACAAGAGTGCATTAAGAAAATCAACAATCATTTCAAACATATTTCTATTCATCCTCATGACAAATCAAACTAGCAACCTATCACCCAATCAAATGTAGTCATTAAATATGCTCGTTAAAATGTCATAGCATAAAAAGAGTAATAAACCTGACAAATCTAATTTCAGGCCTCGCGAATTAGATCAAGCCTAGAATACTTTACGCACGAAAGTAACATAAAGAACACCCTTTATCATCAAACTTAAAACAAATGTGGAATACGAAGTAACGTAATACTTTTTGAACTTAACTCGTACATGAGGATCTGGCTGCTTTATTAACATTTCATTCAGCCTTCACATTAAGCTTAGTCTCGATCGATAACAATACTGGAGTATTGATAATAAATATCGACAATTCAGCACTGATTAACGGGATATAAATAGAACTCATTGTTATCACTATAAATAAAAATTACATCATCACTCAGCATTTCATTGATTATTATGAAGTACTAAAAATAAACAAAAAATATCTTCATTAAATTGGCAATAACTTCATTTGCGACAGATACTAATGCATGTTAGCCAGTTGTTAAAGGAACTCCACTTGTTATGCTAACGGTGTTTTATATAGAAGTAAGTGGAGGAGTTTTAATTATAAAACATAAGGATTTTAATGATGAACAACACACTCAAAGCCCTATTACTTACATCAATACTGCCCTTTGCTGTCAATGCCGAAGATGGTATGACACCTTGGTATATTGGTGCGGGTATCGGTCTTAATGATTATGAACCTAATTGCGATATGAAAACAATGGCTTCGTGCGGAGAAGATGACCCTTATGCATGGGATGTTTTTGGCGGTTTTCTCTTTAATGAGTATGTCGGCATTGAGGTCGGCTATCGCGATCTTGGCCGGGCTGAATTTACCGACTATTCAGGTAATCTAAACGATATAGGCGTTCATGGTGTCACCGCTGGTTTTGTTGGTATTTTGCCATTAGGTGATCGATGGAGTTTCAATGCAGAAGCCGGAGCTATGCATTATCTATGGTACAACAATGAAAATCACGGTAGTGATTATTATAGTGCAACCGATTTTGCACCGTATTTTGGTGCGGGATTTGGTTTTAATATAACCGATAACTTCAAGCTAGAAATGAAATACCGTCGCTATCAAGACTTAAATGATACTGAATACAACACTTATGATCTGGAAAGTAACTATTGGGGACTCCAACTCAGTTATCGCTTTGGGCATAAATCCCCACAAGAAGTTGTCGTCGTAATCTTTGATTCTGATGGTGATGGTGTACCGGATGATATTGATCAATGTCCAAATACTCCCTTTAATGAGCAAGTGGATGCTTATGGCTGTACCATTTACGAAGATAAAATATTCAAATTTGAAATCGGTGCTGAATTTGACAACAACTCTGCTGTCGTAAAAGAAGCGGCTATGACTGATGTTAAGAAAGTGGCTGACTTTATGATTGAATACCCTGACAGTGTGGTCGAAGTCTCTGGCTACGCCTCAGATGTGGGTGCTCCCAATTATAATATGAAGCTTTCTCAACGTCGAGCCGATGCTGTGGCAGACATACTCGTTAAACGTTTTGGTATTCCTCAGTCTCGAGTCACCTCTAAAGGTTACGGTATTACTCAGCCACTTATTCCGGGGAAATCAGCAGCAGCAAATAAAGCTAACCGCCGAATAGAGGCCCAAGTCACAGGTGTTGAGCAAGTTCCTCTAATGAGAATGGAGAGAATGGAGATAATAGAATAATAAGTCACTTTCAGCGGTAAATAAAGTGATTGAGCTGTACTAAAATAAAGCTCATGCCTGAAATTGGCATGAGCTTTATTTTATTCTAAAATTTTTGATTTAAGTACTTTAAGCAACTAATCATGTAAAAAACTGACTACTTTCCCAATAATATGTTAATTTTTCAATTTTTTAATGATAGTTTACAACTTTTCTGTAATTTTTTTTCATTTAGAGTTGGATTATGGGTTAAAATCGCTTTTAATACCCTATTGCACACACCACATTTACGCTGCCACCAGAGAAGGATGTAATTTTTATGGCTAATACATTAGAACAATTCAAATCCATTACCACTATCGTTGCCGACACTGGCGATATTGAAGCCATTAAACGTTATCAACCAGAAGATGCAACAACGAATCCGTCACTTATCTTAAAAGCGGCACAAATTCCAGAATATAGTGGACTCATTAACAATGCTATTACTTGGGCAAAACAGCAAAGTAATGATATTGCGCAACAAGTTGAAGATTCGGGTGACAAACTCGCGGTCAATATCGGTCTCGAGATCCTAAAACTTGTTCCTGGACGTATTTCAACCGAAGTTGATGCAAGACTTTCTTTTGATAAAGACGCTTCAATTGCAAAAGCACACAAACTGATCCAACTTTATCAAGAGGCCGGGATCGACAAATCACGTATTCTCATAAAACTGGCTTCAACATGGGAAGGGATCTGCGCCGCTAAGCAATTAGAACAAGAAGGCATCAACTGTAACCTAACGTTATTATTTAGCTTTTCTCAAGCAAAAGCCTGTGCTGAAGCTGGCGTTTATCTCATCTCCCCTTTTGTTGGCCGTATTCTTGACTGGTATAAAAAAGATACCGGCATAGATTACACTGCAGCTGAAGATCCTGGGGTTGTTTCTGTCACTCAAATTTATAATTACTATAAGGAACATAGCTTTAAAACGGTTGTGATGGGAGCAAGCTTCCGTAATACAGGTGAAATTATTGAACTTGCGGGTTGTGATCGTTTAACGATTGGCCCCGCATTACTTGAAGAGCTCGCCAATTCAAATCAAATCATAGAACGTAAGTTATTACCTGCAGAGTCAACTCAAACGCCTAAAGCCCCATTAACAGAAGCACAGTTTCGTTGGGAGTTTAATGAAGATCCTATGGCAGTTGAAAAGCTCGCTGAAGGCATTCGCAATTTTGCCATCGATCAAGGCAAACTTGAAACTATGCTTAAAACAAAATTGACATCTTAAGCTAGTAGGCAGACAACCATGACTGAATTAACCCAATTATCATCTTGGAAAGCATTAAAAATCCATCGCGAGGCAGTGCCTCATATGCGTAAGCTCTTTGCTGCTGATCCTAAGCGTTTTGACAATCTGTCTTTATCCGCTTGTGGATTATTTTTAGATTATTCCAAAAATAAAGTGACCGATGAAACATTGTCACTATTATTCACATTAGCGAAAGAGTCTCAATTAGCCCCCAAAATTCAAGCTATGTTCAACGGCGATAAAATTAATACCACAGAGCAACGTGCAGTACTTCACAGCGCATTGCGGGCTAACTCAAACCAAGATATCCAAGTTGATGATAAAAATATTATCCCTGAAATTAAACACACCTTGGATAAAATGGCCGCTTTTGTTGATGAAATCATCTCAGGTTCATGGGAAGGCTATACCGGTAAAAAAATTACCGATATTGTCAGTATCGGCATTGGGGGATCCTTTTTAGGGCCTAAAATTGTTTCTCAAGCACTGCGCCCATACTGGACAGGCGATATTAATTGTCACTTTGTTGCTAATGTTGATGCCACTTCTATCGTTGAAAAATTGAAAGGCCTCAATGCAGAAACAACGCTGTTTATCATGTCATCCAAGTCATTTGGTACGCAGGAGACATTAACCAATACCTTAAGTGCAAGAGAATGGTTCATCAGTCAAGGTGGCAGCCAAAATAACGTCGCTAAACATTTTGTTGCGGTGAGTTCTAACGTAAAAAAAGCAACCGAATTTGGTATTGCCGCTGAAAACATTTTTCCTATGTGGGATTGGGTTGGCGGACGCTATTCACTTTGGTCCGCAATCGGCCTGCCTATTGCCCTACTCATCGGAATGACACGCTTTCGAGAGCTTCTCGATGGTGCAAATGAGATGGATGAGCATTTTTCTACGGCTCCACTCAGTCAAAATATGCCTGTCATCATGGGACTTTTATCGGTTTGGTATGTCAACTTTTTTAATGCCCAATCTCATGTGGTGTTAACTTACGACCATTATTTACGGGGCCTACCGGCCTATTTTCAACAACTTGATATGGAAAGTAATGGTAAATCCGTCACTCTTCAAGGCCAAGCTGTTGATTATAGTACTGGGCCTGTGATTTGGGGTGGTGAAGGTACTAATGGCCAACATGCTTATCATCAGCTATTGCATCAAGGGACGGCTTTAATTCCTGCTGACTTTATCATGCCACTTAATAGCCATAACCCATTAGGTGAACACCATGTTCAGTTAGCATCCAACTGTTTCGGGCAAACTCAAGCGCTGATGCAAGGAAGAACCTTTGAGGAAGCCTTAGCTGAGCTAGAAGACAGTTCACTCAGTGATGATGAAAAACAGCTTATCGCCAAACATAAAGTCATGCCAGGCAACAAACCCAACAATACGTTACTCATGGATAAATTAACCCCTGCAACATTAGGTGCGTTAATTGCTTTATATGAGCATAAAACCTTTGTTCAAGGCGCTATTTGGCAAATCAACTCCTTTGATCAATGGGGCGTAGAGCTTGGAAAACTATTAGGTGATGATGTATTAGCCCGCTTAAAGGCTGACAAGAATACCTCTGAACTTGATAACTCAAGTAATGGCTTAATTAACTTATTTCGCCAACAGCGAATTTAACCTACCAATATTCCCACTGATTAAACAATCTTAAGGCCAATGATCTCATCATTGGCTTTTTTTATATCATCTGAATAACAGCTCCATGCCACTCACTTTTCTCTTTGACAGTCAAATCCTTCCTTCTTTGATCGCTTTTAACTTTACGCTATTTCACGTGATAAGTATAAATAAATAAATAAAACACCTTAATTTAACAAATATGAAACATTTTTGTTGCACCATGTTTGAAAAACATGCTATTTATTTGAATACAAAGAAACGACAGGAGGTTGCTATGAATCGTTTAGATTATGGTTGTGCGCTAGATAATATAGTAGAAAAACCCAGCCGCTCGAGAAATTCCAACAAGAAGCGAAAATGGCGTGAAATAGAAGCGCTAAAAGAAAAACATCGCTTACTCAAAGAACTTCAAGATATCGATGATAATTTCAATGATGAAATAGACAACTTATTCATATAGTTTTCTATATGCTCAGCGACCAGAAACAGAATCTAGAAACTAGAAACTGAGGTAATAAAAGGAGCAGCCTAACTCGCTGCTCTTTTTATTTATATTGTCGTTAACTACGTTAAAATTTTAAATAAATGTGCTTTTAAATCACTAAAGTTTGCTGACAAGTCGATCGATAAAATAGTTTTATCTACAACAACCGCTAATGGCTCAGGTAAAGGCACTTCAATGTTTAGCTCCGCCTCAACCACTTCATTGAATTTAGCTGGGTGAGCGGTACCGAGAAAAATACCTTTTTCCTCCGCGCACATTATTTGAGTTAAGGCATCTGCAGCTATCGCCCCATGAGGCTCAGATAAATAGCCCACTTCATGTAATGTGCGTAGCCCTCTTGACGTTTGCGCCTCAGATAAAGCGACGCCTTTAATATCGGCTAACGACCAATCCATTTTATCCACAATGGCTTCGACTCTGGGCCAGTTACTCGGCTCAGCGACATCCATTGCATTAGACATTGTCGCAACAGTGGTATTCGGTAACCACTGACCTTCCGCCAAATAACGAGGAACGGTATCATTACTATTGGTTGCTGCAACAAAATATTTAATGGGTAATCCCATCGCTTTAGCAAAGAGTCCTGCCGTTAGATTACCAAAGTTACCACTGGGAACCGCAATCACAGGTAAGTCATCATGTTGTCGCTTAAACTGTGCCACTGCTTCAAAATAATAGCAAATCTGAGCAAGCAATCTACTAATGTTAATCGAATTTGCCGAATTTAGATGAAGCCCATCACGGATCTCACTGTCTTCAAAAGACTGCTTGACTAAACCCTGACATGCATCAAAATCTGAATCAATCGCGACGGTATGAATATTTTTCCCTAACGTGGTGAACATTTTTTCTTGTAGTAAACTAATTTTACCTTTGGGATACAGCACCACTACATTGATAGCATCGAGTCCAAAAAAAGCATCAGCCACAGCAGCGCCAGTATCACCTGAGGTGGCCGTTAAAATGTTAATTTTCTCACCTTTCGCCAGAACATTAAGACATTGCGCCATAAAACGCGCACCAAAATCTTTAAAGGCTAAAGTCGGTCCATGAAAGAGCTCTAAACAATAACGGTTTTCATCGGCTTTGACTAAAGGCAAGTCAAAATTAAAGGCATTTTCAACCAGTGTATCAACGGTATCTTGCCCCAGCTCTGATGCAAGCCAAGCCCCGATGACTTTTTTACTTCGCTCAACAAAAGGCTGTGATAATAACGTTTCCATATCTTCCAACACAGGAATATGAGTCGGAAAAAATAATCCTCTGTCTTTACCAAGCCCAAGCTTTACTGCTTCCGTAAAACTCACCACTTGTGAAGGATGTTTTAAATTATATAGCTGCATAACAACTTGCCCTTACTGTAAAATACGATATTCATTGCATGATGGCGAAACCTATTAATCAACATAACAAAGAAACATAATAGGCTCGACACAATTAAATTCTTCTTGCACCTTTAGGATCGACTTGGCAGATGTGTGAAAAGCCATTTTCATCTTTAAGGTAATGTGTGTTTAACCAAGCTTGCGCTTGTTGCGCTTTTTCTAAACTGCTTGTAATCGAAAATAACGTGGGTCCACTGCCTGAAATCCCTGTCGCTAGCATTCCCATTTTAGTCAGTTCAGCTTTAGCCTCGAGGTAACCTGGAATGGATCCCGCTCGATAAGGTTCGGCAAGCACATCTTTTAACACCTCGATAGCTAAGGCTTCATCTTGCTTATAAGAAGCATGAACAAAAGCGCTTAAATGGCGACCAAATTCAATGGCAGTCGATTTATCATATTGCTCTGGTAACAACTGTCTCATTTTAGCCGTTGATAAAGAAACGCCTGAATACGACATCACCCAATACCAATGATTAAAGTTTGGGATCGCATCGCACACTTGTGTATTGCCATTAAGAATAAGTTGCATCTGACCTAAATAACAAGGTGCCACATTATCGTAATGCACCGAGCCGCTGATCTGACCTTCAAACTTCCCCATTAGTAAGAGTAAATGTTGTTCCGAAAAAGGATTTTCAAAATACTCATTTAACGCATAAAGGGCCGCAACAACTGAACTCGCACTTGAACCCAGTCCACTACCCACTGGCAAATTTTTATGTAAAGTGAGCTTTATTCCCGTTGAGCTAACCCCTTTATCTGCTAGCTGTGCGATAAAAAATTCAGCACATTGATAAACAATATTCTCCGCAGGATCTTGGGGGAGTTTATTTGCCCAAGTACCCATCACTTCTAAAGACATGCCTTCAACTGCGGCTTCAATGGATACAGTATCACCCAGTAAAGAGCCATCAATAGGCGCTAAAGCGGCGCCCAATGTATCAAAGCCTACGCTGATATTCGCAATGGATGCCGGAGCATAAACCTTTACACTCATAACGATACCTCACGCGTCCAATTTAAGGTTCTTAATACATCAGAAAACGCGCCCGCTGCAGTCACTTCGGTGCCCGCACCATAACCCCGAAGCACAAATGGAATAGGTTGATAATAAAGACTATTAAAAGCCAGTGCATTTTCGCCCCCTTTGACACTATAGAGGGGATCATTCGCATCGACCTCAACAATTTTCACTCGACAACCTTGCTCATCGATTTGACCCACATAGCGTAATAATCGACCTTGTTTTTTTGCATTGCTCACTTGCGTGGCGACATCCTCATCGAGCTGACTTAAATTGGCCATAAAAATATCAACATCACCCGATGCATCAAAATGAGGCGGTAATACCGATTCAACCTTGATGTCTTTCAGCTCTAAATTTAACCCGACTTCTCGAGCTAAAATCAACACTTTGCGCGCAACATCCATCCCACTGAGATCATCTCTAGGATCGGGCTCAGTAAAACATTTTTCTCTCGCTATACGGGTTGCTTCAGATAAACTCATTCCTTCATCCAGCATCCCAAAAATATAAGACAAGCTGCCAGATAAAATTCCGCTAAAGCTCAGTAACTTATCTCCTGCACACAACAGCTTTTTCAGATTATCTATAACCGGTAAACCTGCGCCGACGGTGGTTTCATATAAAAATTGGCGACGTTGTTTTAATGCGGTTTTTCGTAACTGGTGATAATAAGCCATATCACGGGTATTGGCTTTTTTATTGGGCGTAACGACATGCAAGCCTGCATTCATCACATCAAGGTATTTATCTGATACATAATCACTCGACGTACAATCAACAAGTACAGGGTTGAGTAATTGCTGTTCTTTTGCCCAGCGCAGCATGAAATCAATATCACTTTTCTGTGCACTTTCACTGAGTAAAGATTGCCACTCATTCAGCTCGATACCTTGTGCATTGAGCAACATTTTACTGGAATTCACAATACCGCATACTCGGATACTGATATGCTGCTCTTTTAACATTTCTGCTTGTTGGGCGATTTGATCTAATAATCCAGCACCAACATTACCGCAGCCGACAAGGAATACATCTAAATATTGTTGCACATCGAAGAAGCTTTGATGACAAGCCGAGATCGCATTTTTGATTTTACGTTGCTCAATGACAGCCGAAATCGAACGCTCTGATGAACCTTGAGCGATCGCAATAATGTTGACCGTCGCTTGGGCTAATGCTTGAGAAAAGGTAGCCGTAACGCCTTTATTCGTTCGCATGCCATCACCAATCAATGAGACTATGGCTAAGTTATGACGCATTTCTAACGGCTCTAAAAGCTCACTTTGTAATTCAAGCTCAAATTCTTGCTCTAAGGCTTGTTTCGCACTGGCGGCATCTGAAGTACTCACACAGAAACTAATACTGTATTCAGATGAGCTTTGTGTGATTAAAGAAACCGAAACACCACTTCTAGAAATCGCCCCCAATGTTCTACTCGCCATACCCACCATGCCTTTCATCCCTGGGCCTGATACATCAAACATGGTCTGTTCATCCAAGTTCGAGATAGCTTTAACACTTAACCCTGACTCATCTTGCTGGCTAGAAACGAGTGTCCCTACCGCATCAGGGTTAAAGCTATTACGTATATAACAGGGAATATGATACTGAGCGATAGGGGCTACCGTTTTTGGGTGCAATACTTTCGCCCCAAAATAAGAGACTTCCATCGCTTCTTGATAGCTCATTTGGGCTAATAATTTAGCATCGGATACCACACGAGGATCGGTATTATAAATACCATCAACATCGGTCCAGATTTCACAACAACTCGCATTAATACAAGCGGCTAATACAGCTGCAGAATAATCAGAACCATTACGTCCCAATGTCACTACACTGCCATCTTTACCGCCAGCGGTAAAACCTGGCATTACCCAGACACGATGTTCATCTAAATTAATGGCTTTAAAATTGACTTTACTGGCTTCAATATCCACAGCTGATTCAAGCCTTGGGCCATGAGCCAGTAATAAAGCTTGTGGATTAAGTAACGCTGCGCTATGGCCCATGGCATTAATTAGCTGCTCCATCAAAACAGAAGATAGCTTTTCTCCACCAATAATCACTTCAGCTCTCACGCTATCTGGACAGACACCTAATAGTGAAATCCCCTGTAGTTTTCGGCCCCAAAAAGCAAGCTGCTTATCTAAACACCTTTGTAGGTACTGACTTTGCTCATCTGTTAATACTGCATCGTTAGCTTGCTGATAAAGTCCAGTGAAAACTTGTTCTATTCTGGATAACACAGAATCAAACTCGCCGCCATCAATGGCGACATCCACCACTTCCAGTAAACGATTGGTTATCGTTGCGGGCGCAGATAAGACAACCGCAATTGACTCTTCGTTAGCCGACTTGGCAACAATCGCAGCAGCAGCTTGAAATCGCTCCCAATTAGCAAGCGAGGTACCACCAAACTTCATGACTTTCATACTTTCTCCTCTACCCGCCCCACTAAGAAACAAAAAAGCCTGCTTCTTTGTGGGAAGCAGGCTCAATGTATAATCTTATATTAGATACGCTCAGCCTGTCCCCACGATAATAATCGTGGTGGTCGTAATCAAGGTGGTTACAACACATACGCGGCTAAACATCATAAAATGGATTAAATTCAATATTTCGTTAATTTATGCATACAGAATTGCTTTTTACGCGCTAACTGTCAAGTCCCTTTTTATGAATAATTTTAACCGAGTAACACCATATTTGTGTTTAGATGTTAAATAGGCTGAATATTTTATTCTTGCGCTAAACATAACGCCAAGAAAGATGTTTCATTACAGGACAGATAACTGTTAACATATTGTTGGAGTTGGTGTTAATTAAGTTTAACGTTATCACATCAACATATCGACTATCGACAAGTCATCATCTTCTCATCACCATCCCCGTCTTTACTTCCCACCGATGACGATAAACAGCCTTGAATGAATATGCAAATAATATCAATTAACCCTCATATTATGGTTACCCCATCACGCCATCATATTGGCTACAGTTATCGCATATTGAATAAAATCCAGTTAAAATGCCCGTCATTAATTTATTGGAGCTACCCCATGAAAATCACTCAACAATGTGCTGTCACTATCCATTATCAACTCAAAGATGATGAAGACCGAGTCATCGAAAACTCATTTGATAATGAGCCTATGCTTTATCTTCATGGTACTGAAAGTATGATCCCCGGCCTTGAAGCTGAATTAGAAGGTAAAATTATTGGGGATAAAATTGAAACCAGTATCAATGCAGAAGATGGTTACGGTGAATACCATGATGGCTTACGTCAAGAAGTGCCATTGAATGCCTTTGGTGATGTAGAAGATATTGTTCCAGGTATGCGTTTCATTGCAGAAACAGAAATGGGTCAAAGACCCGTACAAGTCGTAGAAGTCAAAGATGATGTTGCTGTTGTCGATGGAAATCACCCATTAGCAGGCCAAACCCTGCATTTTAACGTTGAAGTCATTGATGTTCGGGAAGCCACCGAAGAAGAACTTGCCCATGGCCATGTCCATACATCCGGCAGCTGCGAAAACCAAGATACCCCACAGCAGCATGAGTATACAGACGGCTGCAGTGCTGAGCATTAATCACTGTAGCAATAAAAATACAGCTTGAATATAAGGGCCTCTATTCTGATTGTTAAATAGAGGCTTTTTTAAAAAAAAGACAATTTAACATTATAATATTAATGATTTTATTTTATTCTTTTTTTCTAATGGCATGTTTTTTAAATAATTTGAACACCGAGTAATTGTTGCAATACTAATTTGATATTCTTGCGCTATTTGTCTTTGGCTCATGTCACCATACAGTAGTGCTTGAAAAACTTTCAATCTGCTGGCTATTGCACTACGTTCATCTTCTGTTAGCAATAATTCAAATAAATCAATCAATCCATTATGATCATGATGGGAAGTTACTTTTTCTAACACTAAATTCCACTCTGCTCGCATGATGCCCCCACTCCTCCAGCACTAATAACTAAGTCGTATTGTAACAAGATTATTATTCAATACCCTATGAGTTTATGTATCCAAGTGCCTCTATTTTTACTCTTAAAAGAAAAAGAATATAAATTAAATAGAGTTAAATGTAACAATGTGACTACAATTACACCCAACTTAAAATAATATTAAAACAGTGAGTATTAACGATGAAAAACAAACTAACACTGAGGCTGCTGGCCTTTTTTACCAGCACCGTAATGGCCGCCAGTGTCGCCGATACGGCGCCAACGAATAACTTTAAAAAACCAGAAGATGCTGTTAAATATAGACAATCAGCCTTTAGTTTGATGGCCTATAATTTTGGTGACATTGGCGCAATGCTAAAAGGTAAAAAGCCTTATGATGCCGCTACGGTAACGGTACGCGCAGAAAATGTCGCCGCACTATCAAAACTGCCTTTAGAGGGCTTCATTCAAGTCAAAGGTTTAGATCAACGTGATGCGCTGAATAAAATCTGGGACGAAAAAGCCCGTTTCAATGAAAAAATGCAAACACTACAAAAAAATGCCAGCTTACTTGTAGTGGCTGCACAAAGTGGTGATAAAAGAGCGGTACAAAAAGCCTTTATGGAAACAGGAAAGAGTTGTAAATCTTGCCACGATAATTATAAACAAGATTAACGACATCGTTGATTAAAAATGAGGGGCTATTGACAGAAATAGACCCTTTCAACATAGCCACTCATTATCATTTTTACACCTTAGAGCATCGAAAGCAGAGGTATCACCCAATAATAAAAAATCACGCTACCAATAACCAAAAATGCCCCTAATGCGATAAAGGAAGAAACAAACTTTATTGGTTTATGTTGTGCTTTAACTGGTGATTTACTACCAGTGAACATCGCTGTGATTAAATTATCCCCTTTAAAAAGGTGCACTAATACCGCCAGTACATGCATACTCGAGAAGACCAATAATAAATCAAAGTTATTTTTATGTAGCCAAGTTAACCATGCCGAAGTACTGCTACTGACGTAACTAAACAGTGGACCTTCAGTAAAAATCTCATCTGTTGCAAATAAACCACTTACGAGCTGAATACAGAGTAGTAATATCAGTAACAACACCATATACCCGCCAATGGGATTATGCCCCAATGTGGGTTTGTGTTCGCTTCGAGACCATAAATACATCAAGGCTCTTTTCGGAGAAACCATAAAAAAAGAAAAACGTGCTGTGTCACTCCCTATCAATCCCCATATCAATCGACATAAAACCAAATTCAACAACACATATCCCAGTAACTGATGCCACTGCATCTCACCGACCGACGCCGTCCACCACAGTCCACCGATCAATCCCACCATTAACCAATGAAATAAGCGAGTAGGGACATCCCACACTTTAATGCTCAATCTAGTTTGATCCATATTGCCTTATTCTCTTAAAAATGAAACGCACCGCTTGAAAGGCATGTATCAATAAAAAATAGGTGGGTTTCATGTACAATGGAGGTGAAATAATCATAGCAACCTTAAGGTTATCCCATCAAATATGCACCGGTTTATGACAAGTTTCAAGGTAATTAGTGGAAATATTTTCTATTTTTGTCTAAGTGATCAAATAAAACGCGAACGATTAAAAATCACTAAAAAAATGTGATTTAGGTCACGACTTTTCCGAGAGAGGTTGGTAGTCTGAATTCAAGGAAACAACAGAAGGTTCGACATATGATAAAGATTACTAGTAAGCAATTTGACGTAACTGACTCTATCCGTGAACGTATTGAAAGCAGAATTGCCAAGCTTTCAAGGCACGATGTGCAGTTCCTTAATCCACATGTCATTATTATACAGGAGAAGCAAACCTTCAAAATCGAAGCCTCTGTTGGCATTCCTAATGCGACATTATTTGCACAGGCGAAAAGCGCAGACCTTTATGCCGCCATTAATGCAATGGGGCAAAAATTGGAAAAACAACTCAATCGCCAAACCCATAAACCTGAAAGCCAACGCCGAGCAACACTTAATTTAGAAGATGATGCGAGAGACGATGACTTTATCTATGATAATGAGGAGGAATACGCAGCTTGATTACATTACATTTACTTAAAAGCGTATCTTCGGATGCGCTTTTTACTTTATTCCCGTCAATATGACGACTTTATGACTTTTTGATTGACACTAAGCCAACAGGCTATTATTTTTAAGCCATGAAAACTTTCATCTACGATACTTTTACTTTCTTTTTTATACCTCCCCCCCTCAGAGGCGGATTTTCGGTATATAAACGAAAGTGAAAATTCCAAAGCCTCCTAAAACGGAGGCTTTTTTATTTTTAAAACAGCAAAAAATAGGATGTAGAGGCCAGAATGAGTAAACCACAACCCTTAAACCATACCCGAGAGCAAATTACTGCACTGGATAATGACTTACTCGCTTTACTGGCTAAACGACGAGAATTAAGCTTAGATGTCGCTCGTAGCAAAGAAGTGGATGTACGGCCCATACGAGACACAAAGCGTGAAAAAGAATTATTAGCTCGCTTAGTTAAACAAGGTAGAGAAAAAGGACTCGATGCACATTATGTCATTTCACTCTATCAAAGTATTATCGAAGATTCAGTGCTTAATCAACAGGCTTTTTTACACGGACGGGCTAATCCCGACACGCAAAAACCACAATATACGGCTGCTTATTTAGGTGCTAAAGGTTCTTACTCTTACCTTGCTGCCACCCGTTATTGCGCCCGCCGTCAAGTTGACATGCAAGAGTTCGGTTGCCAAAGTTTTGATGCTATCATTCAAGCCGTCGAATCGGGCCAAGCTGATTATGGTTTTCTACCCATCGAAAATACCTCATCGGGCTCCATTAATGAAGTTTATGATGTGCTACAACATACCAGCTTAGCTATCGTGGGCGAGACGACGATTGAAGTCGAGCATTGCTTACTCGTGCAATCAGGCAGCAACATTAATCACATTAAAACAGTTTACGCCCATCCACAACCGATCAGCCAATGCAGTCGTTATCTTGGACTTCACGGGCAACTTAAACTGGAATATTGTGCTAGTAGCGCTGAAGCAATGGAGAAAGTGAAGCAAAGTAAAACGGCAGATGTTGCTGCTATCGGCAGTGCAGAAGGAGGCTCGTTATATCAACTTGAAGCCATAGAAAAAGGGCTTGCTAACCAAAAAATAAACCAAAGCCGCTTTATCGTTGTCGCCCAGAAATCTGTAGACGTACCAGAACAATTACCTGCAAAATCAACTCTTATTATGGCTACGGGTCAAAAACCAGGTGCGTTAGTCGATGCACTTTCTGTATTAAAAGCACATAATTTGAACATGAGTAAACTCGAGTCTAGACCCATTGCTGGTACTCCTTGGGAAGAAATGTTTTACCTTGATATTGAAGCTAACTTATCTTCAAGTTCAATGACAGCTGCACTGAAAGAATTAGAAAAAATCACGCGCTTTATTAAAGTATTAGGCTGCTATCCGAGCGAATCTGTCAAGCCAACACATTTAGATCATCAGCAACTCATGCTCGGCAGCACTTCGGAGCAGCCTGAGAGACTAGCAACAACAGAAAATAGCCAACCCCTTCGTTACAGTAAAGCCTATAAAACCACACACACTCTCATAAAGTGCGGACAACTTGAATTTAATGCCGAGCAACCCGGCGCTATCATTCAAATTCAGTTACCCATAGAACCCAATGTATTTGAGCAACAAGTAAAGACATTAAAAGAATCGGGCTTTCAGGCAGTCCTCCTTCGAGGCTTGCACTTACAACAAGATGTAGAAAATGCCCTAGTCCAATTTAAAAAGTCATTGGATCATTTCAATCTCGCTTGTATCATTGTCATTGAATATGGATCTGACTTAACACTCGCTGCACATTATGGTGATATTTTATTTCTCGATGGTGCACAAATGTTTAATCAATCACTATTGACACAACTGGGTACTTTATTATTACCTGTCATTGTCGAACGGAATCATATGGCTAATACAGAAGCACTATTAACCGCCAGTAATACGGTATTAAGCCAAGGAAACCAACAGGTCATATTATGTGAGTCGGGTATCAACATGAACACGGGTATCAACATGAACAATAGTGAGCACATCTCATTAGACTTAGCCGGATTAGTCTCCTTGAAAAATGCCACACACTTACCCGTGATAACCAACCCCTGTTATGCGGTAGAAATGACTCAAATCAATACCTATATACCCGCCATTAAAAATTTACGCGCCGACGGTTTAGTACTTCACTTATCACAATCGACACAAGCCATTAATCCCGATGAAGTCAGCCAACTCAATGATATTTTACGTTCTCTTTATCATTAAAAGGCATTATTGAGCCACTTCCACTAAAAATGCCGCACATTATGCGGTATTTTATTCTGATAGTGCAGGTGAAATAGTATCAATAAAAGTGAAGGGGACTCTCGTATTCCCTTCGCCATCGGTATCTTCAGCGTCAACTGTTAATACTCCAGGCCATGACGCCTCCAAAGTTACGATACTGCGTCTCTGTCAGCGCCGTGTATTCAGCGGCAAATCATCATAACGACCATAGATTCATGCCTCAAGTGGCATCGTTAATTTGCTTAGCTAGATAGCAAGTGATCACTAGAAATTTCAACACAGATAGAAGCATAATTAAATCAATAGATGGAGGTATACATCAACAGCGAGGTAAGAGTCAGTCAGTAAACAATACAAACTCCCCTATTCTAGAGCTATACATTCAAACAACCCGCTTTTGATGGGCTCAAATTGAACGACCTTCGAGTAAACTCAACCAGCCTTTAAAAAGGCGAGCGGTGAACCATACTGTTCCCAGTAAATATAACGTCATACTCGCCCATGTTACTGTGAGGCTATAGCCTAAAAGTAATACTGCCAGTAAACCAAACATCGAACGTCGCTGCCAGCCTAAATGTGACTTCAATACATCTCCCATACCCGCTTCACGCTGTAACATATTAATCAGTAAACTGAATAAAGAGGGTAATAAAAGTAAAGGAAAGGCCGCCAGCAATCCATACAAAAAATGGCCTAAACTGGTATCTTCCTGCAGTTTTTCAACGGTAAGGTTTGATGTTGAAGTGATTAAGGTCATATATTTACTCCATAAAGGAAAAGCAGTTTAGGAGCAAATCCGTTCGTTTCCTAATATTAACTTTACTTTCTATTTTGCTTTTCTGCAACCTTCAGAATGTAACAAAAGGATCGAAACCACACTAATCGGCATATTTCTGGTCAATATTATTAACTCACCTAAGATATAAAAGAGCATCGAACTCTCTTTTATACCTCATAAGATAGTAATGCCAGCCCCCCCTTGATGGTCAGTAAATAATCACAGCATTATAATCTTAATCCGTTTTCATATCATTGACTGACTGCAACATAGCTCGACTCTCTTTTTGAAATTGAGGAGCGAAATCACCAAACCACTGTGAAACCACTTTAAACTGCTCAATGAAGCCCTCTCGATCACCACTCTTAAGTAAAAATAAAGCTTGAGTATAATTCTCCAAGTAGTCACTAATGACCGCAATACTCTCACGCTGCGAAAAAATGATATCCGCATAGAGCTCTGGACTTTGTGCAAATAATCGACCGACCATAGCCAATTCGAGTCTATAAATCGGTGAGCTAAATTGTAGTAAGGTTTCAATATCAGCCGACTCTTTACAAAGATTCAATCCATAAACAAAAGAAGAAAAATGGCGCATGGCTTGCACCAACTGCATAGATTTATCATGTTGTTGTGGTTCAGCTTCAACCAATCTTGCGCCCCAAATAGTGATTTGCTCAAGTAGCCATTGATAAGCCTCTGGCTTTCTACCGTTGCATACCACCACCACTTGTTTCGCCAAACTCCCGACATCGGGACCAAACATAGGGTGTAATCCTAAAACAGGACCGGAATGAGCCTCAAGCATCGCCGTCATTGGGGCCGATTTTATCGAGGTTAAATCCGCTAAAATACAGCTTTTTGGTAATTGAGTCAGCTTAGTGGCAATTAAATCACAGGTAATTTGAATAGGAACCGTCACAATAACTAGCCCCGCCCCAGCCAATAAGCTATCAGCTCTCTCCCAATCCTCTTTATCTAAAGATTTAACTTGATAACCTGACAAGGTCAGCATTTGTGAAAACAAGCCACCAAGCTGACCTTCGCCACCAATGACAACCACATGACCTAAATCAGGTTTAACTTGCTTAAAGCCAACGTCTTTTTCATTTTGATAAGACTCTCTCATCAAACGTCGTAAGATATCTTCAATTAATTGGGGGGACACATTCATTTTTTCAGCTTCACCACGCCGCTTCGCGAGCATTGCCGCTTCACGCTGAGGAGCATAAATAGGCAAGCCTGCCCCATGCTTAACAGCGCCAACTTGTGCCACCAAATCTAAGCGTTTTCTCAACAGGTGAATTAATTGTTGGTCAACACCATCAATCAAGCCCCTAAGGTTTTCCAGATCTGCCGTTGTTCTCTCATTCATTTGTTCTATTTCCATCAAGCATTCATCTGTTAAAGAGTATCAAATCGATGAGGCAAAGTAGACGATAAACTCTGGGCACCACTTCTCAGTAATATTTCCGTTGCTTGCCAATTAATACAAGCATCAGTGACTGACACACCATACGCTAATTCACTCATCGGCTTATCACTACTTTGATTACCTTCATTCAAATGACTTTCCAGCATCACGCCAATGATTGATTTATTTCCTTGACGAATTTGTTCAAAAACATCCTGACAGACTTGAGGTTGTTTATCATGAGCTTTCGAAGAATTACCATGACTACAGTCAATCACTAGCCTAGCATTAAGGTTTGCTGCGTGTAATTGCTTCTCACACTCCGCGACACTGTGTGCATCATAATTAGGCTCCTTACCACCGCGTAAAATAACGTGACCATCAGGATTACCTTCTGTCTTTAACAGCGCCACTTGACCCTGTTGATTAATCCCCATAAAGCGGTGACCGCTAGCCGCTGACTCTAACGCATTAATCGCTACTTGTAACTTACCGTCGGTACCATTTTTAAACCCGACTGGCATAGATAAACCCGATGCCATTTCTCTGTGAGTTTGTGACTCTGTCGTACGCGCACCAATCGCTGACCAAGTGACAAGCTCTGACATATATTGCGGACTGATAGGATCTAAAGCTTCGGTGGCGACTGGGAGCTCTAATTCGGCTAACCAAATCATCAGCTCTCTTGCTTGACGCAGCCCTTTGTCAACATTAAAAGACTCATCCATATCAGGATCATTAATCATGCCTTTCCAGCCCACGGTAGTACGTGGCTTTTCAAAATAAACCCGCATTAAAATAAAGAATTCATCACTCAATTCATCATGCAACGTCTTTAATTTTAATGCATATTCTTTTGCTGCATCCAGATCATGAATAGAGCAAGGTCCAGTAACAATAAGCACGCGATTATCGCGTTTATGCACAATATCAGCGACCGTTTTACGCGCATTTAATACATACTGGCAAGCATGATCCGATAACGGTAAAGCCTGTTTAAGCTCCTGCGGGCTAATTAACACCTCTTCAGAGGTAATATGTACATTATTAATGATGTCTTGTTGCATGAGGCCCACCTAAAGCTTGCTAATATTGTTGTAAACGATAAACTGTAGCAGTGTAACGCTACACCATTACACTGCCAAACAACTATGCCAGCAATACTCATTTTAAGCAAGGCATAATCTTGCTGTCAGCTGACAAAGAATGATGAAATCCACAAGTAACAGACACAAAAAACCGCCTCAAGGGCGGTCTTTTGTGCGAACACTGCATCTTTTTGTCTAACCAATAAACATTACTTGGTAGATAGTTTCTCACGGATCCGTGCAGATTTACCTGAACGCTCACGTAGATAGTAAAGCTTAGCACGACGAACACGACCGCGACGCTTAACTTCGATGCCTGCGATGATTGGGCTATGCGTTTGGAATGCACGCTCAACACCTTCGCCATTAGAGATTTTACGTACTGTGAATGCCGAATGCAGACCACGGTTACGCTTTGCGATTACAACGCCTTCAAAAGCCTGTAAACGCTCTTTTCCGCCTTCTTTTACACGTACTTTAACAACGACAGTATCACCTGCGCCGAATGCTGGTACGTCAGTTTTCATTTGCTCATCGTTGAGCATTTTAATGATGTTATTCATGAATAAACTCCATTCTAGTGTAACTGAACCTAACTAACCATGCTTGTTCATGGCGTCGACAAACTCCGTTAATAACATTGTTTGCTCGTCAGTCAGAGCTAGATTTTCAAATAATTCTGGCCTTATCAACAAGGTCTTACCCAGACTTTGTTGCAAACGCCAGCGTCTAATATGTTCGTGGTTGCCACTTAACAACACGGCCGGTACATCATGTCCATCCAAACATTCGGGACGCGTATAGTGTGGACAATCCAGTAACCCATCAGAGAAAGAATCTTGCTCTGCTGAAGCTTGCTTACCTAGCACGCCAGGTACCAATCTTGATACTGAATCTATCAAAGCCATCGCAGGGAGTTCACCGCCCGAAAGCACGTAATCACCTATCGACCACTCTTCATCCACTTCTGTTTGTATAATGCGCTCGTCAATACCTTCATATCGACCACACACTAAAACCAAACTCGATGATTTAGCTAACTCTTCAACGCCTTGCTGTGTAAGCTTGCGTCCCTGAGGAGATAAATAAATCACCTTTACATCTTCGCCTGCTGCAGCCTTAGCGGCATGAATGGCATCACGTAAAGGTTGCACCATCATTAACATTCCAGGACCACCGCCGTAAGGCCTGTCATCCACGGTATTATGTTTATCATGGGTGAAATCTCTCGGATTCCACGTTTGCAACGCTAAAAGGCCCTTGTTAACGGCCCGACCCGTTACTCCGAAATCTGTGACGGCACGAAACATCTCCGGAAACAGGGTTACAACCCCTAACCACATCTGCTGTACCTCGACTTAAAAGTCCGGATCCCAATCCACTAAAATCTGTTTTGCCGATAGATCCACTGTTTTAATGAATTGCTCGGTGACAAAGGGGATCATACGTTCCGCTTTACCAAAGCCATCTTTCGCATTAGCTTTAACAAGGAGTACATCATTTGATCCTGTTTCCACGATCTCCTGCACTTTTCCCATGTTATAACCATTAGTATTCACCACTTCACAGCCAATAAGATCACGCCAATAGAATTCATCTACGGGCAAATCAAGCATGTTTTCAGCAGGGATCGCAATCTCACAGTTAGTGAGCATTTGCGCTCTTTCCCGCGTATTAACACCTTCAAGTTCAGCAATAACGGCCTTACCTTGAAAACGCCATTGAGTGACTTTAACTTCGCGCCATTCACCTTGCTCTTTTATTAACCAAGGAGAATAGTCAAAAATACCTTCAACAGAATCGGTATAGGTAGTGATCTTCAACCAACCTTTAATGCCGTGACAGGAACCTAATTTTCCTAACACAACGGGTTCTTGTTTACTGCTCATCATCTATACCTTCAACGCCATTAAGCCGCAGCTTTTTGTGCGTCTTTGATCAATTTTGCTACGCGGTCTGAAGTGCCAGCACCATTAGCAACCCAATGCTCAACACGATCAAGATCTAAACGTAATGTTTCTTCTTGACCACGAGCTAATGGGTTAAAAAAGCCAACGCGCTCGATGAAACGACCATCACGAGCATTACGGCTATCAGCAACTACGATATTATAAAATGGACGCTTTTTTGCGCCGCCACGAGCTAAACGAATGGTAACCATGCGTTTTATTCCTCTAATGATTTGCTTTTATAAAAGCAAAAATAAAAACTGATCCTCCGTGTTCGCGAAGAGTATCAGATAGAAAGCCGGAAGATTTTACCCTACTTCACGGCGAATGCAACAAAATTAGACATTTTTACCACGGATATATTGTCTCGACGCCAAATAATGCGACATGAGATACCAATACAGTCTCATTATCTGGATAAATTGAAACTCAATCTGGAAAAGATAAAAGGGTAAAAGCACATCGGGCTGATGTGCTTTTTTAGTATACTCAAATCCAATTTAAGCTGATGAGTTCCAGCAAGACGTTCAATCTGACATATTGACGACTGGGTATATTAACGGCCTGGCATTTTCATTCCAGGGGGTAACATACCACTCATACCTCGCATCATTTTTTTCATTCCTCCTTTCGAGGACATTTTCTTCATCATTTTTTGCATCTGTGAAAATTGCTTCAATAATCGATTCACATCTTGTATTTGAGTACCGGATCCAGCTGCAATTCGACGTTTCCTAGAACCTTTAATAATATCTGGACGCTGACGTTCAACAACCGTCATTGAACCAATAATTGCTTCCATTTGCCCTGTCATTTTTCCATTTTGTACTTGGGCTAATGCTTCAGGAGGAAGCTGACCGACACCGGGAAGTTTTTCGATCATATTCATCATTCCTCCCATGTTTTTCATTTGAGAAAGCTGCTCCCGAAAGTCTTCTAGGTCAAAATTGCCGCCTTTTTTGACTTTAGCAGCTAACTTCATGGCTTTATCTTGATCAACGCCACGCTCAACATCTTCAATCAATGAAAGAACATCACCCATCCCTAAGATACGTGAAGCAATACGATCGGGATGAAAAGCCTCTAAGGCATCAGTTTTCTCACCCACACCTAAGAACTTAATCGGTTTTCCCGTAATATGACGTATCGATAGCGCCGCACCACCTCGAGCATCACCATCAACTTTCGTTAATACAACCCCTGTTAAAGGTAACGCTTCATTGAATGCTTTTGCTGTAGTAGCCGCATCTTGACCTGTCATCGCATCAACGACAAATAAGGTTTCAACGGGATTTACCGCTGAGTGCAAGTCTTTAATTTCATCCATCATTGCATCATCGACGTGTAAACGACCTGCGGTATCAAGGATCACCACATCGATAAATTTAAGTTTGGCATGAGCAATTGCGGCATTCGCAATATCAAGAGGCTTTTGACTCACATCAGAGGGGAAAAACTCGACTTCAACTTCTGCAGCTAATGTTTCAAGCTGTTTAATTGCCGCAGGGCGATACACATCCGCACTAACCACCAGAACTGACTTTTTCTCACGCTCACGTAAGAATTTTGACAATTTTGCCACACTGGTGGTTTTACCTGCACCTTGAAGACCTGCCACCATAATCACAGCAGGCGGCTGCATGGATAAATCCAACGCTTCATTCGCCTCGCCCATGGAATTTTCTAATTCACTTTGGACAATTTTGATAAAGGCTTGACCTGGGCTTAAACTTTTTGAGACTTCTTGTCCAACAGCACGCTCTTTAACGCTATTAACAAACTCTCGTACCACAGGCAGGGCCACATCGGCCTCAAGAAGTGCCATGCGGACTTCCCGCAGTGTATCCTTAACATTCTCTTCGGTTAAGCGACCACGGCCACTGATATTTTTCAGAGTGCGTGACAATCTGTCAGTTAAGTTCTCAAACATTATCCAGTTCTTACCGTTTAATTTTAATATAGATAGGAGTGTATTATAGCGATGCCCAGACATTATGCTACTGCATCACACAATAATCCTAAAAAGTGAATAACATTCATTTGTTAGAATTGAGAACTAACACAAAGAATCAATTCGATTTTACGCGTATTGTTATTGTTCAAAAGTATCCTGATCATGTTATCCTAGCTGAAAATACGATTGTGTAAAAATGATACATAGAACAATATAAAGCACATTAGATCCAACAATCACCTTGGCATTTTCAGCGATGCACTTGGAATCATGCGCCGCTATTGGATTTTATAACTCGTGAATATCAACAAAATCATAGGCTAATACTTAATGATTATTTTTTCAGCTTCGGCCATATTGTTTTATTTTCTGGCTTTGGTTTTGATCGCTAGTAAGCTCTTTCATCGCGACGGTCCTAATCGCTACCTTGTTGCTATTGTTGTTGCTATTGCTGTAGGGCTGCACGCTGCTGCCTTATCAGAAGCCATTTTTACCGAAAATGGACAAAATTTCAGCCTAACCAATGTCATTTCTCTGGTTAATTGGATTATCGCCTTTAGTTTTACTCTGTTAATCTTTAGAGTTAAAGTCATTGTGGTGCTGCCCGTCGTCTATGCATGCTCCATATTATCGGTGGCCTTACTATGGTTAGTCCCCCCCAAACTTATCATTCATTTTGAATTGTATCCAGAAGTCTTGGCTCATGTCATTTTATCCTTAATGGCGTACAGTGCTTTGATGATTGCGGCGTTATATGCCATACAATTAGCCATCATTCAACACAAATTAAAAAGTAAACAGCTGATTTTAAGTCCTTCTATTCCTCCATTAATGACGGTTGAGAAACAACTTTATCACTTAGTCGTTATCGGTGTTATCTTACTCAGCCTTGCCTTAGCGACTGGTTTTATTTTTCTAGATGATATGTTTGCAGACGGTAAAGGACACAAAACCTTATTATCTATGTTGGCTTGGCTAGTTTATATCGCCATGTTAGCACAGCAATATTGGGTAGGATGCAGGATTAGAACAGCGGTTATCTACACTCTATCAGGTGCCACTTTATTGTCATTAGCTTATTTTGGTGCTCGAATTGTTAAAGAGCTTATTTTAAAATAAGCTTAATTTTCATTAATATCTGGCTCTTTTGTGAAGACATGTTGTCTTTATTTTAATGGATCCTAATATTAAATTTTGATTTATTTTCTTGACCATTACCCCCTTTAACGGAGCCCTTTTTGGACGCGATACATACCAGTGCACTTTTTATTATTCTATTAGTGTTAATCATACTGTCAGCCTACTTTTCAGGCTCTGAAACCGCAATGATGACCCTTAACCGCTATCGACTTCGTCATTTAGCATCCAGTGGTCATAAGGGAGCCCTACGGGCCATCAAATTACTGGAACGTCCAGATAGATTAATTGGACTCATTTTAATCGGTAATAACTTAGTTAATATCTTAGCTTCAGCCATTGCCACTATTATCGGGATCCGTTTATATGGTGATATGGGTGTCGCTATCGCGACAGGGGTTTTAACACTAGTGGTTCTGGTTTTCGCCGAAGTAACCCCTAAAACCGTTGCCGCTTTGCATCCTGAACGCATTGCCTTTCCTTCAAGTATTATATTGCAACTACTATTAACCGTACTCTCCCCGATTGTTAAAGCCGTCAATCTCATTACGTCTGGTTTTTTACGCTTAATGTGCATTCACTCCCAAGGAAGTAGTGACGCGCTAAGCCAAGAGGAGTTACGTACCGTAGTGCATGAAGCAGGGGCATTAATTCCAAGACGACATCAGGAAATGTTATTATCTATTTTAGATCTCGAAAAAGTCACCGTTGAAGACATTATGGTCCCCAGAGCGGAACTTTATGCCATTAATATCAATGCTGATTTTAAATTAATTAATAAACAAGTTATCCAAAGCCCGCACACTCGCATATTACTCTATCGAGATAAAATTGATGATGCAGTCGGTTTTGTTCATGTTCGTGATGCACTGCGATTACAATCAAAAGACCAATTTAGTAAGTCATCATTGTTAAGGGCCGTCAAAGAGCTGTATTTTATCCCTGAAGGCACTCCGCTAAACGTACAATTGACTAATTTTCAGCAAAATAAAGAACGAATTGGTATGGTTGTTGATGAATATGGTGATATTCAAGGCTTAGTCACACTTGAAGATATTCTTGAGGAAATCGTGGGGGATTTCACAACTTCAATGCTCCCGACTCCAAGCGAAGAAATTAGAAAACAACAAGATGGCAGCTATTTAATCGAAGCGACTATTAATATTAGAGAACTAAATAAAGAAATGGATTGGCACTTCCCTATTGATGGTCCAAAAACGCTTAACGGTTTAGTCGTTGAGTATATGGAAGAGATCCCAAAACCCAATACCAGTATGAGAATTTCAGGTTATCCTATTGAAGTCGTTGATGTGGGAGAAAATAGGGTTAAAACTGTCAGGGTGATCCCTCAGCACTATAAGAAAAGCACAACAGGGCTCCTCAAAAAATAGACACAACAAGAACGCGTCAATATGCACTCCATAACCTTAAGGATTATTCTTTCTGTTCGTTATAATATAACTACCTGTATTTTGACGAACATTGGGTTTAAGTTCACCATGAGTTTGAGTAAAAATATATTTTCCCGTCAATGAAGTGTCACAAGCAAAGATAATTTTTGACTGACTGGGTTCAGGGCCTTGAGTTAATGTTGAAATAAGTACCGCAACTTCAGGTGCTAATAATTTATACTGGAAGGCCCCTTGATTAAGCTCCCGCGTTTCTAAGCTCACATCTTTTACAGTACTAGCAGTGAATGTCAGCTCTTGCAACCCTCCGGCTTTAGGGTTTGAGGGTTGATAAAATTGATCAATCTCCAAGATAATACGCCAACTAGATAAATTTGCAGGTAATTGACAATCTTTCGCCATTATATTAAATGGCACAAAAATTAAAAACCAACATACACTTTTCATAAGCCCCCCTTAAACTTAAAATCGACTTACTCATCTTACATCACTCTATTTATTAAGATTTTTATTTAAAAATATATCGACCAGTATTTTGTCGTACCTCAGGCTTTACTCTCCCCTGAAAAGTACTAAAGATATAATATCCTGAGATATCCGTTTGACACACAAATGTTTCTGTATAATGTGCTCTTACCCCTTCTTTTACTTCTTCAACACTTATCTCTGCTAAGTCCCTTTCGTAACGATGGTATTTATACTCACCTCCAATTATTTCACCCGTTTTCAATACTTTAGATAAGTAGGATTTTTCCTTGAAAAACATTTCAATAATATTATCCGCATATGGATTACTCTGAGATGGTAAGCCATATACTCGCAATAATAAGCTTTTACCCACTAAGCTTATGGGTAACTGACACTCTTGAGCGATACATTTAGCCAATAAGCTAAACAACATCATCCCAGATAAAAGAAGTACTTTCAAAAACTCTCCCCCCATAAAATAGTCATAACAATGATCCATTATTTACTGAACTGATTTAATCACATAAGTACCTATATCATGGGGAGCAGTGACTTGTTCAGGTCCTTGCCTCAAACTAAATATAACAAACCCCATTCGATTGGTTTTGCATACTAATGTTTTAGAGTACAGTGCTAAATTAGCCCCAGTACCTTCCCTGACATTAAAACGAGCAAACTTGGGTAAAAAACGTTGATAATCATAACTTCCAGTAAAGGCTTCACCAGTGTCTAATACTTCAATGGTATAGGTTTTATCACTAAATGTAGATTCGAGCAGCATTCCAGCCATAGTATTACTTGGAGAATAAACCGTTGAAATGTTAAATAAAAACGTAATACCATTTAAACTTTCAGGTAGTTCACACACCTTGGCTTGCGCTTTAAATAGGCTTGCAAACATGATTAGCAGCACAAAAAGTAAATATTTCACCCCTCCCTACTCCTCTAAGAATAAACCAAGCTAATCACTTAGTTTTTATGCTTTCTCAAAATATACTTCCCCGTTATTTGGCTCTTAGATACACCCGGGATACTAATATTCATTTCGGGTGTATAAATGAGTTGACCAATAAAATCAGATTGACACACAAGTACATTTCTATATTGCCGAACCATAGATATCTCATCCCTATAAACGTCAATAAAAGCCACATCGGGCGTAAATAACTGATAACGGTACTTCGCTTTAAAGTGTTTTCCTGTTACCAAGCTTTTATCTTCAAAACTATATTTCAAAAATGATAACTCTCTAAACACCATCGCATCAGGGCTAACCTTATAACTCATGCCACTTATTCTAAATAACAAAGTATAATTTTCTAAGTTTTGTGGCAAATTACATTGCTTAGAAACAGCTTCCACATGAAAAAAAACTAACGCAATAAATAACAAGCGTACCCAATTATTCATACTAGTCGTCCTTACTTTTGTATAATAAATACGCCTGTATTTTGCCTTATATCGGATACCCCCTCGTTCTTTTTTTGACTAAAAATCGTATAACCAATGGTATCGGTTTCACATACAAAAGTATTAGAATAAACAGTCAGTTTGGCTTTACTGCCTTCTAATACACTAAATCGAGCTAACATTGGAGTAAGTTGGCGATATTGATAAATTCCACTTCGGCTTTGTTTCGTATTTAAGATCGTAACTTGATAACTTTTCTTCTCAAATACATATTCAAGAACCATATCTGCCAGCACATTATTAGGAGAGTACATCCCATTGACTCTAATGAGTAAAGTCAGTCCATTCAAACTCACCGGTAACTGACATTTACCCGCAACACCTAGATCACTAAACGTCATCAACAATATAAATACACCCCAACGCCGCATTCTTCCTCCTCAATGACATAACCATTCTGGAAAATGGTTAATTTCTATTACCGCAATATATATAACCCTGTATCACGATGGACATTTGGCATTCTTTCACCATGTTCTAAGCTATAAATGAAATACCCTTGAATATCACTGATACAAACTAATAAAATTTGATATTTTGATACTAAGTTTCCTACAACTTCTTTTATACTAATGATAGCTAAATCCTTATCTATAACCTGATAATCATAATTACCAGGAAAAACATACTGGCTTTGAATCACATTATTAATGAAGCTCTTTTCCTTAAAATGAAATTCAATTAAGCCTATGACTTCTGGACTATAAAGAGAATATTCTTCATCTACCGAAAAAAGAATCATCTTTGTATTAAGACTTTGAGGAACACTACAATCTGTTTTAAATTCTGCATACGAAAAACACACAGGTATCTGCGATAAAAAAATAAGCAATACTGTTTTTATACATATATTCATCAATCGCGATGCTACCCCTCTCATTTTTAATGGCTTTTTCACGATTACTGGCTTGATATAAGCACATTAATGGCAATCAATATAGTCACACTAATATAAACATTATAGATTCAATTTAACAATAGAATAGCAGGCTCAATTATATAATCACCGGTATTTTGCCTTCTATCAGGTTTCATTACCCCTTGGGATTGGCTAAAAATATACTTACCACTAAAATTATTTTTACACATTAGTATCATTCTAAAAATAGCTCTATCGTCACCTTCAATTAACTGAGCCTCAACAAGAGCAACACCAGAGGCAATAATGCGATATTGGTAAGCACCCTGACTTGTAATACCTTTTCTTAACTCCGTAGCCGTTAGGTTTTTCTCCGTAAAATTTACCTGCTGGATCCCTCCCGCATTTGGATTTGAAGGTATATACATTTCATTCATCATAAAAAGTAACTGACTTTTATTTAGACTCTTGGGCTGCTGGCAACCTTCTGCTAAACTAGTTTTTGAAAAAATAAATAATACAATAATTATTAAAACGTTACATTTCATAAAATATACCCGCCTTAGAAATTAATCACCTACCAGAAGATAATCCATATTAGATTAACTCATGAATTATTTACGAATAACATAAATACCAGTATTTTGACGAACATCAGGCTTAATGGTGCCTTTAGTTTGGCTAAAAATAAAATATCCAGTGGTATTGGTTTCACAAACAAAAGTTTCAGTATACAGAGATAAATCATCACCCACGCCCTCTCGCATGTTAAGCTGGCCTAAGTTCGTATCTAAATGTGTATAACGATACGAACCCTCAACACTCTCTCTCGTATTCATAATGGTACTTTTATAGTTAAGTCGATTAAATGTCATTTCCTGTAATGTTCCCGCCATCGGATTTTCTGGAGAATAGTTACCATCGACCCTGATCAATAATGTTAACCCTGTAAAACTTTTAGGCATAGAACAACTCTCAGCGGCAGTTTGCCCGACAATACAGACAAATAAAAATAAGCTAAACAATAGCTTCATGTTTTACCCTTATGTTTAATACGCTATGAAAAGTGTAGATGAAATTGGTGCCCTGAGCGGGTATTTTTACAAAAATAATCCAGTGGTCATGTAGAATATCTCGGTAACTGCATGCTACATCATTTGTAAATAACATAGCGCTCGATCATAATACCGAGTTGTGGTCCACCTTTCCCTGCTGTCGGAGCATAAGTATAGCTCCCTTCATAACCCGTTTCACATATTAGAGTCAGACTATATTGTAATATATCCGCCCCAAAGAACTCCCTTGTTTTGATCTGAGCAACATTACTGGTTAATTTCCTATAAGTGTATTCACCCATAAAGTTTCGATTTTTTCGATGACCGATTGCACGATAGCTTTGCTGGTAAAATGTCATTTCTATCACATCATTTTCAAATAACCCGATATAACTATACTCTTCACCCACAGATAAAATAAGAGTCAAGCCATCCATAGCTTTTGGTAATTGACACTCTTCCGCTTTAAGTAAAGTATTGTGTAACAATAAATATAGAAGGAGTAGTATATTCAGTGTTAATTTATCTGTAGGAGCCATTTATCACACCCAAAATAAGTAAACTGCTCTAAGTGTAGAAGAGGGATATTATATTGACTATTCAATACATCACCTTCACTTTTAACACGAGTTAGAAACCTTATCTACAGGAAAACACAACGTAAAAACCAAAGTTCAATAACTTGTTACAATCACAATGGATATTAAAATTTGACTGCAAACCGCAACTAAAAATACATTATACAAACAAATTATAATGATAAAATATAAAACCTCATAAAATCATATGATAACAAAGTTTTAATTTTGTATTTTAGTTGTATTCTGTATACATAATAATAAAATATCACAGCAGAAAAGTATGAAGAATAAAAGCTGAAGTATGACTAGCCAAAAGTCTACTATAAAAAATTATTGTACCCTCATATTGTCACAACACTTTATTAGTCATTACTCAATAATCGGTATTATCATGCGCCAAAAAATCCTGTTTTTTATCAGCCTAACTTTACTCACACTCACTGTACAAGCCAATAATCTCCCAGATTTATCACTCGATAATAATCTTATCCCGTTTAATTCAATCAAAGGTAAAACATTTTTACACCGTAGCCAGCATAAAAATGATGTCTTTAATCTCATTCCCTATTTCAGCACGCAACAAACATTAACGTATTGCGGACCAACAAGCGCCTCAATGGTACTAAATGCGTTAAACATTCCTCGCCCAACATCGTTGTTATTAGCACCTTATCAAATTTTTGAACAAGATAATTTCTTTACACCAGACGTATTGAACATTGCCACACCCGCTCATGTTGGGATGGGTGGCATGACCATTGATGAATTATCCAGTGCGATCAAAACATTTAAGCTCAAAGTAAACTTACAACGAGGTTCGCAGATCAGTGAAACCGATTTTCGTCAAGATGCGATCAAAGCTGTAAGCTCGGATACACAATTTATTATTGTTAATTATCATCGTAAAGCGCTCAATCAAATCGGTTCAGGGCATTTTTCTCCATTAGCCGCTTATGATGAAAAAAGTGACCGCTTCTTATTACTTGATGTTTCTCGTTTCAAATACCCAGCCATTTGGGTAAATACAGCAGACTTATACCAAGCGATAATAAGCACTGCTGATTTAAACGCAGGATCAAGCCGTGGTTATTTATTAATTAATCAGTAATGATTTAAACATGACAGAAAAATCAAAGTAAAAATTAACGATTGCTTTAATTAACTTAGAAAATGAGAGCATGGATGCACTCTCAAATTATTGAAAGAAACTATATTATCTCCGCCGCAATCACTGAAATTTCAACCAATAATTCCGCTCTCGCCATTTTAGCTTCTACACACGCTCTTGCAGGTGCATAACCTTCAGGGACCCAAGTATCCCAAACCGCATTCATTTCGGCAAAAGACTGCATATCTTTAATATAAATCGTCGCAGATAAAATATGATTTCTATCACTTCCCGCTTCAATTAATAGTCTATCAACTTTATCTAGCATGCTCATCGTTTGTTCTGTCATTCCTTGATTAGCATCTTTACAAACCTGACCACACAAGTAAATCGTTCCATTGTGCTTCGTAATCCGGCTCATTCTCGCTTTTGTTTGTATTCTCTCAATGCTCATAGTGAAGCTTACCTTATCGTTACTATCATTCAGACAGTCTGCATATTAACGACTCATTCACCTTAACGCGAGCCAATAAGAAAGAGTGCAATAAAATGGATAAGTTAACCTCAGTCAAGTTAAGAAATACAGAAAAATAGAGACTAATTATCAATAAACTGCTCAGCTTGGGATCGAACACGTATGGCCAGCCGAGCTTTTTCAAACACAGATACAGCCAATAACAATAACAAAGTCCCCTTATGTGAGCTATCCCCCACGGCTAGCGCATTTTAACCCCAGATTCTAGCAGGGTTGAACGATACTCATCGTCTAGTCCTGCCGTCTTCTTTTTGCGGGCCGTACTCGCTGATTTACTTGTGTCTTTTTTAAATAGCGCTAGCGCTATTTTTCTCATGATATTAAAGGCCAATGCACCATTACCAGTCCTTATTCGAGACTCATCTTCTCTAAACGTCATATCTAGCATCCAGTGCATGCTTTCAACTTGCCAATGACTACGCACTGCTCGAGCTCCCAGTGCTGCATCCAGTCCTAATGAACTGATATACCACCGTGTTTCTGTTGTCTCTTTCCCTGTCGACTTTTCATGGACTTCAGAGTCCATCATGATGACACTTTTTAAACCTGACCACCGATACTCCTTACTTAACCAAGCTGGGTTAAGTACAAATTGAGTACAGTGTCGAGTCTCAATTCGACCATGGCCACTGTCGACTTCGGTATATTCACTCTTATCAATCCCCTCATAAAAACTAAGCGTGACAAGGGTTGTTGGTTGTGGCAGTCTCTTTTTACCCATTTTCATTTAATAATCTGATGCTTACCCACGATAAAATTAATCAACATATAGACAATATTTTTGGCCATGATATGTACGCAAAGCGTGTTCATTCTTTAGCAAATGCCACCCACGGCGTTATTCAAAAAGGCTCATTGGCTATTCATACCATTGGTAAAGGCTTAGCAACAGTCAAAAAACTCAAACCCAAATCATCTATAAAACAAGTTGACCGCTTACTCAGCAATCCCAAATTGAATGTTTGGTCATTATTTACCTCTTGGGTGCCTTATGTGGTTGGTGCTCGCAAACAAATCGTGGTGTCTCTTGATTAGACGGAGTTTGATAGCGATGAGCATTCCAGCATCGTACTGAGCATACAAACAAAACACGGTAGGAATACACCGTTACTGTGGAAAACTCATCGTCGCCATGGGCTTAAAGGTAATCGCAATCATTACGAAGATGAGTTATTGGTCAAACTCAGAGAAGTGATCCCACAAGATGTCCGAGTCACGGTTGTTGCAGATAGAGGCTTTGGCGATACCGCATTATTTAACTTTATCCAGCATGAATTGCATTTCGATTTCATTATCCGGATAAAATCTAACATTAAAGTTACGGATGCCTCAGGGGCGTTATTTCCTATCAAAGAATGGCTATTGCCAAGTGGTTGAACTAAGACGCTTAAGCATGTGCAAATAACGGGTAACAGACAAGATGTTGCCAGGGTTATTTGTTGTAAAAAGAAAGACATGAAAGAAGCTTGGTATCTTGCTTCGAGTCGAAATGATCTAGCCAGTAGTAAGATATTGACTTTATATGGAAAACGCTGGGGAATAGAAACGACATTTAGGGATATCAAGGATGACCGATTTGGCATGGGAATGAGTGCAACCTATACTCGCTCACCCACTAGAAGAGATAGATTATTTTTGCTTAGCGCGATAACGATAGGTTTACTGACGCTCTTAGGGAAAGCGGGTGAGGATGCGGATTTAGAGAAGATATTGAAGGCGAATACCAGCAAAACGCGCACTTATTCATTATTCCGCCAAGGGCGTGAATATTATGAATTGTTACCTGGAATGCGAGAAGAATGGGCAAAGCCATTGATGGATAATTTTAATCGATACCTTGAACAACATCATATATATCGATCAATATTCGGCATTATTTAAAGATCAAAAAATGAGGGGATCTCTAAGATATGGTACTTACAATCCCAACGTGTATGGGACAAACTCTTAAGGTCTCGCATAGGTTGCTCTCCTGTCTTTTGGTCGAGACTTGAGCGTACCTATACCGCGGTATAGGTGAAACCTATGCGAGTCACCTCGGCAGAGCCGGGGGGTTACCGTTTATTAATTAGCTTAACTTGGCTTCTTCCATTAGTTGACGTTTTCCAAGTGCAATAGGCGTTATTTTATCTTCAAGAGACGATAGCCAACCAAAATTAAAATAGAGCTCAGCCATCAAAAAGAATGGCCCAATGAGCAACTGATCTAAGTCATCAAAAAAGGCAGGTTTAGCCTTCTCAAAGTAATGGCCCACAAATTGGAAAATCCAACCAGTAACAAAAAGCCCTATTGCCAACCATAAAGCACCACTCCATTGAACAATACCGTTGGCAATAAAAAACATTAGAGCCATCGATACGATAAGCCCAAACGCTAAGCGGATATTCAATGCTAAATAATAAACAGACAGTGCTATTACGGCTAGCATATCAATCTCTAACCGATAATCGCCAAAAAGAATCGCCACCGGGGTTAAGGCTAACAAGATAAATACCGATAATACGATTAAGGGCACCCCAATGAAGTGAGTCATCACATTCCTAGTATTTAAATGGACACTCTTATAAGTTGATAATCTCTCTACTGCATTTCTCATTAATTGGCTTCCTTTTCACAATAATGCATCGCTGCTATAACCCTAATATACCCAAATCATCCAGAAATGCTAGTATTGACGCCCTCTATTAAACACGACACTTCACATAAAAAAAGCCCAATAAATGGACTTATACTTAACATTTGTTGTCTACATTAGGATTCTAAAATAACCGTCGCGACGGCATAATGCAGCTCATCGGCGATGGTCACATGAGCATTACACACTTTTAAGAACGCAAGCCTATCTGCCGCTCCACCCGTAAAATGAATATGCGGGGCACCGTAATCATCATTTGTAATTTCAATATGTTGAAATGACACTCCTCGTCCTATCCCTGTCCCTAAAGCTTTAGCCGCCGCTTCTTTTGCAGCAAAACGCTTTGCTAAATAACGAGCAGGTTGATTAATCGATTGAAAGTATTCAAGTTCATTCGATGTTAACACCCTTTTTGCTAGTTTTAATGGTACGCTAGCGACTAACTTTTCAATTCGCTCAATCTCAACGACATCAGTCCCTAAACCAACAATTGCCATAAATAGCCTCTCAAGCACATAACATCACGATTAATCATAAAATTCCGGTTCTCTACTCGCCACGTCGACCTTGTTGCATTAATCGTTTCATATCCTTAACCGCTGTAGCAAGCCCATCAATGACGGCACGTGCTATAATTGCATGGCCAATATTGAGCTCATACAACTCCGGAATAGCCGCGATAGGCTTCACATTGTGGTAGTGTAAACCATGACCCGCATTAACTATCAACCCTTTGGCGTGAGCATATTTTGCCATGTCAGTAATACGGCACAATTCAGCAGCTTCATCAGCCTCTGTTTTTGCATCCGCATAACCGCCAGTATGGATTTCAATCACCGGAGCGCCTACCTCAACTGCCGCATCGATTTGCGCTTTATCGGCATCAATAAACAAGGAAACCTTAATACCTTGAGCGCTCAAACGTGCAATAGCCGCCGCTATTTTTTCACGCTGTCCTGCGACATCTAAGCCCCCTTCAGTCGTTAGCTCTTCTCTTTTTTCAGGCACGAAGCACACATAAGTCGGTTTAACTTTACAGGCAATATCCAGCATTTCATCCGTCACCGCCATCTCAAAATTCATGCGCGTTTTTAATGTCTGCGCTAATACCTCAATATCTCTATCGATGATATGACGCCTGTCTTCGCGAAGGTGGACTGTGATCCCATCGGCGCCCGCATGCTCGGCCACGGCTGCAGCATGAACAGGATCAGGATAATGTGTGCCACGAGCTTGTCGTAAAGTGGCAATATGATCGATGTTAACACCTAATAAAATCTGGCTCATTGAATTTTCCTTTATTCTGTTTCATTATTTAATGCACATGTTATAGGGGTGCAATGGACTGGCGTTGCTTAAATAACGCCCTAGAATATAATGGTTTATTACCTAGAATACTGCCTAAAAGTTGCCGCATTAATTTTTTAGCAGTGAATAAATCATCACCCGTCAATGTTTGATTGGCTAAAGCCGACAACATACTGCCTTTAAAAAATTGATGTGCCGTAAAGGAGGTTGGGTAAACAGGCATAAACCCCTTATCGGGTAACAAACGATAAAAACCTTCTCCGGTAATAGGCATATCCAGAGGATCAAGCACTAAAGAAGGCATTGTGCCCAGCTCTTGTAACAACGCTAATTCAAAATAACGTAAATCTTGTTCTTTAAGCATTACCGCTATCGATAATAACGTTTGGTGATAATTAAAAAAAAGATGCTCGGCTTGATGCTCCACCGTTAAACAGCGTATGAGTAATTCATTCAGATAAAGGCCCGCATATAAACTATTCCCCAAAAGAGGCACTGCTGGGCTTGCGGCTTCGATCTGAGTTACGTTTTTAAGGGCACCATGACCTGATAAAGCAAATAACAAGGGTTGAAAAGGCTGGAGTATACTGCGGATCGAATTTTTTCTACCACCAAGGCGTGCGATAGCATCGACACGCCCTTGACCATCTACCAACAAATTAACAATAACGCGATTATCGCGATAAGGGCGGGTGTGCAACACATATCCACGCAGCATAAAATACTATCGACTTAATCTATCTTGCTGCCACCGACCCACTAACATTTATTCTTCACCATAACCTAAACTTCTGAGCGCACGTTCATCATCAGCCCAGCCAGATTTCACTTTCACCCACACTTCTAAAAAGACTTTATTATCGAATAAAGCTTCCATATCGAGACGCGCTTGAGTGGCAATGGTACGAATACGTTCGCCTTTCTTACCTATCACCATACGTTTTTGTCCACTACGCTCAACAAGGATCAAAGCATTAATATGATAAATTCCATTTTCCATCATTTTAAATTGTTCGATTTCAACGGTCGCATCATAAGGTAATTCATCACCTAAAAATCGCATTAGTTTTTCACGTACAATTTCTGATGCCATAAAGCGCTGTGAGCGATCAGTGACATAATCTTCAGGGAAGTAATGAGGTGACTCAGGCAAAGCGTTTAATGATAACTCCAAAATACGCTGAATATTCGTACCTTGAGTTGCTGAGATGGGCAAAATATCATCAAAAGGGAATTTGGTCGCCATCAATTCTAAATATGGAAACAGCGACTCTTTATCTTTAATGTTATCCACTTTATTAATCGCTAATACTATTTTTCTACCATCATCATTGTGGTGTAACTTCTTCAACACCATCTCATCATCGGCAGTCCAACTCATACCATCAACGACAAACACCACTAAAGCCGCATCGGCTAAAGAACTCGAAGCGGCACGATTCATCAAACGATTAATCGCACGCCTTTCTTCAATATGCAAACCCGGCGTATCAATAAAAACGACTTGTTTAGGCCCGTCAGTATGGATCCCCATAATACGATGACGTGTTGTCTGTGGTTTTTTAGACGTAATGCTGACTTTCTGCCCTAATATTTTATTCAGTAAAGTCGATTTACCCACATTAGGGCGACCCACAATGGCGACCATACCGCAATAAGTCACATCATAGTTTGAATGACGGGTTGATTTGTTCATTTGCGCCAGTAATTCATCTAAACTTGGTTCAACGCTTCCTTGTGCTGTTACCTCTTTCTTGTCACTCATTTCTTTATTAACTCCAGCACTTGGGCCGCGGCAATTTGCTCAGCTTTACGTCGAGAACTTGCAACACCCACAATAGGCTCATTGAGGCCTTTCACCATACATTCAACGGTAAAGGTTTGATTATGCGCTTCACCGACTGTTTTAACGACCGTATACACAGGTAACGGCTTCTTGAATCCTTGTAAATGCTCTTGTAGCAAGGTCTTTGGATCTTTCTGATCGACAGGTTTAATGCTTTTTAAACGGCTTTGATACCAATTTAAAACAAGCTGACGACAAGGCTCAATGCCCCTATCTAAATACACAGCCCCAATGATCGCCTCAACCGCATCGGCTAAAATAGACTCACGTCTAAAGCCACCACTTTTCAGCTCACCGGGTCCCAGTTTTAAATAATCACCTAGCTTAAATTCTAATGCTATTTCTGCCAACATTTTACCACATACTAGCGTGGCTCTCATGCGGCTCAAGTCACCTTCTTTGGCTTTAGGAAACTGATGATAAAGCGCATCAGAAATAACAATAGATAAAATTGAATCGCCTAAAAACTCAAGGCGTTCATTATGCTTACTCGCTGCACTACGATGAGTAAGTGCTTGATCAAGTAGCGTCAAATCTGTAAATTCATAGCCCAAAATACGGCATAATCTTGGGATATTCTTAATCGGTTCCATAGTTATTGAATTCCGCCTACACGGTTAAAGCGAACACCGGTTGGGATCCAAGTGGGTAAGAAATCTGACGCTTTACGATCAAATTCAAAACTCATCCAAATTGCAACAGCTTTACCCACAAAATTAGCCTCAGGGACAAACCCCCAATAACGACTATCAGTACTGTTATCACGATTGTCTCCCATCATAAAATAATGACCTTGTGGAACCACAAATTCACCAACGGGTAAATTGGGCTGTCTAAAATAATAATTAATCATATCAGGCCTAGCCGGATTGATTAAAATATCGTGAGTCACATCGCCTAACTGCTCTTTATAACGCAGCAGTGGTGTACCATCTTGGAAGAATTCACCACTATTCACTTCAACGCGTTTAACTAACTGGGCCGTAGGACAATCAATGCGTCCTTGCATGCAATTAGGTTTTATATACAATTGCTTATTACGATAAATAATCGTATCACCCGGCAAACCCACCACACGTTTGATATAATCAATTTTTGGGTTCTCTGGATATTTAAACACCGCCACATCTCCCCGTTTCGGCTCACCGGTTTCAATCAGTTTTTTACGCCAAACAGGATCTTTCAAACCATAACTGAATTTCTCAACTAAAATAAAATCCCCGACAAGTAATGTCGGCATCATGGATCCTGAGGGGATTTGAAACGGCTCATAAATAAAAGAGCGTAATATCAAGACAAACGCAATCACAGGAAAAATAGAACGTGCCGTTTCTACAATAGAAGGCTCGCGTATGATCTTTTCTGCACTTTCCTCACTCAATTCACTCGTCGCCGCTTGTGCTAATGCCAACTTTTCTCGGCGTTTCGGTGCAAACAAACGGGCATCAACTAACCATATAAGGCCACTAAATAGTGTCACAAGGACTAATATGAGGGAAAAATAAGCTGCCATAGTTAACGCACTCCTGCCACTCTTAAGTAATTAAATCACTATAAAATCAATAGTAATAATAAATTGTTCAACCATAGATAAAAGATACTCTATACGTACCCGTAGAAAATGGTTATCTTTGCTAGTTTATACAATAACATATTGTTTTAAATTATTTATTAACAAATAATCATTTAAAACAATTGCGGCATGACACAAGTAAACGTAAAAAAGATACGATTGCTGAATAAAAGCGCCGCAGAAACTGCGGCGCAACATAACCTAATCAATACCCTATTAACAAGCTTAACGGGCTAGTCATTCAATTTTAATGCCGCTAAAAAGGCTTCTTGAGGCACTTCCACATTGCCCACCTGCTTCATGCGTTTTTTACCATCTTTTTGCTTCTGTAACAGTTTCTTCTTACGTGATACATCACCACCGTAACATTTCGCGGTCACATCTTTACGTAAGGCTTTAATAGACGAACGCGCAATGATTTGACTGCCTATCGCTGCTTGAATGGCAATATCAAACATTTGACGCGGGATCAACTCTTTCATTTTATTAACCAATGCCAGCCCACGATAGCGTACATTGGCTTTATGAGTAATCATTGCTAATGCATCGACGCGATCACCATTAATTAAAATATCGAGTCTCACCATATCGGCTTCTTCAAAACGTTTAAAATTGTATTCTAACGAAGCATAGCCACGACTAGTTGACTTTAAGCGATCAAAAAAGTCCATGACAACTTCGGCCATCGGCATATCATAGGTAATGGCCACTTGATTACCGTGATAAACCATATTGGTCTGTACACCACGTTTTTCAACACATAATGTGATCACATTACCTAAATAATCCTTAGGCACTAGGATATTGGTCTCAACAATAGGCTCACGCATTTCTTCGATATTATTGACTGCAGGTAAATCAGACGGATTATCGACGTAAAGTATCTCACCATTAGTGCCGACAATTTCATATACAACGGTCGGAGCAGTAGTGATCAAATCAAGATTATATTCACGTTCTAAGCGCTCTTGAACGATTTCCATATGCAGTAAGCCTAAGAAACCAATTCGGAAACCAAAACCTAATGCTGAGGAGCTCTCTGGCTCAAAAAAGAGTGATGCATCATTCAAACTCAACTTATTCAACGCGTCACGAAAGTGTTCATAATCATCGGTTGAAATAGGGAAAACACCCGCATAAACCTGAGGCTTCACTTTCTTAAACCCCGGTAACGGTAATAAAGCACCATGCTTGGAATGCGTTAACGTATCCCCAACTGGTGCACCATGAATTTCTTTAATACCCGCAATAACATAGCCTACTTCACCGGTCCCAAGTTGAGCAGTATCGGTTTGCTTCGGCGTAAAAATACCCACACGATCAGCATTATGAGTCTGCCCTGTTGACATGACTTTAAACTTATCACCTTTGCGTAACACACCATGTTTAACGCGAACTAATGATACCACGCCTAAATAGCTATCAAACCAAGAGTCTATAATGAGTGCTTGTAAAGGTCCTTCAGTATTGCCTTCTGGAGCAGGGATCTTAAGGACAATATCTTCTAATACTTCTTTAATACCAATACCCGTTTTTGCAGAACATCTCACCGCATCAGTCGCTTCAATACCGACAATATCTTCGATTTCATCAGCAACGCGATCTGGATCCGCTTGGGGTAAATCAATTTTATTTAAAACCGGAACCACATCAAGATCCATTTCCAATGCGGTATAACAGTTTGCCAGAGTTTGCGCTTCTACACCTTGACCCGCATCAACGACCAACAACGCGCCTTCACAGGCCGCTAAAGAGCGTGATACTTCATAAGAAAAGTCAACATGTCCAGGAGTATCAATAAAATTTAACTGATATGTTTCACCGTTATTCGCTTTATAGTCTAAGGTGACACTTTGTGCTTTAATAGTAATGCCACGCTCACGTTCCAACTCCATTGAGTCTAAAACTTGCGCAGCCATTTCACGATCAGACAATCCTCCGCATTCCTGAATGAGGCGGTCTGATAGTGTCGACTTGCCATGGTCGATATGGGCAATAATTGAAAAGTTTCTAATATGCTTCATTATGCTGGGATGACTAAACTCGAAGTTGGAAAGAATTCTAAAAGTGCGGAATTGTACCTTATCAAACAGATAATACCAATCGTAATCATAAACATAAACCTGAGAAAAGCGAATAAAGGAAGGGGAACAAAGCCTCCGCCCCCTTATTTATCAAATAATTACGCCAACTTAAAGCGCATATCTCATTCTGTATAACACTTAAACGAGCTGATTAATTCGCTGACCAATATAAGCCAGAATCACAGGTTGAGCACTTTTTTCCATTAGTGCCGCTTTTTTCCGCGCCAAAGCCCAAGCCAGAACGCCCCCCGTCACACCCAGCATAAAAGCTGACATGTCTGAAGACATAAAAAAACTATTTGCCAAAAAAGCCCCCAGAAAAAAGCCCATTAAGGGGAATAAATACACCAAAGCTGCAGCTTTGAGTATCACGCTTTCGGGGAGGCCGATTTTTAGCCATTCGCCAATAGGGTACGCTTTATCACTTAAAATAGAAAATTGTTGTGCTTTCACAGAAAACGCTTTTGATACCGCAGAGGTTCCACAAGAATCATTATTATCACAATGATTACAAGCACTTTTTATTTCAACCTCGACTCTGATCCAACCGGTATCATCACAAGCGACAACTTTAGCCATTTCTTCCATCATAATACTTACCTATATACTCAATAGCCCTGCTTCACATTGCCAGCACAGTTTAGATTACTTAATCACAACACTTTTCGCTATTCGCGTTAAGGTCTCTGTCGGCACTTTCCCCACAGCTACCACTTCAACATTCCCCACCACTTCAGCCGACAAACCTAAACCATTACGAGTCACGAGTCCTTCAGGCAATGGGCTATCACCGACCTTAGAAATATAAACCGAAATATTGGCCAATCCATCACTTAGCGCAATATACTCCACGGTTTCATTATTACCCATTAGACGATGCTGATCATTTGTTTGCACCCTAAAACCTTGCGGCAACCAGCTGAAATCCCATTGCGTCTTTTTCGTACTCTGTGCTTGGACGACCACTGCTGGCCATTCTTGCTTCTTGGCTTCAATTAAAATAGCAGGCGCTTTATCTAATACCAGTAATTCCACCACGAGCAACTGTTCAAGCAACTGCTTATCCTTAGTCATTAAGTCATAGCGCAGCGGTAACGCCGTTTCCATGTCAAGCCAAATTTGATAACCAAAACGAAAATCATCTTTGGGAATTAAACGTACCAACTGGCTTGGGCGCCCCGCTAAACGACTCCGTCCACCTAATACAAATTGATATCCAGATTCTAATCGGCTGATGTCACCCGCAAAACCTGCCGGAAGTACACCGGGAATGCGTTTAGCGTTAACACTATAAGGTGCTTGTTTATACTCAATAAAACTAACGGTATTATCAACTCTCACCGCACTTTGTGGAGGACCATTAAGATATTCAAGAAAGGCCACTTCTTTAGCATCTACTTTTCCATGAATATACACTAATGGACTAATATGCTCAGCTTGGAGCTGAATAACGGATATTTTATATTCTTTCTCATGTAAAGCTTGGCTCATGTTTTCTAGCCAAGCTTTAGCAGACACTTCATCCTGAGCCAATGCAGGAAACATCATGGCTAAAAGAGCCAACCCTAAAATACGCACGTTCACTCTATTTAAAATTGATGACATAGATAATTACTGACTCTGTATTGCCTCTGTTTGGCTATTGTCATCTATATTCATATCACTATTCAACCTTTGTTGTAATTGATGGTCTTGAATATAAGCATTAATGCGTAATCTTTGATCTGCGACTTGATCATTTTTAGATGCCGAAGCCGAACTTTGTTGCATCGAACCTGTTTGTAAACTCACAGGGGATACACTCCCGACTAAAGGTCGAGTATTAAGCACTGATAACGGGCTCGTATCAACAGTATTACTTTGATTGTAATTATCAACACTAACAACAACCACTAAGGCAACACTGGCAGCAATCGCATATTGTCCAAACTGCTTAAATAAAGGCACTACTTTAGATTGTTGTTTCGATGATTGATTTGCTGCGGAGACATTTCGATCGATCTGTTCAGTTTTAACATCAGCCATATGATGGCATGGTTCTTGAGCAATTGCTTCAGCAATACTCATCGATAAGTCGATATTCAATACGCTCGGTAATTCATTACGCATTGCATCGCCTATTATTTGGTAATCACGCCATTTTTCATGTGAATCGATATCATTTGCTAATTCAGCCAACGTGTTATTATCGACTTCACCATCAACGGCTGCAGACACCCATTCCTGACCTAATTTATCCATTTCTCTACCTGTATCAATTTAAATGCTATCGCTCCAGCAAAGGCTGTAGCTTCTTATCGATTGCTTCTCGAGCTCTAAAAATACGCGATCTAACAGTGCCTACAGGGCAATCCATCACATTCGCAATATCTTCATAACTCATGCCATCAAGCTCACGTAACGAAATAGCCATCTTCAATTCTTGTGGTAATGTCTCTAAGGTATCAAAAACGACCTTCTGAATTTCATCTGACAACATTAATCGTTCTGGAGACGCAAACTCCTTTAATGCATCACTGCCATCATAATATTCAGCATCCTCAACATCGACATCATTTGCTGGCGCACGCCTTCCATATGCAACCAGATGGTTTTTAGCAGTATTGACTGCTATGCGGTACAACCAAGTGTAAAATGCACTTTCACCACGAAAATTAGGTAACGCTCGATAAGCCTTAATAAAAGCTTCTTGTACAATATCAGGCACATCAGCCTGATTACGCACATAACGAGCAACAAGATTCGCTACCTTATTTTGATATTTTAATACCAAAAGGTTAAAAGCATTTTTATCACCACTCTGTACACGTTCAACTAATTGTTGATCACTTATTTGTCCACTCATTCGAGCCGACTACTCCTAAATCTGTGCTGATTGCTCAGTCGCTCGAATTCATACATCTAGTATGTAGACTCACGAGTTAAAAAAAAGTTCTAAAAAAATATTCAAATGATGAATTTATCTTGTACTGACTCAACCTGTATCCATAATATCCATCTTAGTTTACTATAACCAGACCCACACAAGATACTATGATACCCGATGAAACAAGTAGTTGAACACCAATCTGACATTTTGGTTATTGGCAGCGGCGCTGCTGGTCTCACTTTAGCATTACATCTTGCTGAAAATTCTAAGGTTATTTTGCTCTCAAAAGGACCTCTCAGCGAAGGATCAACTTATTATGCTCAAGGAGGTATCGCCTCTGTTTTCGATGAAGAAGATACCATTGAATCTCATGTTTCCGATACATTAGTCGCAGGCGCAGGACTGTGCGACCCATCCGTCGTCAGCTTTACTGCTGAAAATGCCAAATCAGCCATTCACTGGCTCATTCGATGTGGGGTGGCTTTTGACAAGGAAGAAAACAAAGACGGGCATATCAGTGCTGACGCGGCTTATCATTTAACCCGTGAGGGTGGCCACAGTCACAGGCGGATCTTACATGCAGCCGATGCGACAGGTAAAGAAGTACAAGTCACCTTACAAGAGTGTGTACGCAGACACCCTAATATTCATGTCATGGAAAAGTACAATGCGATCGACTTGATCACCACACGCCGATCAAATCCCCCTGATAATCGAGTACAAGGAGCTTATGTTTGGAATAGAGATAGCGAACAAGTTGAAACCATCAAAGCACGTTTTGTCGCATTAGCCACTGGTGGTAGTTCCAAAGTTTACCAATATACGTCTAATCCTGACGTGGCTTCAGGAGATGGCATTGCCATGGCTTGGCGAGCGGGTTGTCGGATTGCCAATATGGAATTCAATCAATTCCATCCCACCTGTCTATATCATGCTGATGCGCATAACTTTTTATTAACCGAAGCCCTTAGGGGAGAAGGCGCTTATTTACGTCGTCCTGACGGTAGTCGTTTTATGCCCGATTTTGATGAACGTGCAGAATTAGCTCCTCGTGATATTGTGGCTCGCGCTATCGATTTTGAAATGAAACGACTGGGATCGGATTGTGTCTATTTAGATATTACTCATAAACCCGCTGATTTTATCATCAAACATTTTCCCACTATTTATCAACGCTGCTTAGAATTTGGCATCGATATCACAAAAGATCCCATTCCGGTTGTTCCTGCGGCTCATTATACTTGTGGCGGTGTAATGGCCGATCTTCACGGAAAAACTGATATCAACGGATTGTATGCCATTGGAGAAGTCGCCTATACAGGCTTACACGGCGCTAACCGTCTTGCCAGTAATTCATTATTAGAATGTCTGGTTTTTGCTCGTGCTGCAAGTGAATATATTAAAAGCCAATTACACAAGGTACCTATGCCGGGTAATATTCCACCATGGGATGACAGCCAAGTATCCAATTCTGATGAAGAAGTGGTGATTGCCCATAACTGGCATGAACTCAGGTTATTCATGTGGGATTATGTCGGTATTGTCCGATCCGATAAACGGTTAGAAAGAGCGATGAGACGCTGCTCTATGCTACAACAAGAAATCGAAGAGTATTATCAACATTTTCGCGTATCAAACCATTTATTAGAACTGCGTAACTTGGTTCAAGTAGCTGAATTGATTATACGCTGTGCAATGGATCGAAAAGAAAGTCGAGGGCTACACTACAATATTGACCATCCGAATAAGTCAAGCCACTCGAAACCAACCATCCTTCAACCAGACCCCTAATCCGCTCGGGCTAGTTGAAAATGCAGTATTCCGTTGGAATGATAAAGCCTTTGGCTGATCGCTAATGACTGCCAACATCAACAGACATCCCGTCATGAGATGCTATTGTCACATGAGTGGGCAGCGAGAATAGGCGTTAGTAAGGTATAAGCTGCAGCTGAAATCCTTCACTTAAGCTTGACGTTAAAAGTCATTTCTGGATTAATAACCGACATAAATGACGATAATTTATGTCGGTTAGCATATCAGCCCAAACGATCATCATGGAATACTGCTTCCCATCAAGATATTGATAATAAAATATCACCGCAAAAGGACTAATAAACGCCCTTCTAACCAAAGTAAAACGCCGTCCATCAGAAAAATGTCCCGCTCCAGAAGACATTAAACTGAATTGATATTGCCACGATCTTAACTGCCAACCTTGCCAAATAAAAAAAAGCATTAAACTAAGAGTAATTAACACTTTAATCGATAAATAAATAACATTATCGATTTGAGGCCACAGTAAAAATGAAGCAAAAAGTAATAAAGCAATAATGACTAACGATGATCGTTGGCCAAATGATGACTGAAGACTAAAATTAAGGTGCGTTTCGCCCACGAACTTTAACGATCATATCAGCAAATTCAGATACTTTGCATATCTCATGTCCCATAAACCAAGCAAAAAGATCAGGATCTTCACATTCTAATAACCGTACCAAAATCGCTTTATCTTCATTGCTTAATTGTTCATAGTGTTTATCAACAAAAGGCTGAAATAAAACATCCAGCTCTAACATGCCTCTACGGCACGCCCATCTCACTCTTGCAATCTTCATAGGCTCAGACAAGCTCGTACTCCCCGAATGTATTTATCTTAAGTAGCTAGTTTATCAGCCCCAATAGGAAGGTGTCGATATTCCATCATAAAGAAAGATCATCGAACCTTAACTCCCTAACTGATTTTTTCCTGCAAAGAAAGGAGTAAAATCCATTTCAAGTAAGCGCTTAACCGCAGGGTGCTGGATCATCCTTTCAGCAAACATAACATGATAATATTCTATTACTTCATCTGTTTCACCCAATAAATGCATGCCTCGTTTAATGACTTCTTGTTTATAAATACTGGGGACGACAAAAATGCCTTGATTTGAAAAACCAAATGCATTCATCATGGCCGCATCATCGAACTCGCCAAAAATACGCACCTTAAGCCCTTTTTCATCAAACCAATGCACCAGCTGCTGACCGAGTGATGTTCTACGCCCTGGGATCAATAACTTATCTTGCTCAAGACATGCCGGAAAGGGAGTCGACATAGGTCTATATGAAAAAAAAGCAACCCCACTCTGGCCTAATTTTTTAGATAAAATCTCTGGATATTTAAGTGATCCACCGGCGCAGTCAGACAAAATCATATCCAGTTTATGATCACGTAACCTAGCCATTAAATCCTCATGAGTCGATTCAAAGCAAGCAAGATGTAAACTACCGTCATGAGACATAACCGACAAGAGAATACGACTCACGAGTTCCTTGGATAATACATCAGCTACTCCAACTTCAAATAAGGTTTTTTCATCTTTCTGGTAATTAATAATATCCAGCATTTCATAGCTTAAGCTAAACATTTTATCCGCATAACGAAAAACCAGCTTACCCAGTTCTGTGGGGGATAACCGCCTTCCTTCACGCTTCAATAAACGCCCATTGAGACGGGCTTCTAACACCTTGATTTGTCCAGTAATGGTTTGTGGGGTTAAGCATAATGTTTCGGCCGCTTTAGCAACCGACCCTTTCTTTTGGATCATCCAAAAATAATACAGATGATTATAATTTAAATTAACCATCTAGTGATAACCTCTGTTCACGACTCAACTCTCTTAACTCTATCTAATTTATTATGATAAAAAAATAAAATATAGGTTACTTATTTCTATTACAATCCATTAAATTCAACATCACCCCCTTCAGTGCAGTAACATCATTAATATCACTGGTAATAAACGCCTCTCCAAGCCCTGAAACCAGCGATTCTCTATCTGGGATCCGTCCTTGGCAATAGGTGCGATTAGCGTCTTTAAAACGTTGACCACTTCGATATTTCAATGCCCTTTTTTCATAAGTGTTTGGCACAATATCCTTCTGAGAGCTGTCCATTCGATGCATTAATGCCCCATCAACCACCCCTTCTAAATAATCTTGGCAAATATCACTGCTTACATCTTTATTGCAGGCAGCAATTTGCGTTGCACTGACCTGCGATATCCAACATATTGACAAGAGTCCAATTAATATCTTTATTTTCATACATTCTCTCCCTTTTCATCTAACACTTTAGATAACCAGAAATAACCAATGACGGCAGAACAGATAGAACCAATTAAAATACCTAAGCGCGCTAAATCACCATAAATGGGATCGGCATTGATGAAAGCGAGTGAACTAATAAACATCGACATAGTAAAACCAATACCACACATCACAGCAACTGGAGCGATGTGCTTCCAACCCACCCCATCGGGTAATACCGCAAACTTTAATTTCACCGCAATATAACTAAATAACATCACCCCTATTGGTTTACCCAATAGTAACCCTAGCGCGATCCCCAAAGGTAATGGCGCAACCAAATAATCAATACTCATTCCCGTTAAATCAACCCCAGCATTAGCAAAAGCGAATACGGGTAAAATGAGAAACGTGCTCCAAGGATGTAAATCATGCTCTAACTTTTCAGAAGGCGAACTACCATCTTTTCCCCTCAATGGAATACAAAACGCAATAATCACTCCTGCCAGCGTCGCATGCACACCCGATTTTAAAACCGCAATCCATAAAATACTGCCTAACACCGCATAGGGAGCTAACGCCGTGACCCCTTTAACATTCAAACTCACCAACCCCATAATGGCAAAAGCAGCAATGATCATACTCAACATCGATAAGTCAGTGCTATAAAAAATAGCAATAATCACAACGACACCTAAATCATCCATAATGGCTAACGCCAATAAAAACACTTTTAATGATACAGGTACTCGACTGCCCAGCAATGCAATGATCCCCAGTGCAAAAGCGATATCAGTGGCCGCTGGGATTGCCCAAGCTGATTGAGCAACCGGATCAGAATAATTAAACAGTAAATAAATCGCCGCAGGAAAAATCATACCACCGATTGCGGCAAAAGTAGGCAATGATGCTTGAGCGGGGGTCGATAACGCGCCTTCTAATAACTCACGTTTCACTTCTAGCCCTATAAGAAGAAAAAATATTGCCATCAGACCATCATTAATCCAATGCAACAATGTTTTGTTTAAATCTAAACTACCCACACGAATTTGCATTTCTGTATTTAAAAAGTCTTGATATAGCCATGAAATAGGAGAGTTAGCGAGAATAAGCGCTAAAATCACAGCCAACATCAATAAAATACCTCCAGCGGATCCCTTATTCAGAAAATTTTTGATCACTCGTTCCATATTACTTCCTTTTTAGACCCTTACACTCGATTTAATCAGTGTAGCCGAATGAAAAGTGTATGAATAATCGATTGATTCAAACTTACAACTCGAAAATTTCGAGTTGTAAGTTTGAATCATCTAATAAAGCTAAGTTCAAGAACGTTAAAAAGAACAGAAAATAATTGGGGAGTACGATAAAAAACCCTTAATGTTGCCATTAAGGGTTTAGAGAGATAAGCAGAAGTCAGGCTAACTTAAACCGAGAAAGGATATTTAATGGCATCATGATGCTCATAACTTGTCACGTCAAAGTCATCTAAAGTCACCCAAGTTTCCAAATCATGAAGTGATTTAATATCGGGGTTAATCGCTAATTGAGGAGAGGTAAAAGGCTGACGTTTTAATTGTATATCGCGCATTTGTGGAAGTTGATCTTCATAAATATGAGCATTAACAATTTTATGGTAAGCCACTCCAGCTTTGTTTCCTGTGATCTGAGCAACTAAGGCTAATAATGTAAACACTTGAACTTGATTAAAATTAAGTCCTAAAGGTACATCACAAGAACGCTGAAAGCTGGTTAAATATAACGTATCACCCAATAAAGAAAAGTTATGAGTATGCATACAAGGCCGTAAGCAACCCATATGAAACTCACCAGGATTATAGAAACTTAAAATCTCACCTCTATCATCCACACCTTTGGTCAAATTATCGATAATTTTAGCAAGTTGATCAATACAGCCACCATCAGGTTTGCTCCAAGCACGTCCTTGTACACCATAAACCCGCCCCATATCGTCAGTGCCTTTACGGTGAGGGTTATTCAACCACTGACTATTATCATTGGCATTGGCATCCCACGTTTTAGCACCTAAAACACGAAAATCTGCAGCATTATCATAACCACGAATATAACCTAATAACTCAGCTATCGCAGCCTTCCAAAAGCTTTTACGTGTAGTAATCAAAGGAAACTGATTATTTTTCACGTCATAGACAAGATCAGCATTAATAACCGTTAAGCAGCGTTTACCTGTGCGTTCATTTTCAATCCAAGTCCCATCATTGATAATATGCTCGCATAAATCTAAATACTGCTGCATTACTTTTTCCCTTTCGTATTATCTGGTGCTTGGCGTAATAATAGATATAAACCAAATAAAATCATTGGAATAGATAGTATTTGCCCCATGGTCATAAAACCAAAATAAAGACCTAACTGAATATCAGGTTGACGAACCGTTTCAACAATCACCCTAAAGCAGCCATAACCGAGTAAAAACATACCTGAGACTGCGCCTCTTTTATTCGTTGTTTTACTAAACCAGAAGAGTAATAAAAACAGCGCAACGCCTTCTAAGGCAAATTGGTACAGTTGCGATGGGTGACGCGGTAAAGGACCCGCACCCGGAAAAACCATTCCCCAAGGCACATCGGTCACTCGTCCCCACAGTTCGCCATTAATGAAGTTACCAATGCGTCCGGCTCCAAGGCCAATGGGGACGACAGGAGCAACCATATCTGCAACGGCGAAAAATGTCCTATTCTGTTTACGGGCAATATAGAGCATCGCTAATATTACGCCCATCAGCCCACCATGAAAAGACATCCCCCCCTCTGTTATTTTAAATAAATACAAAGGGTTAGCAACAAACAAATCAAAGTGGTAAAAAATCACATAGCCGACTCGCCCACCTAGGATCACCCCTAGGAAACTATAAAAAAGCAAATCGGAAACTTCATCTCTGCTCCATAAGCCTTTAGAGCGATCCGCTTGACGATTGAGTAAAAACATTGCGGCTACAAAACCCAATAAGTACATGACCCCGTACCATCTTAACGCAGGTTCAAATGTCTGCCCAAAAAGCTGAAATGGACCAAATGACACTATGATAGGATCAATATTTGGAAAACTTAACGCCATATTTCTTCCAATTGTAAAGTAATAAAATAGAAGGGTTATCCAGTAAAGACTAACTTGAACCCGATAATAACCAATAATAATGCAAACATTTTTTTAAGTACACCCGTTGGCCAAGTACTTGCCCTTTTCGCGCCTATTGGCGCAATGAAAATAGAACTGACTACTATACCAAGCAACGCAGGGATGTAAATATAGCCAAGCGTGAATTGAGGCAAACCATACACATTCCATCCAGCAATCACATACCCCACACTGCCAAATAGGGCGATGAGTAACCCACTTGCAGCAGAAAAACCAATAGCATAACGCATTTGTAACCCGAAAAAAGTTAAAAATGGTACTAGCAATACACTACCACCGATCCCCATTAACCCGGCAATAATAGCCACTACAACCGCAGTCATAAATAACAGGACACTGGAGGGTAAATGTCTTTGTGCTTGCCCCTTAAAGGGAAACACCATTTGTATAGCCATTAATATGACAAAAATAGCAAAGCTTTGCTGTAAGGCATTCGCACTAATATTTTCTGAAATAAAACCCGAACTCAGTGATCCCAAAACAAACCCTGGTAACATAGGTTTAAACAAATACCAAGGAATGTTGTCTCTTTTATGATGAGATCGAGTTGAAGATAAACCAGTCAAAATAATCGCAGCAAGTGACGTCGCAATTGCAACATGGGGTAAAAAGTCATGTGAAACACCCACTAATGGTAGAATATGCAGTAATGCAGGAACAGAAATAAGACCACCACCTATCCCCAACAGCCCAGCCAAAAAGCCAATAATAACACCTAATACTAAACAAATACCAAAAACTTGCAGCGCTATTTCCATCTGTTTTACCTACATAAATAAAATCAATCGAAGGGAATTAAACCGAGGATGACAAAGCCAATAAAGTGCCCCTATTTACAAACTCAGTAATTCCACCAAGCCTATCGTTTCTAGATATTCCGCCAATAAAACCCTCACCTCTTGACCGCTGCTTAGACGTAATACTTTATTTAACAAATTATTCAAATCCTCAAAAGAAACACGCCTTAGTAGATAATTAATCCGTCCTAAACTTCCCTGATTCATGCTGAGATGGCTATAGCCCATGGATACTAATAACAATACCCCTATTGGTTCCCCAGCCAGTTCACCACAGACACTCACTGGCAAATTTAATGTTTTACATTCTTCACGGACTTGTTTTAATGCACGTAAAATCCCAGGGTGATAGCAATCATACAAAGTACTGACTCTAGGATTATTTCTATCTACCGCTAAAAGATATTGTGTTAAATCATTTGAGCCTACTGAAATAAAATCAACTTTTCTGGCCACATCGGGTAATTGATATAACAAAACAGGCACTTCAAGCATGATCCCAACTCTGGGCTTAACGATATCCATACCCATCTCAGTACTCAACTCAAAATAGGCTTGCTCTAAGTAAGCAAGCGATTGCTCTATTTCATCGATACAACTAACCATAGGCAACATAATACTGAGCTGATCACTCCCTTCAGCCGCTTGTAGCATGGCTCTTAATTGCACTAGAAATAATTCGGGATGATCCAGAGAAAGACGAATTCCTCGCCAACCTAAGAAAGGGTTTTCTTCATTGATAGGAAAATAAGCGAGTGGCTTATCTCCACCCACATCCAATGTTCGCATGACAACTGACTTACCCGCTGCGGCTTCAAATACTTGCTTATAAACTTTAATTTGTTCTGATTCACTGGGAAAGCGCTGTTGCAACATAAAGGGGATTTCAGTACGGTACAACCCCACTCCATCAGCGCCTGTGGCGATATCGGACTCTAAACTCGAAAGCAATCCAGCATTGAGTTGTAAGGCAATTCTCTCTCCATCGGTAGTGATGGTAGGTAAAGATAAATCTTGGGTATATCGCTCCTTTAACGCCTTCCCCATAGACATCAAACTTCTGAACTCAGTGATCACGCTGGGTCTGGGTGACACTAACAATTGCCCCCGACTCGCATTTAAAATGACTAACTTCTTATCAATATCGGCATTCAGAATATCTGAAACACCAATTAAAGCTGGGACGCCCAACGCTCTTGATAAAATAGCAGCATGAGAATTGATACCACCCAACTCTGTTACAATCCCCGCTAGTTTTTGTCTCGGAAACTCAGCAATTAACGTTGCATTGGCTTCTTTTGCAATTAAAATAACGGGAGTATCTGGTTCAAATTCAATTCTTCCCGGTTCAACTAATTGTCTCAAAACCCTCTGTCCTAGGTCTCGAATATCACCCGCACGCTCTTTTAAATAAAGATCTTTCATCTCAGTAAATTGCTTGATATAGCGTAAAGAAACTCGGCATACCGCAGATTCAGCGCTCCATCCCTGGCGGACTTCTTTAACATATTCGCCGCCTAAGCTGGCACTATCGAGTAATAATAACAAGGCTGAAAAAATCGACACGACTTCTTCATCTTTCTCTGAATCAAAACGCTGCGATAATGCGCTTAACAAGTCCTTAGTACGAGACATTGACAGTTTTAAACGTGTTTCTTCTGTGGGTAAGTCTCGGCTTTTAACATCGGGGAAAGAAAGAGAGATATGGCCACCGAGCACTAAAGCATTAGCAATGGCGACGCCATTAGCCGCTATTTTTCCAGTATAATACTGTTGGCTAACATTGTTGCCCGTTGTCGCTTTATGCCTTAATCCTCTTATCGCTACCGCAAGTTGTGCAGCAAGCGTCATTAAAAACGCTTCTTCTCCCTCACTAAACTGCCTAGGCTCAACCTGCTGCACAACAATAACGCCAATCACCACTTTTTGATAAATAATGGGAGCAGCCAAAAACGCTCGGTATTCCTCTTCAGCAACTTCAGGTAATAATTTGAACCTAGGATGGATATGAGCATCCGCTAAGTTAATCGGTTCTTCTCTTTGCGCAACAAGCCCAACTAATCCTTGTGTTAATGGCATACGCACTTTACCAACAGCTTGCCTATCTAAGCCATCAGTTGCAGAGAACTGCAATACATCTTGTTCAACTAAGTATATCGAACAACATTCTGTTGCCATCACCGCTTTTGTCTGTGATACCAACAAATCCAATGCCGATTGCAGATCATCTGCCGCCGCAACGGCCTGTGTTATATCCCTGAGCGTTTTTAACACTGAGCTCAAACTCCCTTGAGAAACGAACTACGACGTCGTCCTTTTCTTTTTTGATTTGATTCTTTCAATTGCAATGCTAGAGCCATCACGGCAAACTCTTTCATTACCTTTCGATAAACATCACGCTTAAAAGAAACCACTTGGCGTACTGGATACCAATAACTTACCCAACGCCAATCATCAAATTCAGGATGACCACTTGCGTTCAGATTAATTGCACTTTCATTACATTTTAACTGTAATAAAAACCATTTCTGTTTTTGACCAATACAAACAGGCTTACTATCTTGTCTAATCAATCTTTTAGGTAGCCGATAACGTAACCAAGATCGTGTAGAGGTTAATAATTTTACATGCTCAGGCTTCAAGCCTACTTCCTCATATAACTCTCTATACATAGCTTCTTCGGTCGACTCACCTTCATCAACACCGCCTTGTGGAAATTGCCAGGAATGTTGGCCAAATCGTCTTGCCCACATAACCTGCCCAAAGCGATTACAGATAATGATGCCAACATTTGCGCGAAAGCCGTCACTATCAATCACATGGACTCCGAACTTATTCGCTATTTAATAACTTGATTGTTTCACAAACCAAGCCTTGCAGCAATCCATATGATTAACACACACATGGGATAACATTCGTTTATTTATTCATTTATCAACAGAAAAGAGAAAATATCGCAAGATATCCACAGATTCTGTGGATATCTCTGTTCGAAACGCTCACTCAATGCAATATCACCCCGAATAAAAACATAATATTGATTTTAACACCTTAATGTAAAAACAAAAAAACATTATAAAACAATATGATAATAAAAGATAAAACAAGGGGGTCAACGAAAAACAATACAACGATTGATTTATAATCAACATTGTCAAATCTAACTTATCATCTTAATTAGCATACCCATTATTTTAAATTAAGCATTGAAACAATAAAAAAAAGCCCGTATTCTTACCCTTTATGACATTGACAAGGATAGATTTATTGATTAAAGCGCTTGGTTAAATAAGTTATCCAATAATTCTGTGGATAACTATGTTATCAAGCTCAATAAACCTTCTCAGCACTGTTACTAAATGAAAACAACAAATAATTAATCATATCTTTTATAATTATAGATCAATATATTATGTTGAAAGTAAAAGGTGATCCTCTTTAACTCACAAACTATGATTATTTTTCACTCAGCCTTTGACTTCATACTACTCTTAACTAAAAGACTCCATGAAAACGATACCACTGCCACCTCAAAGCACTGCAGAACTGATGGAACGAGCTGATTCAATGGCTGGCTTAAGTTTAGGCCTACTCGCCCATTCTCACAATATAGTGGTTCCAAAAAATCTTAAACGCAATAAAGGCTGGGTAGGCCAACTAATTGAGCATGAGCTAGGGGCTATTGCTGGCTCAAAACCAGAGCCAGACTTTATTAATCTAGGTATTGAGCTTAAAACTATTCCAATTAACCATCATGGTAAACCGATGGAAACAACCTACGTCACCACTGCGCCACTACTCAACATTCAAGGACTCACTTGGGAAAAAAGTGTGGTTTGCCATAAATTACAACAAGTATTATGGGTACCGGTTCAAGGCGAACGACACACCCCTATTGCAGAGAGGCAAATTGGTACACCTATCTTGTGGCAACCGAGCACAGAAGAAACCCAACAAATTAAACAGGATTGGGAAGAAATTATGGAATTGATAGCACTCGGTCAAGTCGAAAAAATTACAGCTAGGCACGGTGAGGTTCTTCAATTAAGACCAAAAGCGGCCAACAGCAAAATATTAACCGAGTCTATCGGCGAAAATGGTCAGCTTATTTTAACGAATCCAAGAGGTTTTTACCTGAAAATAGCCTTCACCCATCAAATCCTCTCTCAACTTATTTAACGCCCTAATACACTTGATTTGATCAAGATCACAAATACTACTGGAAATGATAGGGGGATTATCTATAAACTAGCGCCTCCAGAACTTGTTGCCACTAGGATACGACTAAAACTGTGAAAGCCGCTATACAAGCAAAAAAACTTATTTTCGCCATTTTTGCTTGGACAATCGCCATGGCATCTTTTGTTTTTTTCCGCTACGCCCAAGCGCCTAATTTACCTCAATGGGCAATTGGCTCGGCTGATCTCGCTACGCTTTCAATTTATATGGGCATTATTTTTGGCAGTTTACATTGGATGTCAAATTTAATTGCAGAAATCAGTGGGATCCACAGGTTACCTTATCTATGTTCCGTCATTTTTAAAGGACTGTTCCTCTTACTTGGAGCGATCACCTTAGCCTATGTAACACAATATCTAAATATGTGGGCGATAGAAAACCATATGACGACATTAAGGCAAATGCTAACGGCACATATTTTATATAGCCCTTCCTTTCAAGCCCTTATTGTCTATCTTGTCGTTGTACGAGTCAGTCTTGCTTTCATAGAACAAATGGCACTCCTTGTCGGTCCTAGAGTGCTGATGAATATTGGTTTAGGGAAGTATCATAAACCTCGCTATGAACAGAGGTTATTTTTATATTTGGACATGGCTTCTTCAACCACACATGCAGAATCTCTCGGTGATTACCAATTCAGTCGACTCATTCAAGATAGTTTTAGTCTATTAGCCGATCCGGTTAATAATAATGAAGCAGAAATTTATCGTTACATAGGCGACGCCGTCATTATTCATTGGCCATTAAAAGATGGCATTATTAATGACCGATGCTTAAATATTTACCATGAGTTCACGCAATTATTAAATTGGCAACGCCCTTATTTTACTGATAAATATGGTTTTGTTCCTCAATTCAAAGCTGCAGCTCATTGTGGGCAAGTTGTAGCAGCCGTTGTTGGCGTCCATAAACAAGAAATTGGTTTTTTCAGTGATGTATTAAATACCCTCGCAAGACTACAAGATCAATGTAATCCACTAGGGCAAAGAATGCTTATCTCAGGTGAGCTAGCATCACGCTTAAGCTTATCTCCTGCCTATAAGCTCAGTAACTTAGGACCAATCAAGCTTAAAGGAAAACAACACTCTATTGAAGTTTTTAGCGTATTGCCTAAGTAAAAAGCCTTCCACATAGTCGCTTACTGATTAATAATACGCTTTATTCCTGTTTTAATAACGTTTGAATTTCCAACCCTAAATTTCTAAACGTCAGCAAACGACTGGAAGTTTGTCGCCAAACTAACCCGATATCTCGATAGGGGCTTTCACCCAATGGAAGCATACTAATCAAATCCGTATTATCCAAAATCCCAGCATCTATAGCCATTTGCGGCAAGAAGGTCGTACCCAGTTTACAGTTAACCATCTGCACTAAAGTGTGTAAACTCGTTGCCGAAAAAGGATTAACCTTAGCGCTGTCTTCTAATTGGCAGGCACTAATGGCATGTCCTGTGATGCAATGCTCTGCCTGCAATAAAAAAATACTCTCATCTGGTAAGCTATGGTAATCAATGGGCTCATTTATTTGGCTGGACAAATCTTTATGTAATACCATTTTAAAGGGATCTATCCCCACTTTCATACTATGGTAACCACTTGTATCAACAGGAAGTGCGAGTAAAAGTAAATCTAACTCACCTTTTCCTAACCCATTTAATAAACGATCTGTCGTCTCTTCTTTTAGAAATAAATTCAATTTTGGATAAACTTTTTTACAATGTTGGACCACTCTGCTGAGCAAAAAAGGAGCAATGGTTGGTATGCAGCCAATGCGCAGATCTCCACTCATAGGCTCACCTTGATGTTTAACCAGTTCTACAAGCTCATCAACATCAGTGAGTATTGCCCCCGCCCTCTGAACAACTTCTTCTCCAATTGCTGTAAAAATAAATGATTTATGATCCCGCTCAATCAATTGGTGGCCAAGCTGTTGTTCTAAATTTTGTATGCCACTCGATAACGTCGACTGACTGACATGGCAAAGTTTAGCTGCACGATTAAAATTCTGTTCTTGATGGAGATTAACCAAATAAAATAAATTTTTTAAACTAGGAAGGTGCTTCATAAATGCATAGCCAAATTGAGAAGAAAGATCATTTTTTAGAGTTTAGCATACTCAATCCCTGAGGAGAATGAGCTTAAAAAAGCTAAAATGACAGATGAACACTGAAGAATATCTACCGTATAGAGGCCCTAAGAACGAAGTATTAACTGAATGAAATAACGAATATGATAGACGATAAAGTGGATGGGTTAACGACAGCAATAAAAAAAACAGCTCATGAGTAATGAACTGTTAATATAGATTCATTCACTTCACTAATTATTAAATGATGACATTAAATATTAGTAAAATTCGTTGAGATTAAATAAAGTTAACCTTGACGAAAACGTAAGACATTACACCTGAGATTCAAGGTGTTCCTTAAGTTTAGCTAGATCGTCTTGAGCATGAGTCACAATGGCTTGCAACCAAGCACTGTGCCCAGTCGCCCATACAGCTTCTTCTCCGTGTTGTAACTGCTGAGCATACTGTTGAATTCGCTTTAAACCAACTGATCCCGCCGCACCTTTGAACTTATGCGCTTCTGAACATAAGGTCGCTTTGTCATTTGCTTTATCTGCACTCACAAGATTACCTACATATTCAGGCATCAGTTGTTCAAACAAAACAACGCTTTTCAGTAAGGTCGCAGCTCCAATAGCCTGACAGTATTGTTCAAGTGTATTAAGATCTAAAATTGATTCTAATTCGGCTGTTGCCATATTTAGGCACCCCTCAAATATTGCCAAATGTATAAAAAGACTAACCTAACACATATTACTCATTATCGCTGCTTACGCAACAACTCGAGACGTTTCATTGTTAAAACTGTCGATAAATAACCATTGGTTAACTAAAAATTAATAAAACAAATAAAATAAATATCAACAAAACATTGTTATAACAAAAAGCTCACTCGATTCATTCTCAATAACCTATCAACCGGATGATACTTAATTCTAGAGCGCTGTGATCAACCGGAACTCTGGTTAAGCCATGTCGCTTAAATACCATTATTCCCTCTATCTGTGTTACAAGTAATAGCGGGCTATTACACTGTCTTGATGTCGACAAATATTTTGATTCTAAGCAGAATATAAGAGTGAAACCAACCAACGCATACATAACAAATAGATTTATAAGTAAATAATAGAGATAAATCCTAACACTCATTATACTCAAATCCTATTATTAATAAAAAGCACAGTATCAGCTTGCTTTATATTATCCCATGAAACAAAAAAGCCTTGTTTCACCCAAGTAACACCTTTCGTCGCAAGTTTCCACGTAGGCATTGTATTCATCACTGAAGACAGCAAAAGACCAGCATCTTATATAAGCTCACAAAATTCACTTCCTACAATACTGCTATAAACAATCAAAATTAATTTTATATGCATAAATAATCAATTCAAAGAACCTATCAATCTCTCTACAATGTAAAAATTAATATCCAAACCACTCTTTATTAGAATGTACCCCATAAGTAAGCCTCAATATTGATAAAAGTTAAAATCCTTTTTATTCATAGTATTATATGATCAAATAGGCAGTTTACGTTAAGGTAATCTATCACTTCGTCTGTCAAAAACACAGACATAGAGCCAAAGAACTCTAATTAAGTTTGATTTGACCTTTGTCTACTCTCGCGTTAAGTTGGTTGGTTCGGTGCATATCTATGAGATTAGGAGATCATGTATTCGAGTTGTATTTAAAGCGATTGAGGGAGTGTTTAAATGGGCTTATATCATCCAAGTTTTGAACGTGATAATTGTGGATTTGGGCTAATAGCTCAAATGGATGGTGAAGCGAGCCATAGAATTGTTCGAACCGCTATCCACGGCTTAGACAGAATGAAGCACCGAGGAGGCATTGCAGCCGACAAAAAGACGGGCGATGGCTGTGGCTTATTAATGCAGCTACCAACGGCTTTCTTTAATGCAATAGCCTTAGAAAATGAATGGCATTTAAGCCGAAAATTCGCCGTTGGTATGCTATTTCTTAATCAAGATGAAATCTTAGCTAGCATCGCCAAACAACTATTAACAAAAGAATTAGAAAAAGAAACCTTAAGTGTCGCTGGCTGGCGAACCGTGCCTATTAATCCTGATGTTTTAGGACCCATAGGTAAAGCTTGCCAACCTCAAATTTGCCAAGTTTTAATTAATGCTCCGATAGGATGGCGAGAAAAAGATTTAGAACGACGCCTTTATATGGCTCGCAGACGTGTTGAGCAGCAGTTAGTACATGATGATGAATTTTATATCGCGAGCCTTTCAGGACAAGTCATTGTCTATAAGGGTTTGATGATGCCTGCTGATTTACCTGAATTTTACACTGATCTTGCTGACATACGATTGCAAACTTCAATCTGTTTATTCCACCAGCGATTTTCAACCAATACTTCTCCTAAATGGCCTCTAGCACAGCCTTTTCGTTACTTAGCGCATAATGGAGAAATTAATACCATTACGAGTAATCGTCAGTGGGCACGAGCAAGAGCTTACAAATTCAACGCCCCATTATTGCCAGATCTCCAGCAAGCAGCGCCTTTTGTCAACGAAAATGGTTCAGACTCTTCAGCACTGGATAATATGCTAGAAATGTTACTTGCTGGAGGTATGGATCTATATCGCGCCATGCGACTACTCATTCCACCCGCATGGCAAAGTAATCCAGAAATGGATGATAAACTCAAAGCGTTCTATGATTTTAACTCTATGCATATGGAACCTTGGGATGGACCGGCAGGCATTGTGATGAGCAATGGTCGTTATGCGGCATGTGCCGTCGACAGGAATGGTTTAAGGCCTTCAAGATATGTCATCACTAAAGATCGAATCCTAACCTTAGCCTCCGAAGTGGGTATTTGGGACTATTCTGCTGATGAAGTCACAGAAAAAGGACGAGTAGGACCAGGAGAGTTACTGGTTTTAGATACATTAAATGGCAAGTTATTCTCCTCTTTTACGATTGATAACGATTTAAAGAGGCGTCACCCCTATAAAGAATGGATGGCAAAAAACAGCAAAACCTTGCTTCCTGCTGATAGATTTGAACTTAATCAGCAAGGTAATAATGAGTTTGATGCGCCAACACTACTGCAATACCAAAAGTTATTTGGTTATACCCGTGAAGAACTAGAGCAAGTTATTTGGGTACTGGCCCAAAAGGGAGAAGAAGCCACCGGTTCAATGGGTGATGATACCCCTATGGCGATACTATCTAAGCAATCGCGCAGTATTTTTGATTACTTTAGGCAAAAATTTGCTCAAGTCACCAATCCTCCCATTGATCCTCTACGGGAAAAACATGTCATGTCACTGTCAACCTGTGTCGGACGTGAACAGAATCTATTTAATGAGACAACAGGACATGCTTATAGAGTCATGTTCAATTCACCCATTTTACTCTATACCGATTTAATGCAGTTAATGGCATTAGACAGTGATTATTATCAAGCCGATACGATTTGTTTAAATTATCTCAAAGAAGAAGGATTAGAAGCCGCATTGCATCGTATTTGTCTCCAAGCAATACAATTGGCACAAGCTGGCACCACCTTGTTAATTTTATCTGATCGCGCCACAGCGAAAGACAAGTACATCATTCCTGCGGCAATGGCTGTCGGAGCGGTTCAACAAATATTAGTGAATAATAATTTACGTTGCGACACCAATATCATCATAGAAACCGCATCTGCGCGCGATCCCCATCATTTTGCTGTACTGTTAGGTTTTGGTGCGACAGCCATTTACCCTTATTTCGCCTATGAATGTATTTCCAGTTTAGCCAAACTGCATCAAATTGATGATCATCGCACATTACTGCTCAACTTTAGACAAGGTATTAATAAAGGTTTACGAAAAATAATGTCTAAAATGGGGATCAGTACTGTTGCCTCTTATCGCTGTAGTCAGCAATTTGAAGTCATAGGGCTCAATGACGATATTATCAAACTTTGCTTTAATGGTGTCATCAGCCGCCTTCAAGGGGCTAATTTCCAACTGATCGAACAAGATCAAGCTGTATTACATAAAGCAGCATTTCGACCTCATCTGCCGCTGCCACAAGGAGGACTGCTAAAATACGTTGAAGGCGGGGAATACCACTGCTTTAATCCTGATGTCGTCAATACCTTACAAGATGCTCTCAAACGTAAAGACTATAATACTTATCAAATCTTTACCGCGCTGGTTGATAATAGACCTGTCGCCACATTGCGTGATCTTATTGCGATTGACTCACCCGCTCATCCTGTAGCAATCGATGCTGTAGAAGAGGCTAGCCAATTATTTTCGCGTTTCGATAGTGCAGCAATGAGTATTGGTGCATTAAGCCCTGAAGCCCATGAAGCATTAGCGGTTGCAATGAATAGGCTAGGCGGACGCTCAAACTCTGGAGAAGGAGGCGAAGATCCCCGTCGTTTCAACTCTGAGCGCAATTCAGCCATTAAGCAAGTCGCTTCAGGTCGATTTGGCGTCACCGCTCACTATCTTGTTAATGCTGATGTATTACAGATAAAAATCGCTCAAGGGGCAAAGCCAGGAGAAGGCGGCCAATTACCTGGCCATAAGGTCAGTGCGGAAATTGCGGTTTTACGTCATGCAAAAGCAGGAGTGACCTTAATATCTCCTCCTCCTCATCATGATATTTATTCAATTGAAGATCTTGCCCAACTTATTTTTGACTTAAAACAAGTGAATCCTAAAGCCCTTGTCTCGGTAAAATTGGTGTCTGAACCCGGCGTGGGTACCATCGCCACAGGTGTCGCTAAGGCTTATGCCGATATGATCACCATATCGGGTTATGATGGCGGCACAGGAGCCAGCCCCATTACCTCTGTCAAATACGCGGGTAGCCCTTGGGAGCTCGGATTAGCAGAAGTCCATCAGGCCTTAGTCAAAAATGGACTGCGCCATAAAATTCGCTTACAGGTGGATGGGGGCTTAAAAACGGCAAAAGATGTCATAAAAGCGGCCTTACTTGGTGCTGAAAGCTTCGGCTTTGGCACTGTCCCTATGATTGCGCTGGGCTGTAAATATTTAAGAATTTGTCACCTCAACAATTGTGCTACCGGCGTTGCGACCCAAAACAAACAATTGCGTGATCAGCACTATCATGGCTTACCAGAAAGAGTGATCACTTACTTCGAATTTGTTGCGCAAGAGATTCGAGAATACATGGCAAAACTCGGTGTCACTCGCTTTGAAGAATTGGTCGGACACGGTGAGTGGTTGACGGCTCTCGATGGCCAAACAGAAAAACAAGCGCATTTAGACTTAACGCCAATCTTATTTACCCCTACTGTTCCCGCAGACTCTGCACTGACATGGAAAGAGAATAACCAATCTCCAGATCTTGGGAAGCTCAATCAAATATTATTAAATCAATGTAAAGAGGCCATTGATACAGAGCAATCCCACAGCCTAACTCACTCTATTAATAATACTGATCGTGCTATCGGGGCAAGTTTAGCTGGTTATATCGCTAGGACTGCGGGTAGTGCAGGCCTTAAATCACCTATCGCATTAACCTTCAATGGCAGCGCAGGACAAAGCTTCGGCGTATGGAACACCCACGGCTTGGAGCTCACCCTCACTGGTGATGCCAATGATTACGTTGGAAAAGGGATGTCTGGCGGAAAAATTTCTATTCATCCTCCATTAGGCAGTTCTTTTAAAAGTGAACGCTCATCAATCATCGGTAATACCTGCCTATACGGTGCAACAGGAGGTAAGCTTTTCGCCGCGGGTAAAGCGGGTGAGCGATTTGCTGTTAGAAATTCAGGCGCATTAGCCATTGTTGAAGGGGTGGGTGATAACGGCTGCGAATATATGACTGGAGGTGTTGTTGTAGTGCTTGGAAGAACCGGGGTTAACTTTGGTGCTGGGATGACGGGCGGATTTGCTTATATATTTGATCAATACGGTCATTTCAATCGTCGCGTCAACCCTGAAATGGTCGATACCCAAAAGCTGAGCTTTCCCATTCAACAACAGCATTTACGTTCATTAATTGAAGAACATGTTAATGAGACGGGCAGTGAACATGCCAAAATGATCTTAAATGACTTTGAGAATTGGCTAGATTGCTTTGTATTAGTCAAACCGAAGAATATTAAAGTGAGCGATCTGCTTAAATTGGCACAAACTGAACCTGCACTCGCAGTCAGAGCGGGGTAAATAAAGATGAGCAATGATTTTCAATTTATCGATGTCGGGCGTCAAGATCCAAATAAAGTCGATACAGAAACGCGAAAAATACAATTTGTTGAAATTTATCAACCTTTTGAACAATCTGAAGTGAATGAGCAAGCCGATCGCTGTCTAGATTGTGGTAACCCTTATTGTGAATGGAAATGCCCATTACATAATTACATTCCCAATTGGCTTGATTTAATCAAGCAAGGCCGCATTATGGAAGCGGCTACTTTAGTTCATGAAACCAATACATTACCTGAAATATGTGGTCGTGTTTGTCCACAAGACAGATTATGTGAAGGTGCCTGTACTATTAATGATGATTTCGAAGCCGTCACTATCGGTAATATCGAAAAATACATCACTGATACCGCCATCGCACAAGGCTGGCGTCCCGATCTGAGTCAAGTCAGTCCCAGAACTGAACGAGTGGCTATTATTGGTGCAGGGCCCGCGGGTCTGGGTTGCGCCGATATTCTCAGCAGAAATGGGATCAGCGCTGTTGTTTATGATAAAAACCCTCAAATAGGGGGATTACTCACCTACGGGATCCCCGCCTTTAAACTCGAAAAGTCCGTTATGGCGACTCGACGAACCATCATGGAAGAAATGGGGATTCAATTTCAACTGGGTGTTACCATAGGGGAAGATCTCAGCTTTGATTCACTATTAGCTGAATATGATGCCATTTTCTTGGGTATGGGCACTTATACGGCCATGAAGGCTAACATTGAGGGCGAAGATGCCCAAGGCGTATACCAAGCCTTACCCTACTTGATTGGTAATACACACCATCTTATGGGAACCCAGCAACCTGATAACCCCTACCTCAACTTAAAAAACCAGCGCGTTATCGTTCTTGGTGGCGGAGATACGGCAATGGATTGTGTTCGCACAGCCATTAGGCAGCAAGCCCAATCGGTGATCTGTTTATATCGGCGGGATGAAGCCAATATGCCTGGTTCTCGCAAAGAAGTGCAAAATGCAAAAGAGGAAGGTGTTCAATTTCTCTTTAACCAACAACCTGTCGCCATTAAAACGAAGAATGAGCAGCTTATAGGAATTGAATGTATTGCAACAGAAATGGCCGCCAGTGATGCCAATGGTCGTCAAGCCGCCATCCCTGTTCAAGGAAGTGAACATATCCTAGAAGCTGATGCCATTATTATTGCATTTGGCTTTCAACCCAGTCCGGCCCCTTGGTTTAGCCAACATGAAATTGAAGTGGATAATATCGGTCGAGTCAAAGCCCCTAAAACCTCTGATAAACCGTTTCAAACCAGTAACCCCAAAGTTTTTGCCGGAGGTGATATGGTAAGAGGATCAGATCTTGTGGTCACCGCCATCGCCGAAGGACGAGATGCCGCGTTAGGGATCCTTAATTATTTTGATGATTTAACCTGAACTCTGGATAATGGGTGTGATATTAAGTTTTAACTTAAACTCAACATGTTAATTAATATCGGTTTTATAGTCACTCTATTATCTAGATTGGTAGTAACATTATTGTCTATATCAAGACGAAAGTTCGTACGTAATAGCGAGCTATTACTCGAAATTTCAACACCGATAGGGCAATAATAACGCGACTGAGTGGCGCAGCTTATCCAGAGCTCAGGTTGATTGAGACCATTAACAAAATATCTCACTGATTATTCTTTTTCAGTGAGATTCTTTTAAACCCAATTTTTCAGGTTATTTAAACCTACATCAAAAGTTTCAGCACCTTACTCTTCTTTAAGTTCAAGCCTGAAGACTTCACGCTATCCAATGGCACATTCATCGCGACATTATGCTATATTAGCAGCGTATTTATTACCTAACTTATAAGGTTATTTCATGAAAATCGGTATTATCGGTGCAATGGAACCTGAAGTTGCTCATATCATTGAGTCAATGGCTTCAAAAACGTCACAAACTATTGCTGGCATCGAATTTGTCGCAGGAACTTTAGCCGATAAAGACATTATAGTAACTCGCTCAGGTATTGGAAAAGTGGCGGCCAGTATGGCAACGACCCTTTTAATTGAAAAATACTCACCAGATGCCATTATTAATACAGGCTCCGCAGGCGGGTTTTCACCCGAGCTTAATATTGGCGATATTGTTATTGCTTCAGAAGTTCGCCATCACGATGTGGATGTCACCGCCTTCGGCTATGAAATCGGCCAAATGGCACAACAGCCAGCGGCTTTTATCTGTGACAGTCAATTAGTCAATGCAGCAAAAAAAGCCATATCTGAAATTGGTGAAGTCAACACCATTGAAGGACTCATTTGTACAGGAGACAGTTTTATCTGCGATCCTAACCGAACAAAGCAAATGCTAGAACATTTCCCATCCATGGCAGCCTGTGAGATGGAAGGTGCCGCTATAGCACAAGTATGTCATCAATTTAATTTACCCTTTGTCGTTATTCGTTCTTTATCTGATAATGCCAATAATGACTCTCCAGTTGATTTTGATACTTACCTCGCTAAAGCGGGTCATCATTCTGCTCTAATGGTCATGGCATTATTAAAGACCTTATAATGAATTTTAATATTATTACTCCAGAACTTATTTCCTCTTTAACAATCGATAGAGGGATACTTCAAGGAGCGATAATACTCATTATCTCTATTTTACTCGCTAGAATTGCTCCCTTACCGAGAAATATGCAACCTATTGTTTGGTTTGGGATCCTAGCCAAAAAGCTAAGCAAAAGAACCTCTCACAACAACTGCTCTGCTTTTCAGCAAATTATTGCCGGCATACTATCAAGCTTACTTTTACTCTTGCCTTTTTTTGCTTTGGCTTTATTCCTTACACATAGTGTTGGTTTTCCTTGGATATTTGAGTTTATTATTCTTTATATTTGTCTCAATGATGCTAATTTTAAGCTGGTTGCTGAAGAAGTTTGTGTCTCTATTGCCCAAAAAGATAAGCTTCGTGCACGGGCATTACTTCACCCTTGGCTCACCCGTAATACTTTTGTACTTTCTTTCGACAGTTTAAGTAAGGCAACCATTGAAAAATTAATCACAGCACCCGTTTATGGTGTCGTCGCCACCATCGCCTTTTACAGCTTAGGTGGTGCGCCCTTAGTATTACTTGCAAGAATGATTAAACAACTAGAATTAACTTGGCCCTGCTTTAATCCTAAATATCAATATTTTGGACGGTCTAGCTATTTAATCGGTAATATCGTTTTCTTCATCCCCACCTTATTATGGAGTTTTAGCTTAGCGATTCAAGGTGGACCTCAAAGCTTGTTAACCTTTGTTAGGCCACGGGTTAAAGGGGTGCCTAGAGGTTACATATATGTTTGTGAAATCGGTGCGAGGGTGCTCAATATAGAGTTAAGTGGCCCGATGACTTTTGGGAGTAATTGCATCGCATTACCTAAAATAAAATATGGCCCAGTCCCCGATCATCATGATATAAAAAGAGCCATCTTACTGACTTCCACAGCCTTTACTTTTTGGATCTTAAGTTTAATCATCATCCCTGCCATTTGGGCTTTACTTCGTTACTTACAATAAATCATCTATAAAATGAACCCAAACGAAATGATTAATTTATTTTGAACATCACTAAGGGACTTGGTATGATCGGCCTCACTTATTCGCCATCGGTAGTCTTTATATGGCCCTCGATAATACCCAGATATCGTTAACCACTCCAGCACTGTTGTTTCCCGCTATTTCTTTGTTACTACTCGCTTATACAAATCGATTTTTTGCCCTAGCCGCCCTCATTCGGACATTAAGCAGTGAAGGCACTCCCGTCCATGCTGATCAACTTAAAAATTTACACCGACGCATTAGTATCATAAGAAGAATGCAAGAATCAGGCGTCTTCAGTTTTGCTTTTTGTGTCTTATGCATGATTTTCATTTATGCTGGTTTCTATCATATCGGTTCACTCATATTTGGTTGTAGCTTATTACTGCTTTTATATTCATTGTTACTCTCCGTTATTGAAATCCGTATATCAGTTGATGCTCTCAATATCCATTTGAAAGAACTAAATAAATAGAAGTGCATTCAATAAAAAACTTAAAACAGCAAGCTTAAAATGAACCATGTCCCTAACAAAAACATGATAAGATATTTTAATATGAAACTGAGACTCATAAGTGTTTTTTTACTGTTCCTCTTTGTTAATTTTTCCGCCAAAGCTAGCAACGGTGATATGCCCCCAGAGCAAAAAATGGCGGTTGATTATATGAACGCACTCACACATCAACAATTTTATAAATTAAATCATTATTACAATCGTGATAGTGTTTTCTATGATAAGACGGCTAACCGTAAATACATCGGAAGAAAAAATATTCTGTCTTTTTTACAACGAGTACAGCAAGGCGTCCTTGAATATAAATTTAATATTGACCATATGTTTAATTCAGGTTCTTTAGTTGTTCTTATCGGAAACTATTATTATAAAGGACCCGGTGATTTATTTGGTAAACCTGGTAAAATCATAACCTTAGCGATACCCAGCGTCACAATGCTCACATTAGATCTTGGGAAAAAAAGAATAAAAGAACATCAAGACCTACTTGATTATCAAACAATGTCAGACCAACTCACCATACAATGAATAATAAATGTTATGCATTTTTCATAAAGTTTTACAAATTTAAAGTAAACTCTGCTCACATTAATCGGTCTAAAAATGCTAAAGTGATGAACCAATTGAAGTATGGTTATATTATGAAAAAAGTACTCAAAGGACTCATATTTAGCATACCTCTTGTATTAATAAGTACAGTGAGTATTGCCTTTGAGGAACCAATAGTGATTTCTTATGCGCAGCAACTCACTGAAAACTTCAATCAAGATCTTGCAGATGCGCAACTACAACAACTCAGTTGGAGTTTTCATCCTCAGAAAATTTCAGCTCAATATGCCGGAAATGATTTTGTTTTACTTAAAGTAAAACAATCTGAAGATAAAGTAGTGACCTATAATGTGCATCAAAATAAAAATAAAAATCAAACCTTATTACTCATTCTGACGCTCACTCAAAAAGACCAATTATGGGTATTGGAGGAGGCTAAGTTAACATGGCAATGCCAAAGCCTAGATGGCCAACATTTCGATACTAAGCCTTGTTCATTAGCCCCTTCTTTACGCGATTAATTTTTCGCAACCAAGATGAACAATAACGCCCATCTTGGAGATGACATAAATTAGACGAGTGTCACCTTCGCAAATTTACGTTTACCAACCTGAAACACGCCTGTCATTCCAACGGTAAGCTGTAAACGAGTATCAGTCACTTTCTCACTATCCAGTTTGACTGCCCCCTGTTTAATCATCCGCATAGCATCTGAAGTCGAACTCACCAGTCCTGCTTCTTTAAGTAAATTAGCAATGGCTATCCCTGCGCCAACCACTAATTCCAATTCAGGAATATCATCTGGGATAGCACCTTTTTGAAAACGCTGAATAAACGATTGATGAGCAGCCTCAGCAGCAATATCATCATGAAAGCGTGTAATGATTTCTTTGGCCAATGCAATTTTAACGTCTCTAGGATTCGCTCCCTGCTCTACTTCTTGTTTTAACCGCTCAATCTCTGTTAAAGGACGGAAAGATAACAATTCAAAATAGCGCCACATTAATTCATCGCTAATCGACATTATTTTACCGAACATTTCCTCTGCAGGATCATTTACACCAATATAATTATTGGCAGACTTAGACATTTTTTTAACACCATCTAAACCTTCAAGTAGTGGCATCATAATCACCGTCTGAGGTTTTTGACCATCTGATTTTTGTAGCTCACGGCCCATCAGCAAGTTAAACTTTTGATCCGTACCACCTAGCTCTACATCCGCTTTTAATGCTACTGAATCATAACCTTGTAATAATGGATACATAAATTCATGAATGGCGATGGATTGACCTGAAGCATAACGTTTCTTAAAGTCATCTCGCTCCATCATGCGCGCAACCGTCTGCTGCGAAGCCAAGCGGATCATACCCGCTGCGCCTAAAGGCTCTAACCAATCCGAATTGAATTCTATACGCGTTTTTTCAGCATCGAGTATTTTATAGACTTGTTCGATATAAGTCTGAGCATTCGCTTTCACTTGTTCACGGGTTAACGCTGGACGAGTGCTATTTTTACCACTTGGATCGCCGACCATCCCCGTAAAATCACCTATCAAGAATATCACCTCGTGACCTAAATCTTGAAAAGTTCTTAATTTATTTAAAATCACTGTGTGTCCTAGATGAATATCTGGCGCAGTAGGATCACAACCTAATTTAATTCTTAATGGGCGATTTTCTTTTAATTTTTCCAACAAATCGGCTTCAAGCAATACTTCTTCAGTACCGCGTTTAATCTCTGCTAATGCATGTGCTATATCAGCCATTTCGGCAATTACTCTAGTCATAAAATAATAATGACCCATGTTACTTGTTAGCCAGCATAATTGAAAGAGTGTAAACTAAAGGGATAAGTTAGTAGGGATAGAATTAGGTTTAAGCTCCATGGGAAAGATCATTACATTATTTAATTTGTTACCAAAATTTCATCAAATAGCATTAAGTGTCTTAATTTGCACCCTTCTTTTTGTCGTTCTTATTTTTCCTCATGGTGAAAAAACGACCCAACGGAGTGCACTCAATAACGGCGAATATGCTCTGAATACTCGCTATACTGTCGATATTAATGGGACAAAAAAACCAGCGCAGTCAGCATCATTGGTCCACTCTACGTCCAAGAAGCGTCAACAAGAAAACGCTTCTGTAAATTCCCACTCCCTCATTCAAGCCAAGCATGACCTCAGTCCAATCAAACTCACGACTGTTGAAGCACAATATCAGACTGAAGAGTTTACGGTCAAAAAAGGCGATACGTTAGCCTCACTTTTTAAACGCGCAGGCTTAAGCTCTAAAGATGTATACGACATCACTTTACTTCCCAACGTTAAAACCAATTTACTTAAAATACTCCCAGGGGAAGAAATCATCATCGCTAAAGATCAAGCTGGAATGTTAGTTCAGTTGCATTACCCTCTTGATCCTATTCGTACGCTTATCATCAATAAAAATAAAGACCACTATATAGAGAAAATAACCAGCAAAAAAGTTAAATATAATCAAAAGTTTGCTTCTGCTATCATTAAAACTAATTTTTGGAATGCGGGGATCTCCGCCTCACTGACACCCAATCAAATTATGCAACTGGCCACTTTGTTTGGCTGGGATATCGATTTTGCATTAGATCTACGTAAAGATGATAGTTTTTCAATCCTTTTTGAGAAAAAATATGCCGATGGTCAATTTTTAAAAAACGGGCATATACTGGCGGCAGAGTTCATCAACCAAGGAGAACGCTATACCGCAATACGCTATACCGACGGCCATTACTATTCTGAAGAAGGCCGAAGTATGCGCAAAGATTTTTTACGTTCTCCCGTTGACTTTAAATATGTCAGTTCTCGCTTTAATCCCAGACGTTTACACCCTGTTACAGGACAAGTTAAGGCGCATCGAGGCGTTGACTATGTTGCCGCTATCGGCACGCCGATTAAAGCGGCGGGTAAAGGAAGAGTCATAAAGTCTTCTTACAATAAATATAATGGTAATTATGTTTTCATCAAACATAACGATACTTATACCACTAAATATTTGCACCTTAAAAAACGCAAAGTAAAGACAGGTCAAACCGTTAAACAAGGTGATATTATAGGCACTCTAGGGGCGACCGGGCGTATTACAGGCCCTCATTTACATTATGAATTTATTGTCAATGGGGTGCATAGAAACCCTAGGACCATTAAATTACCGAAATCAAAACCCATAGCATCACAAGAAAAAGCACAATTTTTATCACTAAGTCAACGTGTGATGGCTACACTTGAACAAAATAAACAAGTTCAACTGGCTTATAGAGATTAAGCATACTGATTTAGGTGATAGTCATCACATTATTATGCTAAAAAACCAACAAGAGTATTAATTCATGAATAAAACTTATTTTATCGGCTTAATGTCCGGCACCAGTATGGACGCCATCGATGCTGTGCTTGTCAAATTTCATGGTGATATTCCAACATTAATCGCTTCACACCAAGAAGCAATGCCAGAAAAAGTCTTCAAAGATCTGAATAAACTCTGTTCGCCAAGTAACGATGAAATCAACCGCCTTGGCCAAATCGATCGCACTATGGGAAAACTTTTTGCCACTGCGGTTAATCAATTACTGGCCCTATCGGGTATCAAAAAAGAGCAAGTCATTGCCATTGGTTCTCATGGACAAACCATACGGCATATGCCAAATCTGAATATGGGTTTCACCTTACAAATGGGCGATCCCAATACTATCGCCTCAGAAACAGGCATTGATGTCATTGCTGATTTTCGAGGAAAGGACATCGCACTCGGTGGACAAGGCGCACCTTTAGTCCCTGCATTTCATCAATATATCTTCTTCCAGCCCCAGCATAAAAGAATGATTTTAAATATCGGCGGGATAGCCAATATTACTTTTTTACCTGGAAATGAAAGTCAAGTATTGGGCTTCGACACTGGACCGGGGAATACCTTAATGGATACCTGGACCCAAAGAGTCAATCAAGAACCTTATGATAAAGCCGGTGCTTGGGCAGCATCTGGGACAACGGATCCTGATATGCTGGCTCAATTATTATCCCATCCCTATTTTTCACTTGGCCATCCCAAGAGTACCGGACGTGAACTCTTTAGTCATTCATGGCTAGAGCAGCAATTGTCGAACTATAACCATTTAAATGAAGCTGATATTCAATCGACGTTACTCGATCTCACTTGCCAAAGTATCGCAAATGATATTATTAAGTTATCAGCGACAGGAGAGTTATTTGTTTGTGGTGGAGGCGCTTATAACACAGCATTAATGCATCGATTAGCAAGCCTTCTGCCTCAATATCAAATTAACACCACAGAAAAACTGGGTATTTCACCTCAATGGGTAGAAAGTATTGCTTTTGCTTGGTTAGCCATGCGCTATGAATATTCCCTTCCCGGTAATCTACCCGCGGTCACCGGTGCCTCAAGAGCGGCTATTCTCGGAGGAAAGTATCATGCAAATTAATTTAAGAAAGGGCAAAATAAACCCCAAACGACCCACAGTCTCGTTATGGGCTTCTTCATTGCAACACTAAATGTTATGATCGCCAAAGAAACAGGTCGGCCTTTCAATACATCACGCCTACTCAATGACTATCTATTTGATAATAGCCTTGGCACTACTGTCTATTTAAGCTTTATCTAAAATAAGAGAATATCCAAAATGAGCACAAAAGAGAAAAGCTTAAAGCAAATTACACAATTAACGCCTGAAGCGCGTTATGATTTTTTAGTAAAACAAGTCAAAGAACAAAAAAACCTTTGGACATTACAAGATCTCAATGGTTGCGTCATGTTAACCACTGATGAAGAGGATTGTATTCCTATGTGGCCATCTGAAGACGCGGCGGCACTCTGGGCCGTTGATGATTGGGTCGATTGCCAACCCCTAGCAATACCACTAACAGAATGGCTAGAACGCTGGGTGCCTGGAATGCAAGATGATGAGCTTTGTGTCGCTGTTTTTCCTGTGCAGGATGATTTAGGCGTGGTCATTCCACCTTATGAGTTAGAATCAAGATTACAAGCCAAACAACAGCACTAATCATCCAATACATTCATTGATAATATGAATATTAACGGGCTTTGGATAACAAATAGAAAATTGATTACCCAAAGCACGTTATCTCGTTCAGGACGCAATACTTGCTTGCCCATGTCGAGGTACTCTGAATGAAATCAACACACAAAATCTATGACTAACATCTATCAATAAACTCTGTGGATGAAATCGATGGCTGAAACCCCCCATAAAATAGAAAAAAAAATGCCATTACCTAAAAGATTAATGTTACTTTTAACCTTGATAGCGCTCACTGGCATTATAGTGCTTCAGTTTCAACAAGGGGGGTTATTATCCATCTTGCTTTTACTGATTATACTTGCCTCACTTGGACGACAAAAATCAGGTTTAATCATGCTACGCCTGTATAGCTGTATACACTTATTATTCGTCAGCTACCTCCCCATCTTCATCTATCAAGCGGGTAATACTGCCGATATGATACATGCTTTTCCTTTACTACAAGACTGGCCAAACCAATTTTATATTTTACTGTGGGTTGGAGTCAGTCTTCTCTCAATATTACAAGTTTATCTCGCTTTTAATCTTAAGATCAGCGCTTACTTTAAAGATAAAATCAATTTAAACATTATTAGTTAGTATTGATTAATACTCGATATTCAGTCATCAAATGATGTCTGAATATCAATTTAGCACAACAAGACGCTCACTTAAAACGCTTCAATTCTGTTAAAAGACGCTCATTTATACCGAGAAACTAGCACCACATCCACACGTAGTTGTGGCATTTGGATTTTTAACAAAAAACCGCGACCCTTCTAAACCAGAGGTATAATCCACTTCTCCCCCCACTAAATATTGCAGGCTCATAGGATCCACGACAAGCTTAACACCTTGTTTTTCAACTATAAAATCGCCTTCATTTACTTTTTCATCAAACGTAAAGCCATATTGAAAACCAGAACATCCGCCACCGGTAACATAAACGCGAAGCTTTAATTTTTCATTTTCTTCTTCATCGAGCAAAATTTTTACTTTTGAAGCCGCTGCATCAGTAAAACTAATGGGCAAAGCATCTTCTGTTTCTTCTGTCATGACTACCTCTAAAAACGCATTACTGTGATAGATTATCTAATACCTGACTACTTTGATCAAGTATTCCCTCTGCCTCTTTTTCTTCAAGCTGTAATTCTTGCAATGTATATTCTTTTTCTGTTTTAGAGCCCTTAGACCAACGTCCTTTAGGGACAACCACCTTCACCTTTATACTCGATAAAGTAAAATCATCTGGAAAAGTAACAGAAGTCTCTAACACTTGAAAGTAACGGAATTGAAACTGAAACGACGCCTTAGATAAACCGCTTAATTTAATCTCTTTACGCTGCCCTTTTGAAAGCCCAATAAAAGTCACTTCAGCATTACCCTTTAACGATTGTTTTTTATTTTGCAACTGCGTTAAGACTAATTTGATCCTATATTGTTCAGAAAGTAAGCCTGACGATAATTCAAAACCATTTATCACAACCCCATCAGCATTACTTTCCGGGGACATAATGCTGCGATAGAAAGCCAGCTCTCTTTCCAGTTCTTTTTGTTTACTATGCTGGGCTTCGAACATGGCTTTCATGCCTTCATTCGTTTTAATCGACATACTTAATTCAAGCTTTCTTGCTGCTAACTTTTGATTTAGCACTTGCACTTTCATTCCTTCAGCGCTTACACTTTGAACAGAACCATCAGCTTTCATTTTAAAATAGGGGATAATAGCGTTAGCGCTGACACCACCCAGTATAAAAACAACCACTAATAGTAATAGCAAGTTAGCCTTGGATGAGTAGAACTTTCGCTCCATTGCTTGCATGCGATCAAGCCAGCGATAATAATTTGACATTAAGTAACAACCTCTCTGTGCCCTTTGCACTCATTTAAATGAGTCACATAAATCAGGATATATTTGTGCCATTGTCCAAACAAAAGCAAACCATAACGTGGCGAAAAAACTTTAAAACAAATCTGAAAGACACTCTTTCACAAGCGAAAGTCAGTGTCCAGCTTTGCTTATTGGCTTTATTATTCGCACTTATAGCCTCAACAGTTATCGTTATTTTTAGATCACTACTTGCTTGGCTCGACAGTTTCACACAAACGCAAAAGTTTAATTTTACTGATCTGATTGACGACTGGCGAGTATTATTACCTATTTTGGGTGCCTTTTTAATTTGGGCGATCGCACAAATGGGATCTAAACACTATAAACGTATGGGAATTGCCTATGTATTGCACAGAGTGAAACTGCATTATGGAAAAATTCCACTCGCCTCTGCACCCGCTCAATTCTTTCAGGCCTTATTTGCTTTAGCATCACAATTTTCCGTCGGCCGTGAAGGCCCTGCTATACACTTAGGTGCCGTCAGTGCCAGTGTATTAGCTGAAAAGTTTAAACTCCCAGATAACAGTGTTCGTATCATGTGTGCCAGTGGTATTGCCGCTGGCATTGCCGCTATTTTTAATGCTCCCCTCGCAGCGGTCATTTTCGTTCTTGAAGTCATTTTACGAGAATATAAAATTCATTACTTCTTCCCAATTACGATTTCTGCGATTTGTGGCGCTGTATCCAGTCGGTTATTTTTTGGAAATATTCATATTTTTGATCAAATTAGCGTCATTAAAATTCCATTGTCTCAATACCCGATCTTAGCCTTATCAGGACTTATATTAGGCTGTGTCGCTGCTTTTTTTAATTTTTCATTACTCACTTTAACGGAAAAGTCACACAAATGGCCGCTAATGAAGCGTCTATTAATTGCAGGGGTAATAACCAGTCTCATTGGTCTTTTTTTACCACAAGCGATTGGCAGTAATGAACACGCTATTAGTGAAGCCATTCAAGCTAATCCAAGCATCCTGTTGTTAGTCGCTATACTCATTGGTAAAATATTTGCCACAGTAGCAGCAGTAGGGCTCGGGATCCCTGGTGGACTCATAGGTCCACTTTATGGTATAGGTGCCCTACTCGGTGCCGCCATAGCCTTATTTTTCCTAGAGTGGTTCCCTTCCATGGCGCCCTTTATTGGGCTTTATGCCATCATAGGAATGACTGCAATGATGGGTGTCTGTTTAAGCGCACCACTAGCAGCATTAGTTGCACTCATCGAGTTAAGTGGCAATACCGCTATTATTTTGCCTTCAATGTTTGTCATTATCCCAGCCTTTCTTATTTCACATCAACTATTTAAAACTAAGTCTATTTTTTTTAGACAGCTCGAAATTATGGGTTTAGGGTTTAAAGTCACTGCAGTCAATTTAGGACTACAAAAAATCGGCGTTAGAGCCATTATGAATAAAAACTTTGTGGTTATTAAGAATGAAGATGAACACTTACTTAATGCATTAAAAGAGCAGAAAGGCCATCCGATTCTGACGTATACGAAAGAGAACAATGTTGAAATTATTCAGTTAGAATTACACACCAGTGATACTGAAACCACACTACTAAGAAAGGGCGTGAAAGGCATAGCAGACACTTGTACCCTAAGTGAAGTTTATCAACTATTATCCCCATTACGGCGAGGAAATGTCTTTATCTTCGATCACACATCTCTCGATATTGTCGGTGTCATTTCTTGGGAAAACCTCTTACTTGAGATACAATCAGAACAGATTTAATTTAAGATCTCACTTCATCAGGTTAGACCAGTTTCTCACAACCTGCTACACAATTTTATATTCATATGATGCCAAAAATGAAAAAATCATTGCCAATAGAATAATCAACGTTTTTAGCATGCATGGAATATGATAGGCTGAATAGCATTTTGCCGATCGCATCACTCGGAGTAATAGTATGAGCACACCAATCCAACCATCATCGGTTTATAACAATACTGTAAGCTATGATAGTCCAAGCGATGAAAAAACAGGGACCGTAAAATCCGGATCACAATCTGATGATGAATTGAGATTGCTTAAAGACGGTGCTGAATCGGGTAAACCCGATAGTCTCTTTAAGCTCTACCAACTTTCAACAGAGCCCGGTGAACAAGCAGAGCAAGCAAAAATGATTTTAGCAAATTTGCAACCCGACCCTCTTAATCTAACAAGCAGCAGTAACGTGCTTCTTCAATCTAGCCTGGCACTTTATCTAGCTTGTAAAGAAAATTCAACCGCTGAATCTAAGGCTGCCTTACAAGCATTAAATAATACATTAGGTTCAGAGGCCCACTTACAAGATTCACTAAATGAATTAATTTTAACCAGCACACACAAAACTATCCGCTCAGAAACATCAAGCCTTCAAACAGACAATAATCAATTTCAAATGCAAAGTCAGGCTTTTAGAGAAAAGTTCATGAAAAATGAATAAACAAAGAAGAAAATAACTTACTTTGTGTGTACTTAGACTTAACTTGGTTGATTATGAGACCGGAATGTATTGATGAATAAAAAACCTCAAGGAAAGAATGGGTGTCTTCTAAAAAATATTACATTTATTTCTAGCACATCTGATGATGCTTATTGTCATCCTGCCTATTGATAGAAGAACATAGGTAATAATAATCAGATAATAATTAAAACATCAATGTTAACGCTAATAATTTAGGTGCTTTAAATGACACCCATTTCTTCTAACACAACAAGCTTTCTTCATAATATAGGTCCCTCGAATACAGAAGAAAGTCAAAGTCATTTTGATATATTGTTTAGTGAAAGTTACCTAGAAGAAGAGTCCTTTAATCGTTTAAATTTAGCAACAACATTTAATGAACTTAAAGACTGCTTTCAACAGGGAGATCCTGCCAGCATTGATATTCTTTTTAGTTTAACAAGCCGAAAAGATCAAATAGGAAAAGCAGCCACTCAAGTATTAATCGAAATCAAAGATCAATCTTCGGTAGGCACTCATGAAAGAGATTACTTTGATGATCTATGTAACACTTTTTATCAACAGTGTCGGCTTAATGAAGACAATAACCATTCACCGCAATTATTTCAGTTGTCGACAGAATTGCTAACAATGATGTTAGACGTACAGCTAAAAAGGAACAATGATACTCGTAACCAAGATATATTTAATATTATACAATTATTACAAAAAAAATCAGCAGTAGATGAAAGTCATTTAGTGAAAACATCTGATAGCTATTCAACTTCTGTGACAATGGCAGAAGATGATGGGTTTATCATCATATCAAGTCCAAAAAATATTTCACCTTTTGACAATCACTATAAAGATACATTAACGACGACCACAGCAGAAACAATCGAAAATCACATTATGGATAATAATATAACCAAGATGAATAACTCCACACTCCATCCTTATTTATCACTATCAGAACAAAATCAGCTACAAGATAGCGCATTAAGCCACTATTTTGGTACTCAAAAAATAGACTCACTTTCTCAAACAAGACATGAATTTATCGAATTCTTGCAAAAGCTAAGAGAATCAACACCTTTTAGTGATAGAATCATGGATAAACTGATTCATAAATGGGACTTTAACAATCCTATTTTTATACCAAAACCTGAAGTCAATACTGACACTTCAACAGTACAAGCAATGACCTTACCGCACTGGCAACTCGATAGTCACAGTTCGCCTCTGAAAGAAAGCATTCTGGGCAATGTTAATACCTCAATCCCGACTTCTGTTACACCCAAAATATCTATCTCATCCATTCAAACTAAAATAGAAGATGAAAATAAACAGAAAGTAGAAAAAGTACTATCTCAAACAAAAAAAATAACAGATAGATTACCTTCTTGGTTAAGTTCACTGTTTAATAAAAATAATAATTAAAACATAAAATCAATGTATACCTCCCTCGAAAAGCTATTTCATACTAACAACGTCATTAAATAGCTTTTTTTATTTATCACATGATTTCTCCTATTGAAAATAATAACTAAAACATTTAATTACACCCACCACACTAAAGCAAAGTAAAGTAAATACAAATTTATACGCCGTTAAAACTATTAACCCAACAACTGGTCTGATGACTTTTCTGTTGTTTAAGTTATTTTTAGAAGAACTATATTTTTAATTAAGTAGAATATAATATAATATAATCTTTAATTTATAAGTAGTAATATGACTTCTATTTCTCCTTCCGCTACTAGCTTTTTACATAATATTGAACTTGATAATTCCAAACAACAAGAGATTGATTTTGGTAACCTATTTACTAATAAAAACATCACTCCCGAACGTTTTGACCAACTAAATTTAGCCTCCACTTTTGACACATTAGAAGCTTTTGCCAAAAATAATGATGGCGAAAGTATGGAAATACTTTGCAATCTGACTGCAAGAAATGACGAGATAGGTAAAGCTGCAACAGATGTACTCGTTCATATTAGAAATTTATCTGAAGAAGGCAGTCATAGACGCGAGTTGCTCGACACTATGTGTAATGATCTGTATAAAACTTGCAGAAATAATGAAACTCATAATCGAACACCTCAAGCTCACCAGCTGACAGCTGGTATGCTTGAAATCATATTAGATAACAAACTATCTACTGAAACAGATCTCAATAATGATACACAAAATTTACTTCATTTGTTACATCAAAAATATACTCAACCTGCTACATCTTCGGTTGTATTAACTGAAGACAACATCCATTCGAATGTCGAACTGAGTAGGCAAGAAGCACTTGAGAACCGAAAGCAAGTACTCAGCAAACCAATTGAAAGTAAACCCTCACCATTTACACTCAAAAACCTCGAACTATTTACATCACAAGATGAAAACAGACAACTTTCTCCTAAAGAAAGATTAGAAAGAGCTTTTGGTCCTATTACAGCAAGCCAAACAGCCCACAACAGCACAACCAATGAAACTGAATCAACATCTTCAAGTAGTTTATATACGGCAGAAAGCATTAGACCTAGACAACAAATGGATGTTCAAAGCCAAGTCAGTGGCTCATTAATGGGGGCTCAGTATATTGGTGACACTCAAAGTGAAATGAGCACAACCAGCTTTCTCAGTAATTCCAGTATCGGGAATGAAACAGAATCAACTATATCTTCAAGCAGTTTCCACACAATAGACAGTATTAAACCTAGGCAACAAATTGATGTTCAAAGCCAAATAAGCACAACCAGCTCAGTCAATACTAATTCGACTCTTTCTACAGTAGATAGTGATAGTCAGGTTCTTTTCAATACACCAAAAGACCCAAATGACAGAAAAGGTGTCACTATAGCCTCCTCTTCGAGTACTACACAAGAAATGCCCTTAACATTGACCCAAAAACAACTAGATGCAGCAGCCCTAAAAGAAGCGATAGCTAAACATCAAGAGTTTAGAGACAGCTATGAAGCTTCAATGAAAGCATTATTATCTAATTCTAGCATGGCTAATCGTCCTACTGAGATTATGTTGCAACGTTTGCAAAAAGCAATGCAATCTTATGATTTAAACAATCAATTACCTACATTGGATACACTGAAAAAACCAACACAGGCGATAACATTACCTCAGGATAGCTCACAGTTAAAAGAAAAATTAGCTAAACAAGAGATAACCCCTAAAGAAACAGCTGTCACGTCCATGGCATCGAAAAACGAAACATCTTCAAATGAAGTATATGAATTAATGGTTGGGCAAGAAAGTCCTTTAGTCACACAGAAGATATCTCCTTCTACAACTGACAATCAATCAAAAGTGACTTGGTATAACCCATTCAGTGTCATGGCTGCTAGCTTAAACTGGGCTGTCGGACGTGAATTCCAAGATGGAAGAAAGGTATAACTAATTCAGTCTTCTTCACTTAATTCTAAATAAAGTGAAATCAAACCGACCAATACTATCGTGATGGGTCGGTTTTTTTAACCATCACTTAACCTCATTGCTCATAGCCAAGAAGCCAACTTATTCGATAAGCACCTCTGCAACAAACTCTATTAACTTCCTGCTGCCTTTCTGGTATCATCGCGCCTCAGCCACATTCGACTCTCTTTCTTCAACTTTTGGGCTTATGTTCAACGAAAGATGACGGTGTCATCAACGTTGGTAACATGACCCTATAACATTGGAAACAGGCTGATGACTCAGTTTCAAGGATCGCATATCCTCTCGGTAAACCAACTCGATTTAGATGCAATTAACACCATTTTTAATGTCGCCACTCAAATGACACCCTATGCCCTTAGGCAAAAACGTACCCGTGTATTAGAAGGGGCTGTATTGGGTAATTTATTTTTTGAGCCCAGCACGCGAACCCGCGTCAGTTTTGGCTGTGCCTTTAATTTACTCGGTGGCCATGTTCGCGAAACGACAGGTATGGCCTCTTCTTCATTATCTAAAGGTGAGTCCTTATACGATACCGCTCGCGTACTCTCCACTTATTCTGATGTCATTGCGATGCGCCATCCTGAGCCGTTTTCAGTGCAAGAATTTTCAGTCGGTAGCCGCGTGCCTGTGATCAACGGGGGTGATGGTACCAATGAACACCCAACACAGGCATTATTGGATTTATTTACCATCCAAAAAGAATTAGCTGAAGCAAACAGAGGCATCAACGGCCTGCACATTGCGATGGTGGGAGATTTACGCTTTGGCCGCACAGTGCATTCTCTGTCACGCTTATTATGCATGTACAAGAATGTCACCTTCACCCTTGTCTCACCCAGCGAACTGTCCATGCCTGAGTATGTGTTGTCTGATATCGAAAAAGCCGGACATCAAATAAAAATCACCGATCAACTCGAGGGTCACCTCGATAAAGCCGATATTCTCTACCTGACTCGCATTCAAGAAGAGCGTTTCCCATCACAAGAGGAAGCCAATAAATACCGCGGTAAGTTTCGTTTAAATAAAGGTATTTATACCCAACACTGCAAATCGAATACGGTGATCATGCATCCCTTACCACGGGATTCCCGTGCGGCAGCCAATGAATTAGATAACGATCTCAATAGCCATCCTAATTTGGCTATTTTTAGACAAGCCGATAATGGACTATTGATCCGCATGGCATTATTTGCGTTAACACTCGGCGTAGACACCCAACTCAAACAATATGAATCTCCCGTGAATTGGTATTCACGTAAAGCCGATTTTTAGCTGACGTCACGATCCACTGCGTTCGGTTAATCAACAATATCATTTAATGATTTATTTAAGGATGACACATGACACGTTCTGATACGCTTTTTGCTCAAGCAAAAAACAGTATTCCTGGTGGAGTGAATTCTCCCGTTCGCGCTTTTAATGGCGTTGGCGGCTCACCGCGTTTTATTGCAAAAGCCGATGGCGCTTATATTTATGACGTTGATGGAAAAGCCTATATTGATTATGTGGGCTCTTGGGGTCCAATGATTTTGGGTCATAATCATCCCGCTATTCGTCAGGCCGTGCTCGATGCGGTTGAAAATGGCCTCTCATTTGGTGCACCAACAGAGCTTGAAATACAAATGGCTGAAAAAGTCATCGATATGATGCCTTCAATAGAACAAGTCCGCATGGTGAGCTCAGGTACAGAAGCCACCATGAGTGCTATCCGCTTGGCACGTGGCTTTACCCATCGTGATAAAATTTTAAAATTTGAAGGTTGTTACCATGGGCATGCCGATTGTTTACTGGTCAAAGCAGGCTCCGGCGCCCTAACCTTAGGTCAGCCTAGCTCACCAGGCGTACCAGAAGATTTTGCCAAGCACACACTAACTGCGGTTTACAATGAACTCGATTCAGTTAGCACCTTATTTGAACAATACCCTGACGATATTGCCTGTATTATTTTGGAGCCCGTTGCCGGTAATATGAACTGCATCCCTCCAGTTAAAGGCTTTTTAGAAGGCTTAAGAGCCCTATGTGATAAGTTTGGTGCATTACTGGTTATCGATGAAGTCATGACGGGCTTTCGTGTCTCTAAGACAGGCGCTCAAGGTTATTATGGCGTCACCCCTGATTTAACCACCTTAGGTAAAGTCATTGGTGGTGGCATGCCTGTTGGCGCTTTTGGTGGCCGTAAAGATGTGATGCAATATATTGCACCCACAGGGCCTGTTTACCAAGCCGGTACCCTATCAGGTAATCCGATTGCGATGGCTGCAGGACTCGCTCAAATGCATGCGCTATGTGAAGAAGGCTTGTATGACACCTTAAGTAACAAAACACGACAAGTCGCTGAAGGCTTTAAATCTGCAGCTGATAAGCATGGCATTCCAATGGCCATTAATCTTGTCGGTGGTATGTTTGGTTTCTTCTTTACCGAAGAAAAAAACATCACTCGCTTTGAACAAGTCACTCAATGTAACCTGGAGCATTTTCAAACTTTTTACCATGGCATGCTCGAAGAAGGTATTTATCTTGCCCCGAGTGCGTATGAAGCCAGCTTTTTATCCATGGCCCACGATGAAGAGGCTATCAAGCTAACCTTAGCAGCCGCCGATCGCGTATTAGCATCAATGGCGAAATAGCTGCCTCCATCAGTCAACAAAGTAAGGATAATCGCCCTTAAACGATCGATTATCCTTATTCATCTCTCTACTATCCCCTATAAACAATGTTAACGTAATGAAAATAAAGTTATTTTTGTTGTTTTCACTTGCCATTATCTAACGCCTGTGGTCTGATCCTATTCCAAATTGTATTTGCTTTAAAAATGCAATTGAAATCAACTTCCTTTTACCAGAAATGTCATTTATCAATGTTGGAATGTCACCATGTTGTCTCCGTTCTTGCTCTCTCTTGCAATACTCGCGCTACTTAGCATTATTTTTGAAGAAGTCACTCAAATTAATAAGGCTAAAACCACATTATTTTTAGGCTGTATCTCTTGGATAACCCTGTTTATTTCTGCTAGGGATCCTGCTCATCAGCAGCTGATCTCTGAACAGTTAAACGAAAACTTACTCGAAATTGCGACATTATGGCTGTTTCTTATGTCGACCATGACATTTGTCGCCTATCTCAATGCCAAAGGCCTTATCCAAGGATTGGTACAAAAAATCTTTCCCCAACAAGTATCAGTACGGGTACTGATGATATTGGTGGCATTGTTTTCATTAGTGTTATCTTCATTTTGTGATAATGTAACCTCAACATTAGTCTCACTGGGATTACTCACTACCTTTAAACTGGAAGCAAAAGTCCGTTTAAGAATGGCGGTATTGATTATTTTTGCCGTCAATTCGGGCGGTGTCGCCTTAATTACAGGTGATGTCACCACACTGATGATCTTCTTAGAAGGGCATCTGAAAATATCCGAACTGTTAATGCTTTCCATCCCATCAATGATCAGTGTCATGTTACTTGCTGTACTTTTTTCGCTAAAATCGGAAGGAGAAGTGAGTACAACCCCGACTCAGCATCATTACCAAACCGTGGATATTATTATTGCGGTTATTTTCTTCAGTACTATTTTAGCCACGATGGCATTAAATGTGCTTTTTGCCATTCCACCGGTACTGACTTTTTTAACGGGCTTGTCGATTATGTTTCTCGTCGGACATATCTTCCGTAGCAATAAGGAAGAATTGAGGATCTTGGAATATATTCGCCAAGTTGAATATGACACCTTGCTGTTCTTTCTCGGGATTTTATTACTGGTGGGTATGTTAAAAGAAATTGGCACCTTAGATTTATTAGCCCAAATTTATACTCAGTTTGACCCTACTATATCGAACTTTATTACCGGTATAGGCTCAGCCCTAGTCGATAATGTGCCTTTAACCGCTGCATTACTCAAAGCCGATCCAATGCTTAATACGCCTGAATGGTTAAGCTTAACCTATGCGGTGGGTGTGGGTGGCTCATTATTGGTTATTGGCTCTGCTGCAGGCATTATCGCCATGACAAAAGTGAAAGAGTTAACGTTTGTCAGCTACCTAAGGTATGTGCCCGCATTATTTGTTTGTTATTGCATCGGATATAGCCTCACGCTGTTCTTGGCGTATCATTTTTACGCTTAAACCAAAGCTAACATGGCTAAAGTCATGAGGGTCATCAGCTTTCAAATGGAAGCTGATGGCATTAAAATTTATCAAGTGTTGGATTTATCTGCTATTGATCCAGTGTGTTTGGATGACATTGCTTCAGTTGTGTCGATTGCTGCCGCAGGCTTCTGTGTAGATTTGTTTATGACACGCTGTGAACCCATCCTTGGGCGCTCTACGACTTCATCCCTGAAGCCGAAGGTCATAAACATCTCTACACTAGGGTTTAAAAGCAAAGCAAAAGCCAGTGTGTTTCCTCAATTTTAGTTCTCAGTTTAATGATGGTTTGTCTTTGAGGTAAGCGGGCTTTCAAATAAAAGCGGATAACATTTTTTATATTTTAATTTATCAAGTGTTGGATTTATCTGGTATTGATCCAGTGTGTTTGGATTACATTAGTTCAGTTGTATCGATTGCTGCCGCAGGCTTCGGTGCAGATTTGTTTATGACACGCTGTAAACCCATCCTTGGGCGCTCTACGACTTCATCCCTGAAGCCGAAGGTCATAAACATCTCTACACTAGGGTTTAAAAGCAAAGTAAAAGCCAGTGTGTTTCCTCAATTTTAGTTCTCAGTTTAATGATGGTTTGTCTTTGAGGTAAGCGGGCTTTCAAATGAAAGCGGATGACATTTACTAACTTATGTTATCAAGCGCTTGCAATAGAGGAAATGAAATATAGTAGATTTTCACAAAACAATTCATATAACGTTGATTATTAAGCGGAGCTTAAAGCATAGCCTCGTAATGGTTTGCCATGCATAGTGCAATAGAACCATAAGTAAGGGATATGCGTTTTCCAATATCCGCATATTCCTTCGATATTATCTTATTTTTATACATATATTGACTATCAGATATACTATCAAGCCAATTAACATCTCTAACTCCCCCTATCATTAATCTACTAAAAGCATGTGTTTCTAGCTTTTAATTGCTTGTCTGCAAAGCGTAAATAGCCTGATTAACCCAATGTAAATGATTATCTATAACTTTTGTATTACTATAGATGACGAAAGCTTTATCAGTTAAAAAGCGCTTGTATTTATCTGGCTTTGAGTAAAGATTGTCATCTACTTCCTTATAGAATTCCTTTTCACTTGGCTTCAAGGCGGGGATAAGCTCATGCATTTTTTCAAGTTTGACTTTAAGAGTATTGTACACACTGACTCTATCTTCAACAGAACAATCTTCAGCGATAACTTGGGATGTAAATAACGCTAAGATTAAAATAGATTTTTTCATATCAAATCCTTTTTACATAGCAGCAATAGCACCTATCTTATTGATACTAACCTATAAAACCGAATAGTTATTGTTGTCAAACCCGCTATTAAAGGTAACGATAACAACTTAATTTATTGATTTTGTAAGACCTAGGATAACAGTAGCACACATTGGAGTGTGTGATAAACGGCCACTTTTCTAGAAACCAAGTAGTGACTCGTTCAGTGTTTATATCGTTAGTGAAGTGGCATAGTTATGTTACAGGCAATAGATCGTAAATCGTTTTGGGGCATACATAAGTTGAGTCCAGATCTACCAGCGATGACGGTTTGTATCACTAATTTGTACTAAAACCTCAGTAAAGAATAGATCTCGCTCACAATTTTCACTGACTATCCTAAATAAATCCTTTCATTCACTGCTCCTCTCACAAAAGCCAACTCGAAGAAATACACTATTTTTGCTTTTAGATCCCCCATCGGAGTTACTTCATTTTTCGATAGAAATATTGTGATTAAGACAGGATGTCGACAATAGCCTTAGTTGAGCCAAGGACGGCGAATATGAGGCGATAAATATTTTTGTTCATCGAAAATTGAAGTGCTTCTACTCCGTCAGGGGCAGCATAGGGTTCCAAGGGGGATTGCTGTTGATCCCCTTTGGCCCTGTGTGAGTGGGAACTCACGACCTGCCATTAAGCGAAGCTTAAGCGCTAAACTTAATACCCAAGCCACTGTGTGGATGGCAATGCCACCCAGCTCTTATGCTGCAGGAACAGAAAACTTATTCCCCGAGATCTCAAGTACCACATCTTGTGGGCGTATTTCGATGACCTTTAGTTTCCCCTGAATCACTCCCCCTTGCTGTAACTCTACCCCATCAACATTCAACCAACGCTTATCAACAGAGCTCGCATAAACATGACCATCGATACTAAATTCAGGAACTTGTAACTGGACTGATGCGGGTAATTGCCCATATTTAGGAATAGCTTCAGCATGCGTTTTAGCCTCCGTCTGCGGCTCTCCATCTTTTTGCTGAGTATTATTATCTCTTTCAACTTCTCTTAATGCTTTCTGAAGCGCGTCCACTAATAAGGCATTGTCTTCGCTTCCAGAATTAACTTGATCAACCCCATTATGATGCTTCGAAGCGGCTAACGTTTCACTCGATAATGGTATTTTGTCTACTTTCGCTGCGGCAGGCTTTTCTTCCATTCCTACTGCCGATGCCGCAATCGCCACTTCTTTTTTAAGCGCTGCCAATACATCTTGGCCTTTTTGATTCATATTTGCACCGAGCATGATAGGCTTGGCGTCTAAATGAGAGGCTCGCGACTGAACGTTTTCATTTTCTTCTCTTGAAGCCACTTTCTTTGATGTCAATTTTTTTTCTGCAGCCGTTTCCAGCGGTATTATGTGACCCGTTTTATCTGAAACCCACATGACGGGCTCAGGCTCCACATTGGGCAATGCTTGGGGAACGGGCAAAGCCACTTTACCCACAAACTGAACCCCTGATAACAAGGGAGCGTTCTCTACTGAAGCCTCAGTGATACGTTGAGACGGCTTTACCTCATCAGTGACTTTCTGGCTATCAGAGACCAATAAGCGAGATGATTGGACTTTAGATAGGCTTGGCTCATTTAAAAATAGGCGACTCATAAACCACGCTAACATCACTGATAATAAAATAATCATTGTTAAAATAATCACTTTTCTGTTCAATGAACTGGCCTTTTTATTGGCGTAACTATCGGCTCGCGGGGCTAAAATAGGATCCATATTCACTTCTTGCTGCTTAGCACGCGTAACCGCATCTAATAAAATCGACATTAATAACGCCCTCCTGCATTTTCTAGCCTAGGGCCTGCAGTGCTTAAATATAAATTCAACTGCGATAAGGTGTTACTTCCCGCAATACCATCTGACTTCAATCCGTGTTGCAGTTGAAAAGCTTTCAGTTCATTTTTAAGATCGTTATCAAAATGACTCACTAAGCGAGGTGGACGACCCGACACCAACGCTAGACTATTCTCTAACCATTGCAATTGATTCAAACTCGCTTGTTCATCAACCACTAAAGGCGCTGAAGCAGCTTCAGAAAAGACTTCATAAGTGCCCGAAAAATGTGTATTAAACCAGCTTTGACTGACCCATAATTGCTGCTCATTAAGCTGTAATAAGACTTGCTCTCCTTCTTTTGCTAATAAAGTCCCATAAAACACTTGCTGCTTATCATCGACTAAATAGACAACCGCAGGATAATTGAGCTTCAATAACTGTACCAAGCTACCTTGCAGCTGAAAACACCTCAATGCCTGCATTCCCGCCGCTTGGCAACCACTGAGACCGATATAAGGTGTCTTTCCCCATGCCTGTAACAAACTGGCATAAGCGGGCTCCAAATGACGACTCTGCTCTATGGCCAATGTTAATAGTGAAGACGCCATATTGGGCGTATCGAGCGACGGGTCTTGCTTTGTTAAACGGGCTGGAGTCACTTTGTCAACCGAAGTCCCCCTTGCTAAAGGCAGTGGTAAAGCCATGGCAGCTGGTGTTTGTTGAACAACAACGGCATGATTTTTTTCGACATAAAAGAAATAAAAAGCCAAGGAAAAGATACTGAGCGACACTAAGCCTGCAATCCAAGGGAAAAGCCTGCTGCTTTGCTCCTCATCTTCACCAGACACTTCATAGGAGGCGGCTTTTACCATTTTTGCATCAATCATACTGCAACTATTCGCAAAGCCAGCCATCAATGCTCGCTCAGCGATTAAGTTAATTAACCTTGGAATGCCGCCACTGTATTGATGTAGCGCTTTAATCGCACCCCGATTAAATAACAATTGCTGCCGACCGGCCACTTGTAAACGATGCAATATATAAAAGCCTACGTCATCATAAGTTAAGGGTAATAAATGATATCGAGCAGTGATCCTTTGCGCCAATTGTCTTAGCTCTTGTCGCTTTAATAATTGCTGCAATTCAGGCTGACCAATTAAAATAACTTGTAATAATTTCTTGGTATCGGTTTCTAAATTCGTTAATAAGCGCAATTGTTCCAGCACTTCAGGACGTAAATGCTGGGCTTCATCAATAATTAATACGGTATTACGTGATGCTTGATGATTATCTAACAAGAATCGACTGATCAGATCGGTCAATTGCTTTATACTCGGATTGTCCGTATAAATTATGCCTAACTCATCACATACGGTCGCCAATAATTCTTGCTCTGTTAATGATGGGTTTAAGATAAATGCAGTATCAGTATTGTCAGGTAACTGATTTAATAAACGGCGAGAAACCGTGGTTTTTCCTGTGCCCACTTCACCCGTTAATAGTACAAAACCTCCCGTTTCCCCCAGGCCATACGTTAAATGCGCTAATGCTTCCCGATGCCTGCCACTTAAAAATAAATAATGGGGATTCGGAGCGATGGAAAAAGGGTTATCATTGAGTCCATAAAAAGCCTTGTACATACTAACAGAAATCCTTAATAAAAAGTCTTGACCAAGGTAAAGGCAAGTGGCATTTTTGTCAAAATTTACGACTCTATTTTACAGTCAAAACATCCTGACATTATAAACCTCCAGATAATTTTGGTTTCAAATTTTGCCATGTTAAGCTTATTCTCACCCCTTCTTTAATTAAAATCAGTCATTGTGAAAATATACCTTGTTGGCGGCGCAGTCAGAGATACATTATTAAAATTACCGATAAAAGATCGAGATTACCTAGTCGTTGGCTCTACCCCAAAAGAAATGCTTTCTAAGGGCTACAAACAAGTCGGTAAGGACTTCCCGGTTTTTTTACACCCTAACACTCAACAAGAATATGCATTGGCCCGAACGGAAAAAAAAATTGCTTCGGGTTATGGCGGCTTTCATTGTTATGCTGCAGCTGATGTCACCCTAGAGCAAGACTTACAACGCCGAGATTTAACCATTAATGCAATCGCTCAAGATGACTCTGGCGCACTATTTGACCCTTTCGGTGGGTTAGATGACATTAAACAAGGTGTGCTTAGACATGTGTCTCCAGCCTTTGTTGAAGATCCACTCAGGGTATTACGCGTCGCACGCTTTGCCGCTCGCTACCATCAACAGGGGTTTAGCATCGCAAATGAGACATTAGCCCTCATGACACAATTAAGCCTCAGTGGAGAGCTTGCAGCATTAACCCCCGAGCGTGTCTATCAAGAATTAGATCATGCCCTCTCAACCAATGCGCCTCAGATCTTTTTTACGGTATTAAGACAATGCCAAGCCCTTGAGATCCTTTTTCCTGAAATTGATGCCTTGTTTGGCGTTCCTCAACCTGAAAAATGGCATCCAGAGATTGATAGTGGCATTCATACCATGATGGTATTGAAACAAGCCAGTTTGCTTAGCAATGATAACGCTGTGCGGTTTGCAGCACTGGTCCATGATCTCGGCAAAGCCTTAAGTCCAAAAGAGCACTTACCCAAACACCATGGCCATGGACAAAAAGGGCTCACACTCATTAAGCAGATGTGTGCTCGACTACGGATCCCTAACCGTTATCTAGATTTAGCATTGCTAACAAGCGATCAACATCAAAATATCCACAACATTAGTCAGCTACGTGCTGAAACACTCATAAAAATATTTAATAAAGCCGACTTCTGGCGTAAACCTGAACGTCTAAACCAATTGGCTTTAGTGTGTGAAGCCGATGCAAGAGGAAGAACGGGATTTGAACATATCGACTACCCACAAGCCAACTACTTACATAAATGTTACAAAGCTGCCGCCTCAGTTTCCGTTAAACCCATTATTGACGCTGGGTTTAAAGGTGCTGCAATCAAACAACAACTCAATATAGAACGAAGTAAAATCGTTAAAGAAGCTATACAGTTTATAAACAAAAAAAACAGATAATTTAGTAAAAAGTCTTACGATTGACTAAGCCTATGTATACCAAAGTAAAGGAGCGCTATTATTCTCCTTACTGGGCTTGCATTTATAGCAATATTGTCTAAGGTATACAGTGCTTAGCGTAAATGGCATAGCAAATTCAGTTTGCTATGCCATAATTAACTTGTTGCGGTTATACTGCATAACTGTTCAATTTAAACTAACTGACTTGAAGGGATTTCCCAATGAACAAAAAAGTACTGATGATTGCTGGTGTTGCTATGACTGTTATGCTCGGCGGTTGCGCCTCGACTGGCGACATCGAAAAATTAAGCAATAAAGTCGATCAACTATCAGCGCAAGTGAATGCGATGTCATCTGATCAAGCTAAAATGTCTGCAGACATGAGAGACACCAAAGCCGCAGCGATGAATGCAGAAGCTGAAGCAAAAAGAGCAAATGACCGTATCGACAATATTGCTTCGTCTTATAGCAAGTAATATGTCAGTATTGGCAACATCAAAAAACCATTGATGTTGCCAATGTTTTCCTCTCCTCATTAATAAAATCCACACATAAATTCATTTCAAATATTCGTTCCCGTCAATGATAAACATAAAAAAACGCCCTTTGTGGACGCTTGCTTTCATCTTACTGTTATTTTTTATTTACCGAAAGAGACCCACATCAACGGGCAAACCATTTTTCAGCATAATGGCTTCATCCGCAGTGCTGATATCAATATCAAACTGGCTCATAAACTTAAGATTTTTTGAGCTCCAATTAACGACTTGTACTTGCTCTACTTTGGTTTTTGACAAAGGAGAATGCACCTCAATAATCTTACGACCGCTTGGCTCAGATGAGGTTTTAACGACTTGATTTATTATGGTAACTTTCTCACCGCGTTTAATATTATTAAACAACCATTCAATATTATCTGGGCTTAAGCGTATACAGCCAGAACTCACCCGCATCCCTATACCAAAGTTTTGATTGGTTCCATGGATCAGGTAACTTCCCGTTCCATAAGCTAACTGAATAGCAAATTTCCCTAGTGGATTATCGGGCCCAGGTTGCACCACAGAGGGAAGGACTTCGCCCCGCTCTTCAAGGTGTTCTTTGCGAATACTCGCTGGCGGTGTCCATGTTGGATTGGGGATCCGAGATTTAACCTTAGTGATCATAATAGGCGTTTCGCGACCAATACGCCCAATACCGACGGGAAACACGTAGACCTTTTGTTTCCCTTTTGGGAAGTAATACAACCTCAGCTCAGGAAGGTTAATCACCACTCCCTCTCGCGGCACATCCGGTAATAACATTTCTGTCGGAATGATCAGTAGCGTTCCCTGCTTAGGTAAAAAAGGATCAACCCCAGGATTAGCAGCCATCAGCTCTAAAATACCGATATCGTAATCTTTTGCAATCGTTTGAAAGTATTCCCCTTTTTGAACAATATGTCGTTGTATCTCACCCACTAATCGACTCCCCTTTTCAGGAAGTGGATACACATTGGCCACACTTGTGAAAGGGTATAATACTAAGATGAACCACAACAATGAACGTATCATCTGTCACTCTTTCCTATGATTAAATGGACTCTCTTCACCATGTTATCAAGCTCAAGATCGTAGATTAGAGCCAAACACCTTAATTCAGATCCTCTGTTTTTACCATTAGATTCACTACAAAATCAATTTCGACAGTATCAAAATACGCCAAACCTATTTTCTTACGTACTTTTTCACTGACTCTCCATGCATAAGGTGTCATATCCAGTAACGTTAACGCTTGCTCGCCTGTGCAAGGCAAAGTGAAAGCGACTCGTTGACTTTTTAACAATTCAAACCCGCTTGGTACACTTAAGTCTAGTGCTTTCTCTGTCAGATCTGTATAAATATGTGATTTTATCTGCCACAAATGCCTAGGAGCGGGTATGACTTGCAATAAAACGCCATTATTTTTCAAAACTCTAGGCAGTTCTTTCCCTTTTAAAGGCTTATCAATCAAAGTGACTAAGTCAAAACTACTATCAGCGAAGGGTAATGACTTAAAATGACTCGTGATATAAGTACTACTGGGTGCTGATTTTGCGGCAGCAAACAAAGCATTTTCCGCTTCTGCGATCCCTGTCTGTACTAACGATATTGCAGGAAGATCAATGTTAAGCTGACTCGCTAATGCCCGCATATAAAAGCCTTCTCCACAATCAAAGTCTAATTGTGTCAATTGGGCTTGCTGTAATACCGCTATATCACTCACACAATCACTCAATATTTCGCCCATGGTTTTAATCAAAGGTGAAAATACGCCACTCTCCAGTAAGTAACGTTTAGCGCGCATGACTTGCCTCGAGTCTAATTTTGGCTTTTTCGCGACACTAAAAATCCAGTAACCCTGCTCACTCTTGTCAAAATGATGTTTGTTCTCACAATACAGGCCTTGTGAAGCTTGATGTATCCACAATGGCTGAGTGCACGTTGGACATAAATAAATACTTTTCATCTTCATCTAATCAATTCACCGTTAAAGAAAAATAAAACCACAAAGCACCGCACCTAATAGCAATCGATAAATAACAAAAGGCGTCATTCCCATTTTACTAATGATTTTTAAGAAATAATGGATACAAAGGTAAGCCGACAAGAATGACACCACAATACCCAGTCCTAATGCTTGATAATCGATCGCTTGACCACTCGAAATCAGATCTTTTGTTACCAATATCGCAGCGCCTAAGCTGACGGGAACAGACATCAGAAAAGAAAAACGCGCAGCCGCTTCACGGGTTAATCCGAGCATTAAGCCTGCGGTCATAGTGATGCCAGAACGAGACGTGCCTGGGATCAAGGCCACTGCTTGAGCCAAGCCAATAAATAATGCTTTCTTCCAACCCACTTGGAACTCACTCAATCCTTCACGACTCATTCGATCTGCCCACCATAGCAATAAACCAAATATAATGGTGGTGGCGGCAATCACTTCGATATTACGAAAATGAGTGGCAATAAAATCTTTCGCTGTAAAGCCGACAATGACAGCCGGGATCGTGGCCAGAATAATCCACCAAGCCAACCGACTCTCTTCATTCTGTTTACGACTAATGATACTACCGCTCCATGCTGTAAGCATCGAATACAGTTCACGACGAAAATACATCACCACAGCCAGTAGAGAACCTGTATTCACTGCAACATCAAACGATAACCCTTGATCTTGCCAGCCTAATAGCTGGGCAGGTAAAATCAAATGCGCTGAACTTGAAATCGGTAAGAATTCTGTAAGCCCCTGAATAAGAGCTAAAATAATGACTTGAAAAGTGTCCATAAATATCCAATGAATTGCCTAAAAACAAGCGATGAACAACCGATAAATCGCTTTAGGTGGATTAAAAAATAAAAGTAATGCTCAGCGTTATCTCTCACTTTGCCATTGAAAATCAACAGGCCATAATCGCTGTGTTTGTTTATCATATGCGTCCCATAAAACCGCATAAGTTTGTTTAGCAATGGGATGTTCAACCAGCGGTGCAATTTCAGCTAATGGCCATAACACAAAAGCATTTTTTACAATTTCATCACGCGGTAATGCTATCGGTTGCTGACAAACCTGGTCGTCATACAGTAATAAATCTAAATCTAACGTTCTCGCGCTAAACTTCTTTACCCCCGGTAATCGCCCATGCTCTTTCTCAATTTGCTTAAAAATAGCCACAACGGCTTCAATCGACAATAAGGTTTGAGCTGACACCACCATATTTAAAAAGTTATTCCCTTGAAAACCAATGGCTTCACTTTCAAATACGGAAGATAAATCTAACACACCGAACTCACGTTCTAAATCGACTAACGCCGCTTTTAAATATTGTTCTGGCTCAATATTACTGCCTATACTGATGTATATTGTTGCCATATTTAATCGTGTCCTCGTACTATTTCAACACCCACAGCCTTTGCCGCAGGCACAGCACCCGGTTTCATCACTTTAACCTTAACCCGACGTACACCAAACTCTTCCATCACACACTGAGCAACCCTTTCAGCAACCGTCTCAATGAGATCAATGGGTTTTTCCGTAATTAACTCAATCAAGCGGTTAGAAACCGTTTCATAGCATAATGCGAATTGGTAATCATCTGAACTAGCCGCTTCACGAATATCAAAATCCATATCCAGATCAATCAATAAATTTTGATGGATTTGTTTTTCCCATTCATAAATGCCAATGACCGTTTCTACTTTCAGTTCACGAATTAATACTTTATCCATTATTCATCTCCAAAATAAAAAATACCGAGATCTAAGCCATTCAACCATGATTATATAATCCAAATCATGATTAATGTCACTTGTCTTCTTTTCTCTCGCCAAAAACCCGAGTAGGATAAGAAATGGCTAATGCGCATTAACATTCCATCTTAAGCTTTATTGTTAATCGTCGACTAAATAGTCACACTAAAAATGGATTTTAATCACTCAAAGTAAACTCGTTAACATCCAAGGTATAACCTAGAGTATGATGGGGGTAACGAAAGCGTCTTTATTGAGTGGCGCGATGATACCTTAAGACGGATAAGGAAACCAATTTGAGTATAACTGCACTGACATTTACAATGATCCTTGCTGCATATTTAGCGGGCTCAATTTCCAGTGCCATCTTGATTTGTCGCTTGCGGGGTCTTCCCGATCCTAGAACCCAAGGTTCAAAAAACCCAGGTGCAACCAATGTCATGCGTTTTGGCGGAATCAGTACCGCAATCATGGTGCTGGTTTTTGATATGCTCAAAGGTGCCGTCCCCGCTTACCTTGCCTTCATTTTAGGGGTCAATCCTGTCTTTCTCGGCGTGATTGCGATTGCGGCCTGTCTCGGTCATATTTATCCCATTTTCTTTGGTTTTAAAGGAGGTAAAGGCGTCGCCACGGCCTTTGGCGCAATGGTTCCGATTGGCGGTGATTTAGCGCTCTGCCTCATTGGTACTTGGATACTGGTGGCTTTAATCACACGCTATTCATCGCTTGCTGCCATATCTGCCGCAATAATGGCCCCCGTTTATACTTGGTGGCTAGATGAGCGTTTCGCCTTACCCGTTGCTATGTTATCAGTACTCATTATTATTCGTCATAAAGACAATATTATCAGGCTTCGTCAAGGTGATGAAACAAAGTTGACTCGTAAAAAAAAGACACCTAAATAAATGTCTTATAACCCCCCCCCCCCCCCCGCAGCAAGCTGCGAGGAATCAGACCCGCTGATATTGAATCACAGCATCACTTTAATGATGCGCTATGATATTGGAGGTAAGCTATCGAGTGGCCATCTTGGCTGCCCTTTAACCGCTAAGTCATCCACTTGTCCCGCTTTTAATCGCTGTAAGCCTGCATAAGCAATCATGGCACCATTATCGGTACAAAACTCGCCTCTGGGATAATAAACCTTGCCAGCTTCTTTTTTCATCATCTCAGCCAACGATATTTGTAAGCGAGTATTGGCACTCACGCCTCCGGCGACCACCAAGCGTGTATAACCCGTTTGCTTCAACGCTCTGCGGCATTTTATGGCCAAAGTATCCACAATAGCCTCTTCGAAAGCATAAGCAATATTGGCCCGAGTTTGTGCATCATTAGGCTCTGATGCAATGGTATTGGCAGTAAATGTTTTCAAACCTGAAAAACTAAAATCAAGCCCAGGTCTATCCGTCATGGGTCTCGGAAAACGATAACAACCCGCTTTTCCTTTCGCTGCCAACTTAGATAACCTCGGCCCACCAGGGTAATCAAGCCCCATTAATTTAGCCGTTTTATCAAATGCCTCACCTGCTGCATCATCAAGCGACTCCCCCAACACCTCATAACGACCGATCCCCTCAACAGCGACCAGCATAGAATGACCGCCGGACACGAGTAAGGCTAAAAACGGAAAATCGGGGGCATCATCTTCAAGCATGGGCGCTAATAAATGCCCTTCCATATGATGTACACCAATAGCAGGCTTATCCCACGAGAAAGCCAATGCACGTCCAACGCAAGCACCGACAAGTAAGGCACCAATCAAACCGGGTCCCTTGGTATAGGCAATACCATCCAGTTGCCCAATCTCCATTGAAGCATCACTTAATGCTTGACGTACTAAGGGAATAATCTTGCGTACATGATCTCTTGAAGCCAGTTCGGGCACAACACCCCCATAGTCAGCATGTAACTTTACTTGACTATATAAAGTGTGAGATAACAAGCCTTGTTTATCGTCATAAATCGCAATTCCCGTCTCATCACAAGATGTTTCAATACCTAAAACCCGCATTATTTTCCGTCTTTTTAATAGATAAAATGAAGACTAATTCTACCTGCTGAGCCATAATTACACCAGTTATGCACGCATCAAAATCACATCAATGTTCGCTAAGTGCATTTCAATCGTGTGAAAGACTTTACAAATGCTAGTCAATCGGTATAGAATTTCGCACCATTTTTAAATTAACTTGGGTCTGTACAATCTTGACCCACACAACCGACACCTAAGGGGTGATGGCGTATGCCAATTATTAAAGTACGTGAAAATGAACCATTTGACGTAGCTTTACGTCGTTTCAAGCGCTCTTGTGAAAAAGCTGGTATCTTAGCCGACGTTCGCGCTCGTGAGTTCTACGAGAAGCCTACTACTGCACGTAAACGTGCTAAAGCCGCTGCGATCAAGCGTCTTGCTAAGAAGCTTTCTCGTGAAAATGCGCGTCGCGTACGTTTATATTAATCTCTTATGAGCCTAGTTAATCAGCTAAAAGACCAAATGAAAGACGCCATGCGTGCCAAAGAAAAGGTGCGCTTGGGGACGATTCGTATGGCATTGGCAGCCGTTAAGCAGATTGAAGTGGATACCCGCGAAACTCTGACTAATGAGCAAACCATAGCAGTGTTAACCAAAATGGTGAAACAACGTCGTGATTCTCTTGCGCAATATGCCGCAGCAGGACGAAACGACCTAGCGCAAATCGAAGCAGAAGAAATTCAGATCCTTGAAAAGTTCTTGCCTCAACCTCTCACTGAAGAGGAAATTGCAGCGTTAGTGGATGCAAGCATTATTGAAATGTCAGCATCATCCATGGCGGATATGGGCAAAGTAATGGGAGCATTGAAACCTAAAGTATTGGGTAGAGCTGACATGGCATCGATTGGTGCTATGATTAAAGCAAAGCTTCAATAAAATAGAGTTTAATGTATGAACAAGCCGTGCAATCGCACGGCTTGTTTGTTTAAACCCTTGAGTATTTTGTTCAATAATCAACACTAAACTATAGCATTATTGTCTAAATAATCGGTTTATAAAGGCGGTTTTTTTCCAAAAAATGGCGATACCTCGTGATTTCATTAATGAGCTTATAGCTCGCATCGATATAGTCGATTTTATTGACGCTAAAGTGCCTTTAAAAAAAGCAGGTAAAAATCACTCTGCCTGTTGCCCATTTCATAGTGAAAAATCACCGTCATTTACCGTGAGTCGAGATAAGCAGTTTTATCATTGTTTTGGTTGTGGCGCCCATGGCAATGCGATTGATTTTGTTATGGAGTACGATCGTCTTGATTTTATCGATGCCATCGATGAACTTGCCGGACAACTTGGGCTTGAAGTGCCTCAAGAGCAAGGCAGTCGAAAGCCACAAGATATAGGCTTAAGTCGCGACTTATATCAATTAATGGAAGAAGCCAGTTTATTCTATCAAAATCAGCTTAGGCAACATGATGATAAACAAAAGGTCCTCGACTATCTTGACTATCGAGGCCTGTCAAAAGAAATCATAGCGCACTTCAATATTGGCTTTGCTCCCGATGGCTGGGATGGTTTACTGAGCCGCTATCGGCAAAGTCATGATGCACAAAGTAAACTGCTCACTGCAGGGATGGTCATCGAAAATGATAACGGCAAACGTTATGACCGATTTCGAGACCGATTAATGTTCCCTATCCGAGATAGGCGTGGCAGAGTGATAGGATTTGGCGGGCGGGTATTAGGTGAAGGCACACCAAAATACTTGAATTCTCCAGAAACGCCCATATTTCACAAGGGTAATGAGTTATATGGCCTGTATGAAGTTAAGCAACGACATAAGAATCCCCAACAAATATTGATTGTTGAGGGCTATATGGATGTGGTTGCACTCGGTCAATTTGGAGTTGATTATGCAGTGGCCTCATTAGGCACGGCGACGACCACGGAACAATTCCAATTATTGCTTCGGAGCACGAGAGAGGTCATCTGTTGTTATGATGGTGACAGAGCAGGACAAGAAGCCGCTTGGCGAGCATTAGAGACCGCGCTGCCATTATTAAAACCCGGTGTACAAATACGCTTTATGTTTATTCGTGAAGGTGAAGATCCTGACAGCATGATCCGAGAAGTAGGTAAAGAGGCATTTGAAGCACAAATGACTCAAGCGAAGCCTTTATCCAATTTTTTATTTGATAATCTGGCTAAAAAGCACAGTAAAGATGATAAAAGTCTTCTGGCAAAAAATGCCATTAAACTGATTGAAAAAATACAAGACACCGTATTACAAAGCTTGTTGCTGGAAGAGCTGGCACATAAGCTAAGAATGAACAATGCCGATGAACTCAAGCGTAAGTTTAATTTTGTCTCTAAAGCACAAAATAAACAGACCAAAAAACGAACACTAACAGGACGAGGAACGCCTTTGCGACTCGCCGTTGCACTTCTAGTGCAGCATCCGCAGCTAGGATTTGGTTTGCCTGAGCAACCGGCTTTACACCACATACAACTGCCGGGCATTGATTTGCTCAGCTTAGTATTAACCTTAACTCGACAGCAAGTAATAAGCAGCGCACAACTACTTGAACATTTCAGGGGAGACAAACAAGTCAACATCCTGAATAAATTAGCCCAATGGGATCATCAAGTGGCGGATGAAAATTTACTGCAAAAGTTAAAAGAGACTCTGGTTTGGCTGAACAATCAATATATTGAGCAGCGATATCAGGCACTCAGTCTCAAACAAGAACTGACAAAAGAAGAATGGATACAGCTTCAAAAACTTATCTTGGTCATGCAAGTAAAAGTTTAGCATAAAAAATATGCAAAATTCACTGCTTTGACTAGCACAAGGAAGCGTACAAGGCTATAATTGACGATTTGCGTGGCATATACTGTCCCGTCGTTTTAACTGTTACCCCCAACTTGGATGATATCTATGGATCACACTCCGCAGTCGCAACTTAAATTGTTGCTTGCCAAAGGTAAAGAGCAAGGTTATTTAACCTATGCAGAAGTGAACGACCACTTACCTGCTGATATGGTCGACGCCGACCAGATTGAAGATATTGTCCAGATGATTAATGACATGGGGATCCGGGTCTACGAGCAGGCGCCCGATGCCGATGACATTATGATGTCTGAAGACAGCACTGATGATGATGCTGCAGAAGAAGCCGCGGCGGCACTGGCCACCGTAGAAGCCGAACTCGGCCGCACAACCGATCCTGTTCGTATGTATATGCGCGAAATGGGTACCGTTGAACTTCTCACCCGTGAAGGCGAGATTGTGATTGCCAAACGTATAGAAGAAGGCATCAACACGGTTCAAGCTTCAGTGGCTGAATACCCACAAGCCATTAGTATGATTCTCGATCAATATGATCGTTACAAAGCGGAAGAAATTCGCTTATCTGATATTATTTCAGGTTTCATTGATCCTAATGCAGATGATGTTGCACCAACCGCAACACATATTGGTTCAGAATTATCTGATACTGAACTCGCCGATGAAGATAACGACAGCGAGGATGACGATGAAGAAGAGGAAGGACCAAAAGGACCCGATCCAGAAGAAGCGGCTGAACGCTTCACTCAGTTAAGAGAGGCACATGAAAGTGCATTAAAAGTCATTGCTCTTAAAGGGCGTGGCCATGCTGAGTCGACATTAGCCCTGTTTGAAATCGGTGAGATTTTTAAAGAATTCCGTTTAATGCCTAAGCAGTTTGATAGCTTAGTGAAAAATATGCGTGCCATGATGGATAAAGTGCGTATTCAAGAGCGTTTAATTATGAAGCTCTGCGTTGAACAGGCCAAAATGCCGAAGAAAAACTTCGTTAAAGGTTATACCAGTAATGAGAGCAGCATTGAATGGTTCAATGTTGAGCTTGCGTCGGGTAAGCCTTATGCCGAAGGGCTAAAAATGGTTGAATACGATGTACAGCGCTGCCGTGCTAAACTCGATGCCATTGAAAATGAAACCGGCCTTGCCATTGGTGCGATTAAAGATATTAACCGTCGCATGTCAATCGGTGAAGCAAAAGCACGTCGTGCTAAGAAAGAAATGGTTGAAGCCAACTTACGTTTGGTTATTTCTATCGCTAAAAAATACACTAACCGCGGCTTACAATTCTTGGATCTTATTCAAGAAGGTAATATTGGTCTAATGAAAGCGGTTGATAAGTTTGAATATCGTCGTGGTTATAAGTTCTCAACTTATGCTACGTGGTGGATCCGTCAGGCGATTACTCGTTCAATCGCCGATCAGGCTCGTACAATTCGTATACCTGTTCATATGATTGAAACGATTAATAAACTTAACCGTATCTCTCGTCAAATGCTTCAAGAAATGGGTCGTGAACCTACACCTGAAGAATTGGCAGAGCGCATGTTAATGCCTGAAGATAAAATCCGTAAAGTGCTTAAAATTGCCAAAGAGCCTATCTCAATGGAAACGCCCATTGGTGATGATGAAGATTCACACTTAGGTGATTTTATCGAAGATACCACACTTGAGTTACCGCTAGATTCAGCCACTGGCGAAAGTTTGAAAAACGCCACTCATGAAGTCTTAGCCGGTCTGACTGCCCGTGAAGCAAAAGTATTACGCATGCGTTTCGGTATCGATATGAATACGGATCATACGTTAGAAGAAGTCGGTAAACAGTTTGATGTGACCCGCGAACGTATTCGTCAAATTGAAGCAAAGGCTTTACGTAAATTACGTCATCCTTCACGCTCTGAGATCTTAAAGTCATTCCTAGACGAATAGTTCAACAACGTCTTTAATATGAATGATTCAAAAAGCCCAACGATTATCGTTGGGCTTTTTATTGTGGGCTTTCCCCTCTCGTTCTGAGATACATTTATACTTGCGTATTCACTCGGATCCTAGCCGAATCTTTAACCACAGTAATGGCAATGGATTTATAGGTTGGCGTATCACTTAACTCCCCAACACTTTCTAGCGGTACCAAAGGGTTAGCTTCTGGATAATAAGCGGCAACATTACCAAGAGGGATCTCATACTCAATCACAGTAAAACCTGAAAGCTGTCGGTTTATCTTATCTGGCCATAACGATGTCAAGATCACTTTATCTAAGTGCATTAAGCCTAAGGTTTCTATATCCTGCTTATTCATCATCAACACCTTGCGTTGACCATGGATCCCACGATATCGATCATCCATACCGTAGATTGTTGTATTGTATTGATCATGGGAGCGTAACGTTTGTAAGACAAAACTCGGCTGATCGGTTAATTCATCCGGTGTAAACGCTAAAATAGACTCAGGTAATGGATATGCCATAATTTGCGCTTTCGCTGACGGTGTTTGCCAATGGTATTGCGCCACAAAATTCCCCAAATAGAAGCCACCGGCTTGATTGATTTTATTATTGAAATCTTTAAACTTAGGCAAAACTTGGGAGATTTTATCCCGTATACGCCCATAATCTTCAATAAAATAAGCCCAATCTATCGCTTCACTCCCCAATGTTGCTTGTGCTATTCCCGCAATAATCGCGATCTCTGAGCGCATTTCACCAATATCACTGGGCACCACGCCTTCAGATGCATGAACCATGCTAAAAGAATCCTCAACGGTGACTCTCTGTGGTACACCCGCTTGTAAATCAATATCAGTTCGGCCCAAACAAGGTAAGATCAACGCTTTTTTCCCTGTCACTAAATGGCTACGATTCAATTTTGTAGCAACATGAACCGTTAAAGCACACTGACTCAATGCCTGCTCAGTCTGTTGTGTATCTGGCGTCGCCGCCGCAAAATTACCACCGAGTCCAATAAACACCTTACTTTCTTTATTCAACATGGCTCTAATGGCTTGTACTGTATTATGTCCCGGTTGTTTTGGGGGGAGAAAATCAAAAACACGGCCCAATTTTTTAAGAAAAGCAGCTGAGGGTTTCTCATTGATCCCCATGGTGCGATCACCTTGGACATTACTGTGTCCTCTTACGGGACATAAACCTGCACCATGCTTCCCCAGTTGCCCACGCAGTAACTGCAAATTAATGATTTCATGGATCGTAGCAACCGAATGTTTATGTTGCGTCACCCCCATAGCCCAAGTACAAATCACCCGCTTAGCCTTAAGATGTATAAGAGCAGCTTGTTCTATTTGCAAGCGACTGAGTCCTGATTGCGCCTCAATCGCCTCCCAGTCCGTATCATCGACTTGCTGAATATACCGCTCCAATCCCTCACAATGTTGAGCTATAAACCCCTCATCAAATACACTTTTTTGTTGTTTTTCTTTATGTTGTCTGTCTATTGCTAGCATCGCCTTGACCATGCCTCTAATCGCGGCCATATCACCGCCTAGTTTAGGCGTTAAATACAAACTACTGATAGTCGTTGAGCCGTTCTTGAGCATTTCGAGCGCATTTTGAGGGCTGGAAAAACGTTCCAATCCACGCTCTTTTAAGGTATTAAAACTCACAATATGGGCGCCACGATGAGAAGCCTTATACAAACTGTCCAGCATTCTCGGATGATTACTGCCTGGATTTTGCCCAAAAACAAAAATCGCATCCGCATAATCAAAATCTAAAAGTTGCACCGTTCCTGCACCAATCCCAAAAGCTTGATTTAACGCAACACCACTGGCCTCATGACACATATTTGAGCAATCAGAAAAATTATTAGTGCCAAACTTTCTGACAAATAACTGATATAAGAAAGCCGCTTCGTTACTGGTTCTACCCGATGTATAAAACTCTGCCTGATCAGGTGAGTCCAGTTGATTAAGTTCTTTAGCGATCAATTCAAATGCATCCTCCCAGCTGATCGGTAAATAGCAATCACTGTGTGCATCGTAAGATAAAGGTTGCTGCAATCGCCCTTGAGATTCAAGATAATGACCCTCTTGCTGCTTTAACCAACTGAGCTTATGTTGTGCAAAAAAATCGCTGCTGACCCTTTTACTGGTCGCTTCCCAATTCACCGCCTTGGCGCCATTTTCACAAAACTTAAAATGACCCACCTCATCATTGTCCCCCCAAGCACAACCGGGACAATCAAAGCCCTTATCTTGATTGGTATTGAGTAAATTACGAATATTCTTTGCAATATTCTCACTTTTAATGAGATGCTTCGCTGTACTCGCAAGCGCGCCCCATCCACCTGCGGCATTGTGGTATTGCGTTATCTTCTTACTCATAACGACTCCTAGTCACATCTTGAGTAACACTAAGCTTATAAGCTGTGCTTATGAACTATGATTACGAACTTCGGTTATACACTCGAGGCGCCTCTCGATGAAGCACATGAATGAGGTTAATATTATATTTTCTGGCCCATGTCACCGCTAAAGAACTCGGCGCTGACAAAGAGGCTAATGTCGCCATACCATGCTGCGCAAGCTTTTGGATAAGCTCATAACTACAACGACTCGTTATGACGACAAAGCCACTGGTGATATCATATTTTTCTTTACAGATAAAGCCCAATAACTTATCCAGCGCATTATGCCTGCCCACATCTTCACGGCAGACCCGAATATCACCTTCATTGGTGACAAATAATGCCGCATGTAAGGCTCCCGTGATTTGTCCATGTTGTTGCCAAGGTGTAATTTTATGATTTAAATTTTGAAACGATAACGCTGGAGGTAAAGGTAATGCCGATAAAGGAGGATTATTTAACCAGAGACTTTCTAATGCTTCACGACCGCAAATACCACAACCCGTGCGCCCCGATAATTGTCGGCGTTTATTTTTCATGGCATTAAACTCACATTCACTAATTGTGACACTTGCTTCAATACCTAAATCAGTGTGTTGGTACTCAATATCTTTTAACTGTATTGGCTGACTAATCAATGCTTCCGATAATGAAAACCCCAGAATAAAATCATCTAAGTCATAGGGAGAGACCATCATGACCACGTGATTAATGCCGTTATAACTTATTGATAATGGCAATTCGGCCACCAATGGCACGCGCTGTTTTTCTGTCGTAGCAGTCTCCACACTTGTTGTACAATCAAGGTGCTCAAATGAAAAAAGGCTCGTCGATGTCTGCTCAAGATCAATGTTTGATGAGACCTTATTTGAAAAATCAGCAGTCATATTATCAACTTATGTGACCCATTGTTGTCATCAATCCTGAGTGCATGTTCAAAATGATCTCTAGATATAATAGGTCAAATATTCACCACATGATACTTCCTATACACTCCGTTGCTCCTACTGAGCCGATAATGTCATCCGCCAACAGAGTCTACAGCCGTAGTTTCTCTCAATAGCGAGCTTAACATCATCAATTTAATGATGAAATAAAGACGCCATCATTAAAAATCAGCCATGGATTGATTAACAGATAAGCACTTGAATCAAATATAGCATTTTCTGTTGAGATCAGAGGTGACAAGCTCCATTAAAGTTCGTATACTCTCTCTCGCTTTCGGTGATGACGATTACCTTAAGTCGGCCCCTTAGCTCAGTTGGTTAGAGCACACGACTCATAATCGTTAGGTCCACAGTTCGAGTCTGTGAGGGGCCACCAAATTTTGATAACGCGCAGTAAGTTTATTCTTACTGCGCGTTTTTCATTTTAACTTGTTTTTTACACACGCTACAGATTATTACTCCCACTTACTGTCTCATCCCTACATTTCACTAACCTCTCAATCTCCCTGTAAAAAACCAATGAAAATCAGTGGGATTCAATATGAAAATTAATTTATTCCCTTACTTTAAAGATCTTGAATCACTATCCCTGTACCACTTGATTAACCCGTCACTACCTCCTCTTACCAGTTTATTGCAATAATGCTGATTTTTAATATATCACGTGAGACCAAAGCAATATATTAGCCTCAAAGTGATCCTTCAAGCCATACTGAAACATCCAATAACTGAGCCAATATATGCAGACATCGACCCCTCTCTCTTTCTCACAACACTATCATCAAAGTTTAGAATATTTGGTTGAGCAGGCGCTTCTGTCACTGGCATGTCCACCGGAGAAACTAACAGGCTTCCGCTCTCATTCCAGTATTCATCTTGAATTTGACTCACTGCCCAATATTACCCTCAGCATTGAAAATGACCGATTATGGTTATGGTCTGCTTTTAATGATTTAACAGCGGCTTTAATCACTCAACAAGCAGCTGAAATTTTCACCCTGCTACAAGAACCCATACCTTTTTTAGAACTCGAACAAGCCATGTTAGTTAAAACCCCAACAGGGTATGAACTTAAAGCCTTAGTGGATATTGCTTGCCTGCACTCTCCGCAAAATTTAGGCACGATCATTGAGTATTTCTATCAAAAAATTGATGCTATTTGCCACATTTTCACCAGCAATCGCTAACACCATATAAAAATATACAATCATCATTTAAGAGTCTATTATGCCCTTTATTTCAACAACAAATCCCCCATCCACAGCATCCATATCGGAACCTCTACTCAATGAAACCGAAAGAAGTAGTGGTACACAGTCATCTGTCGCTAAGCAGTTAACAGGGATATCCTGCGATCAATCAACCAGCCAAAGCAATACGCTTAAAATCGAAAAAAAAGGCGTGATTTATAGCCCCTTTGCCGTAAAAGACTCCGTATTAGCTTGTTTAGGCCATAACCTAAATCGACTCAAACAGGGCAAAGCACTCTATCCTGTTATCCTTAAAGATGACAATGCTAAAGCACAGTTTGAACAAGTAAAAAATAAATTATTAATTTCTTATGAAAATGCTGCAAACAAAATAAACCAACAATTGGAACAACTAGCACGGGGAGAAAAAACAGATATAGAAGGCGTTCTCCAAAAATATAAGCAAGATGCTGAACACATACGTAATATCAAACCAGAGTTAAGTAGAAAATTATTTGCAAGCGCTCAAAAATTAGAAGAAACAATCAAGTTAGCACAAGAATACACCACTTATGCCAGTGTATTGAAACAACTAAAAGTATCGAGTAATCAGAGCGAACATAATCTGCAGCAACTTTCACCCGACAACAACAAACTGTATGTCATCGGTCACGGCGGCGCAGGTAGTCATACTCTCACGCCCAAAATCAACTCAACATTAGCTGAAGGTAAAACAGCTTATAAACTCGCTGAAGAACTCGCAAAAGCAGGACTGAGAAAAGATTTCTCCGATATTAGAACTACGGCCTGTTGGAGTGCTGACAGTAACAGGATCAGTTCTTTCAATGAAGCAGAGTTAAGTAAAGCGAGTAAGCCGACGACCATCAGTAAACCTTGGTTATTTTTTTGGAGTACAAAGACCATTGAACGCCAACCTTTTGCACAAGAATTTAGCGACTCTTTAGGCTGCTTAGGATTTCATAGCGTCAAAGTAACCGGCTATCACGGTCAAGGAAAAACCATACCAGAAGGGATCCATCAAAGTCGTATTCTTCCGATGTCTTCTGAAGATCTCAATGCAAAAGCAGCCACAGAACAAATATCGGCACGCTCCTCTAACGTCAAACACGTCTTTACCCCTAATCTGACATGGGAAATTAAGCTCTCTAATTACATGGGGTATTTGAAAGACTCAATGCTTAATTGGTTTCGTTCATCCAATGCTTAAACAGTGACTTCGTAAACCTTCAGCAACGGATATTCGGTAAACACCGCCACTGCGTCGTGTATCGTGGCGTTAAAGAGTCTCAGCGCTGCCCTGTGAAAAATAGCATTCCACCGCCATAACGTCGATTAATGCTGTCATATACAGGCATGAGTTCAAGGTGTCCAAGAATGGGAGACAAGATAAATGGTGCATCAAACTGCTCAGTAAACGCTTGGCCTATTTGTTGCTTGCCCGCTAACGCCACTTACAAACTTTCTTGCCCTAATGGATAACGTCTTTGCGATCTTGCCTTAGCGTCCTATGTCACTTCTCCTGAAAAATGTCGCGGATCCAACCTTCTCCCCACAATACTGCCCTTCGAATCAAGCTCACACAAAATGCCAATAGCCAAACCTTTGGTTCTCGAGTCGTTGCAAAGGTGATAGATAATGGCAACCATCGATCGCAGGCATGTCTTTTTCGTAAGCCAGTTCCCCATAAGATAAAACCTGTAACAATAGAAAAGGTTTAGTATTCTAATCAGGAATGAATGACACAGATGCTGTTTTAAGAGAATAGCTAAGCTCATAATGAAGCCTACCTTACAGAAGTAACCTCCTATAAGAAGAAAAACAAACCCCATCTTCATTACTTTCTATTTGAATACATTAATAGTAATTTACTCGACCTTTAAAGTAAGGTAAATATTTACCTTGTAATACCGACTTTTAAATAAAAAACTCAACCACATGTTTTTTTTAAAGAATATATTTAATTAAATAATAGTGACAAGAAAAAGAAAAAGAACAAGAACAAGAACAAGAACAAGAACAAGAACAAGAACAAGAACAAGAACAAGAACAAGAACAAGAACAAAGAAGTAATCATCCCCCATCTAAAAACCCATAAAAAATATAAGAAGATTAATTATAGTTTAACCAATACTTCAACAATAAACACCTGAAAAATGTTTAATAACATAGACTTAAACGGTTAAGTTCGGATAGTCCATTCCATAATAAACAGGTCTAACCAGATAGCGACATAATCATTTTTTTTATCCTACCTCCCGAATTTAAAACACATCATTATATGCAGAGAAATATTCTACTTTCGATAATGATATTTTAAATAACTAAGGTTTTTCATGATCACCATATCCGAAACTAGCACGCGATTTTTAGACTGTGTAACCCCTGCTGACACAAAACAACAACCCGTTAGATTTAATGCATTATTTTCAACAGAAAGCATTAGTGAAGAGCAATTTAATCAACTTCAATTAACCGATACTTTTGATGCATTAAAGCATTTTTCATTTAATAATGATCAAGAAGCAATTGATATTCTTTGCAATTTAACTACAAGAGATGATGTCATAGGTAATAAAGCCTGTGAGCTATTACTTGAATTGGCTAAAAAGTCAGATGAAGGGAGCTTCAGGCGAGAACAACTCAATCAATCTTGTGAAACCTTTTTTCAACTCTGCCTAGGGGGCGTTGACAATTACGCTAACCAAATCATAGAAGCAGCTAATTGAAGCGTCCCTAAATAGTACTTAGCCTTTCTCTCATAGCGCGTAGCCACTCTACGGAACTGTTTCAATTTTTGAAATAATCGTTCTACAAGGTTTCGCTCTTTATATAACTCAGTATCATGAATTCGGGGTTCTTTTCTTCCTCTACGTGAGGGGATAACGGCTACAGCCCCTGTATTTTCAATGGCTTTAACAAAATCATCTGAGTCATAACCCCTGTCAGCTAAAACATATTGAGGCTCAAAACCTTCAATTAATGCATTTGCTTGACCGTATTCGGAAGCTT